>CAYMTP010000037.1:6681-15575 GCA_964393435.1 uncultured Lachnobacterium sp. | reverse complement strand
TCCAGAACAATTGTAAATGGTCCATCGTTTACTAGGGAAATCTTCATATCAGCACCAAAACTTCCTGTTTGAACGTTTGGAACCTGTTCTTTGCATTTTTCAATAATATATTCGTATAGATTATTGGCAAGCTCTGGATTGCCTGCATTTATAAAGGATGGACGATTTCCTTTTTTACAGTCTGCATACAGGGTAAACTGCGAAATCAATAATAAACTTCCATTTACATCTGCAAGACTTAGGTTTGTTTTGCCGTTTTCATCCTCGAATATACGCATTCCAATGAGTTTTTTAATCATTTTATCGGCGATTTCGGTGTTATCCTCATTGGAAACGCCAATAAGAACACAAAAACCTTGCTGAATTTTACCAATTATATTGCCTTCTACTTTACAAGATGCTTCAGATACACGTTGAATTACAAATTTCATATTTTTTCTCCTAATTCACTATAAACTATTCGCAAAACCTAGCCAAACTATTCGCTTTTTGCTATAATATGTCTATCATTATACATGATAACTACTAATAAAACTATATATATCGGAGGATTTTATGAAAATACAACAGTTGTACAGCTATGTGCGTCGCGCAGTCGACGATTACCATATGATTGAGGAAGGAGACAAAATTGCAGTAGGTATATCCGGTGGGAAGGACTCTCTTACTCTACTCTACGCTCTCGCTGGTCTCAGACGTTTTTATCCAAAGAAGTTTGAACTTATTGCGGTTACTATTGATTTGGGATTTGGTGATTTCGATGTAACAGAAATCGAAGCATTATGTAAAAAATTAGATGTAGAATATCATGTTGTTAGAACTGATATTGGAAATATTATCTTCGAACAGCGTAAAGAGGATTCTCCATGTTCTTTATGTGCAAAGATGCGCAAAGGCTCTTTGAATGACACTGTAAAAGCGTTGGGCTGCAATAAAGTAGCATATGCTCATCACATGGATGATCTGATTGAAACCATGTTTTTATCTTTAATTTACGAAGGAAGATTCCACTGCTTCTCTCCTGTTACATATTTAGATCGAATGGATTTGACAGTAATTCGTCCAATGATGTATCTTCCTGAAGCAGATGTAATAGGTTTCATGAATAAAACCACTCTTCCTGTTGTAAAGAATCCATGTCCTGTTGATGGTCATACCAAACGTGAATATGCGAAAAACCTGGTACGTCAGATTAATTTAGAAAATCCTGGAGCTAAGCAGCGTATGTTCCACGCTATCTTGGAAGGAAATATCAAAGGCTGGCCACAAAAATTTGAGCGTGAGCCTAGGGTAAAAACACCTAAGAACAAGGGATAAGTTACATTATTAAATTTTGTTTTAATTATTTATTCTATGTGAGGTAAGAAAATGAAAGAAAAAGCTTATCATGAAGATGTGAATATTAAAAACGAATTGCGATTACGACATTTAATGGCAGATTTACCTCCATTTTGTAAGCAATTTTTTATTGGAATTGAAACTACTACTGCTTCTCGTACACGCATCGCATATGCTTATGATTTGGCTTGTTTTTTCGATTATTTACATGAGAATAATCCGATTTGTAAGAAAATGAAGGTTATAGAGTTTCCTATTTCTATTTTGGACCAAATAACACCTATGGATATAGAAGAATATTTATATCATTTGAAATTATACGAAAAAGATGGTGTGGCTCATACCAACGATGAACGTGGTTTAAAACGCAAATTAGCTTCTCTACGCACCTTTTATAATTATTTCTTTAAAAAGGAATTGATAGATACGAATCCTGCAGTAAAGGTAGATATGCCCAAGATTCATGACAAAGCTATTATTCGTTTAGATGTAGACGAAGTAGCCCAATTGCTTGATGAGGTAGAATCTGGCGAGAGTTTATCTTCTAGACAGCAAATGTACCATGAACGTACGAAAACTCGTGATTTGGCTATTTTAACACTTTTATTAGGGACGGGAATTCGTGTTTCTGAGTGTGTAGGGTTAGATATGGATGATGTAGACTTTAAAAACAACGGTATCAAAGTTCACCGTAAAGGTGGTGCAGAGGTAATGATTTATTTTGGAGATGAGGTTGCAGATGCTTTGGCAAACTATGTAGAAGAACGAAAAAGTATTACTCCTGTTGAAGGTCATACAAAAGCACTCTTCCTCTCTATCCAAAATAGACGAATTACAGTTCGTGCTGTTGAAAATCTGGTCAAGAAGTATTCTAAGTTGGTTACTAACGTAAAAAATATTACACCACATAAGCTTCGAAGTACTTATGGTACTACTCTTTATCAGGAAACTGGAGATATTTATTTGGTAGCTGACGTTCTCGGACATAAAGACGTAAATACCACTCGAAAGCACTATGCTGCGCTTGAAGAAGACCGTAGACGACGTGCAGGACGAGTGGTAAAGCTTAGAGATGTGTAATTTATACTAAGGTAAACTTTTTTTATTTTAAAATAAGGGAGACTCAAAATAGTCTCCCTGTGTCATATCTCTTATGAATCGTATGCAACCCTATAATATTCAACCATTTTATGTAAGATGGTATCAATATCATCCTGATATTTATCCATTAGCATTAAGTCTTGTTTGGATAACTCCTGATACTCAATATGACCGTAATCTGTAATAATTCCAGAAATATTATTTTCAGCACCGTAGTTTATAGTAAAAGAATACTTCTCTGTATCATAACTCATACGAATTTTACAAGCATAATACTCATTTCGATATGTCGCCGAAATATGTTGTGCATAAAAGTGGTTTTTCATAAATGGTAATTTTTGATTAGGTAATTCATATAGTGCCACTTGATCTTCTAGTATATAATGTCCATCCTCTAGGACAAAACCCAGTTCGAGAACCCTGGATGCGAAGGCAGTGTTTTTTTCCTTCGCATTAACATTCCAAACTGCAAACATAATCAAAAATATTCCCACCATAATGAGCAGAACATATACAAATTTTTTTAGAATTCGTCCGATTTTTTGCATAATATCTATCTTATACACATACTCATAATCATCATTTAAGAGCAAATCCAGAGATAGATGATATGTATTGCATATTGTTATAAGCATCTGTAAATCCGGCATACTCTTCTCATTTTCCCAACTGGAAACGGTCTGTCTTGTAACCCCAAACTTACATCCATATTCTTCTTGTGTCATATTATTATCTAGTCTAGTTTTTTTTATCATTTCAGCAACAGTCATTTTGGTTGTATCTCTCTATCTCAGTTTAAACTTTTGCATATTATTCTATATTGTTTTTTGACATTTCTCAAGCAAATTGTTCTTTACATCCTGCCAAATAACTTTAACATCCTATTAAAACTTAACGTCTGTATTTCTTTGCTTTACTTCTTCGAATCTTTGATATAAATATGGGACATACAGAAGAATTTCTAAAGGAGGATTTTTATGCATTACATTTTAACCACTACTGACTTAACTAAAAAATACAAAAATGAAACTGCCCTAGATAATGTATCAATTCATATCCCTGAGGGAGCTATTTATGGTTTAATTGGCAACAACGGGGCTGGAAAAACAACTCTAATGAGACTCTTATTAGAATTACAATCCCCCACTTCAGGCCATATAGACAAGGAAAAAAACATAAGAATTGGTGCTATTGTGGAAAATCCGGCCATTTATCCATACTGGTCCGCAAAACGTAACCTAAAATACCACTTGTCTCTAATAAAAAATCCTAAATATACGGCTACTGAACTTATTGATATAGTTGGTCTAAAAGATACCAAAAAGCCTGTAATTCAATACTCACTCGGTATGAAACAAAGATTAGGACTTGCCTTGGCACTTGTAAATGATCCCCATTTACTCTTTCTTGATGAACCACTTAATGGCTTAGATCCTTCTGGGATACGGCAGATTAGGACATTACTTCAAACACTATCCCAGAAAGAACAGTTAACTATGGTGATTTCTAGTCATGTGCTTGATGAACTTCAGAAGATTGCCACTCATGTAGGATTTCTGAAGGATGGAAAATTGATTCATGAGTGTCCAATTAATGAGATTTCGAACGAATCGTTAGAAAAATATTATTTCGATACATTTGAACAATAGGAGGAACGGTATATGTATAAATTACTTAAAGCAGAATTATCTAGACGATTAACTTCTTTAATTTTCATTAGTGAAGTTATATTCATACTGATTTACAATTTTATGATAATTATGAGGACAACCTACGGGTTTGAAATCGATACCACATACTTTCTCTTTGATAAATCCTTCGTGCTATGTATATTCATTGCAACAAATGTTTCCTTGCAAATAAGTCAAGAATTAGATGCAAGGACAATTAACAATAAACTGTTTTATGGTTATAGCAAATCGGCTTTCTACAAGACTGAAATTATTGCTGGAATAATGGAAGGTATATTATTATTTCTATTTGATACAATTTCTGTTATAATTCTATGTATAATAAAGAATTATGAGATAAATCTACTACCCAACAAATTTGTAGTAAATCTTGTTATTGCACTTGTGATTATTTCAACCATAGCAGTAATTTCTACAGTTTTATCTTTATTGGTAAACCATCGGCTAATTTCGGTCTTCATTGTAATGACGATAACTCTGCTTCTTCTTAATGCAGGTGATAATACAGTATCAATTTTAAAGGAGCCTGAACAAACTATTCGCTTCAATGTAGAAGGTGTAATGGAAGATAATCCGCTTTATGTAGAGGGAACTGAAAGAATCGCACACAATACACATTTACTTCTTTCTCCATATGCTCAAGCGTGTTATATTGATAATATGTTACATGAAGAACAGGCAATGAAATTTAATAATTCTCTTATAATGAGAAATACACCTTATCATATAGAGTTTCTCTTATCGAATATGATAGAGTGTTTAACGTTATATTTCTTGGGTTTCTATTTATTTAAAAAACGAAATCTTCAGTAGTACACGCATTATTTAAATGCATTCTATCATAGAATGGCCATTTCTATTAAAAGATAAAGATGTAAACTTTTGTTGCGCAATTGTAAAGTTAAGGTGGTAGAACAAAATCACTCCTATATTTATTATGAAATTACCAAATTTGAGGAGGATTTTATATGAAACTCGCAGAAAAAATCGTGACACTTAGAAAACAAAAGGGATATTCACAGGAAGAGTTAGCTGAAAAATTAAATGTATCCCGGCAGGCAGTCTCTCGCTGGGAAATGGATACTGCTCTTCCGGATGCAACCAATATATTACAGCTTAGTAAATTATTTGAAGTTTCTACAGATTATCTTTTAAACGAAGAATACCAAAGTGATCAGGATATACCAGCCGTAAAACACCATAAAGATTTTCTTTTGCTTGTTGCATTACAGATTATGTCCTTTCTTTTTCACATCATTACATGTTTATTCCTAAAAGGATTTTTTGTTCTTCAAATAATTTCTTTAGCCTTAAATTTGTTTTTTGCTAAAAAATTATATGTTGAATTGCAGACTTATGATATTCTAAGTGAAATAGTGAAAAAATATTATGTGGATATGTATGTTACTCTCATTTGGTTTATCACATATATTGCTACTTTTCAATGGGCATGGATATGGCGAGTAATCTCAGATGAAATAAATCCTGGCATGAATATGTGGTTTATTTATACATTTGAACTATTAATCTTCATTCCAATCATAAAACTAACCATTAACAAAATCAAAGGGGGAAAGAAACCATGAAACGCTTTTTAGATTGCACCGCATCTGACTTTGAAACCATGAGCAAAGACGAATTATTACAAGCGATTGCTTCCAGTGAAGGACGCATTTTGGTATGTGAAACCATCGGAGCTATTATGCCAATGCTTGGTGATGTAACCAATGCAGAATTTGTTGCTTCTATGGGAGCTGATATTATTTTATTAAACATTTTTGATGTAAACAATCCTGTAATTCAAGGTTTGCCAAAAACAGAGCCTGAAAATGTGATTCGTAAAGTGAAAGAACTTACAGGTCGCCCTGTTGGTATTAACCTAGAACCATTAGAACAGAATGTAGAAAGTACTGTTGATACGATTGAAATGTGGCAGCTTACTTCTGGTCGCTCTGCTACCTTGGAAAATGCTAAAAAAGCCGTTGAAATGGGTGTAGACTTTATTGTTCTTACTGGAAATCCTGGTATTGGTGTAACGAATAAAGCCATTATCGATACATTAAAGCTTTATCGTGAACATTTAGGAAATGATGTAGTTCTTATTGCTGGAAAAATGCATGCTGCTGGTATTCTTTCTGAAGGTGGCGAAAATATCATTACAGAAGCAGATGTAAAGGCATTCTGTGATGCTGGTGCTGATATTATCCTTATGCCTGCTCCGGGTACCGTCCCTGGTATTACTATGGAATACATTCGTAGTCTTGTTTGTGTAGCACATGCAAATGGTAAAATGACACTTACTGCTATCGGTACTTCTCAGGAAGGTGCTGATATCGCTACCATTCGTGAGATTGCTCTCATGTGTAAAATGACCGGAACAGACATGCATCATCTTGGTGATGCGGGATATGGCGGAATGAGTCTTCCAGAAAATATTTTAGAGTACGGAAAGGTAATCCGTGGAATTAGACACACTTATCATCGTATGGCGGTTTCAATCAAAAGATAAATTTAAATAATTCTAATAAACCAATAAAAAGCACCTTTCATGCTGGATTTTAAATCTAACATTTAAGGTGCTTTCTTTTTGCTATTGATTTAAATGTTGCGCTTTTTCATTGATAGAAAGAATTACACCTGTAACCTCTTCTACAACTAGCGAATTGTTTTCGCTATCTTCTAGGGTTTCATTTGCTCGAGCAGATACTTCCTGCGTTACAGAAGAAACCATATTGATACCATTTACGATACTTTCATTGGAACGAACCAATTCTTTTACAACCAATTCTAAGCTAACGCTTACCTCTTGAATATTAGAAACACATTTTTCAATATCTTCAAATGTGGTTGCCATAGTTTCTACGGCCTGATTCTGTTCCTTATTATTTTCCATCATCTGATTTGTAGATTTGAATACATCCTGAATCGATGAATTGATATCATTGATTAACTTCGTAATATTTACAGTTGCTTCACTGGTCTGACCGGCAAGAGTCTGAATTTCACCAGCTACTACTGCAAAACCGCGTCCGGCCTCTCCTGCTCTTGCTGCTTCAATAGAAGCATTCAAGCTAAGAAGGCTTGTCTGACTTGTGATGGAATTAATCATTTCAACGATGGAATTCATCTTTTCGGTATTTTCCATCAATTCATTCATTTTTTCAGCTACGGTAGAACCTACTATTTCTGATTGACTTACAGATGAAAGAAGCTGATCAATATTGGTTTTTCCAACAGAAATGGTCTGCTCTGTCTGATTAACATTTTCTGTGATTGTATCTGTAACCTCTTTGGCACTATCAATCTGTTCCATGATCTCTTCCGTCTGAGAAAGCTGTTGCTGTAAGTTTTCAGCAGTTTCATTTGCACCAGCAGTTACATCCTGCATAGAATCACGTGTAGTAAATACAGATTTCTTCAACTGCTCCATCATAATAGTTACTTCTTTGATATCTTGAGAAATACCTCTAGAAATATCCAATGTATTAGTTAGTACGTGCTCCGTCTTGTCTTTTTCTTCGTGAATCTCTTCTAATTTCTGGGCATTTACTTTTCCAGTTACATTTGTAGCTAGTCCTACAAATATAGCTCCAAGAGCTATCGAAATAATCTGGATTTCAATCATGGCTAAATCTTCTGTTGTTAATGATCCGCTGATAAAACCATAGACAACAGAAACAATATTAGCAATAACTGCGATGCCTCCTGTGATATAACACAAACGAATATCACCATATGGAATTATGATAATATAAATCATGAAAATATAAACAAATGTGGTTGGAACCGCAGCCGTCAACAATACAAATGCATATAATAAAGAAAAGCCAACACTTAGAATATATTTTAAGTTATTAGAAAAGGGATTCTTTTTATAGCTCACGAAATAAATAGCAAATGGAACTAAATCAAAAAGCATAAAAATAATTGTATATCCAAGTGTTCGACTCCCCTTTACGAACTCCAAAATATACGCTGCAAATAATATAACTGTTAGAATTGTATACTGAATCAATACTGCTTTATTAATTCGATGCATTTCTGGTATTCTCTTTTGTGCCATAATATAACCCCTCATATACCTTACATATCACATATTTTATATAATTATATCATACTCTAATTTCTAAAAACAATATATTTATTTTCAACAAAAAATGATATATAATTACGTCATAACAAGGAGGGAATGTTATGGCAAACAAATTATTTTGGAAAATTATTATTTTAGCGGGATTATTTCCTTTTATTGTACCTATTTTTAAAGGTGCAAGTGTTGCTACTTTAGACTTTACGTCAAACTTTGATTTTTCTTTATTTTTGGATCAAATTCTTAGCTATACTGCTGAGCATTGGTTAACATATATTATGGGAGTTTTGTTAATATTAATCAGTATAAAGCATCTGAAAATAGATTAAAAAATCGGAAGAGAAAACTCTCTTCCGATTTTGTTTATATACTATTCGTTTTGTATGATTTCTGCAACTGAAAGAACTCCATCTGCCACAGAACCTTTTATTACATCTCCCACTTTTGCAAATAAGAGCTGCTCATTATCTTTAAAAAGTGCTTTATATACCATTCCATCCGCAGTACCCATATAAACATAAGTGTTTCCATTTACATCTACATACTGAATCACAGAAATGGTAAATTCAACCGGAGTTGATTCCACTGGTTCTTCCTCTTCCACAGATCCGATGATGTCTTCGTTTATGTTAAGACCTAATTTTTCTGCATATTTTGTTACACAAGCTTCTCTT
>CAYMTP010000037.1:0-6581 GCA_964393435.1 uncultured Lachnobacterium sp. | reverse complement strand
TTCGTTTATGTTAAGACCTAATTTTTCTGCATATTTTGTTACACAAGCTTCTCTTGTTTCAGCTACAACTACTTTTCCGTAATCCTTTACATTTACCATATAATACATTTTAACAAGTCCGGAATTGTCCTTTAAAACGCCGATATAGGCAAGTTCATTGTCCACATTGATAAGGGTTGGGAAAGAAGCTATATAGCCATATTGCTGCACTTCACCTTGTGCTGCGTTCATAGCAGACTGTTCGTTAGCACTAGATACCGCAAAATATTTATACTGACCAGTTCTTTCATTTACCATGATAAAACCAAGGTTTGAGCTATCTGCGGCCATAGAGGTTACACCTGTATACACATAGATATCACCATCTTTTGCAATATAACCATAATCTGTTCCAGCTTCAATATAAACTTCGCCATCTTTTTCCTCTTTTTAATACAACATGGTCCTCATAAAATGTTACTGTAAGTATCTCTTCGAATTTTAGAATTTTATCCATAAGCCAACCTGAAAAAACAATTAAAATAAATGCAATTGCTGGCATCCAGAATCTTACATCAAAATTTGGAAATAAATTTGGGATCTCCGAACTAACCGCTATTGATATCTGAAAAATCAAACAAAATCCTGCAATAATAAAAAGTGTATATGTTTTTTCTACGATTGCCGTATATTCCTTTACCATAATTTTTCCTCATGCTCACGTTTCTTTTTAAACATTTTATATAATTCGAAGAGGTATTGGCACTTTTTTCTCAGAACCAAGTTCGAAACTTCCCTCTACAATTATATCGAATAATAATTCTAAGATAAATTCCATCTATATCAACTCCTTTAAACTAACCTAATAAATCCCAAAACCATTCTTTCGGCTTTTCACCTGTTGCCAGATAGACTATACCACCAAGAATTAATACAACCACACCTATCCAAAACGGTATATATCCATTATTGCCAAAGAAATCTGATAGAGCTATTAGAATTGCTCCTAAAGTTGCCACTGTTCCTGATATTTTTGCAATCTTTTTCCGCATACGATATTCTCCTTGAATAAATTAATATGATTATATCACAATAATAGAATATCACCTAATTCTTTCCAGAAAATATACAAAACCTTAACGTTACCTTAATTTAATACAAAAAACTGGATAAGAAATAGGCATCTCAACCTATAACCTTATCCAGTAAAAGTAATCCTATAATTCAATGTTTAGTTCATAAAAAACAGCCTCTGGTAGCTCTTCAATAGCATGTCTAAATTTGCTTAATACGAAACAAATACAAATCATGATAACCACCTGCATCACAACGATACATAGTGACAACCAATCGATTTCTTCGAAATGTACCGTAAATGCTAATACTGTCATCAAAATCGTATGTGCGGTTCTAAGATGCAATAAACTTTGTTCTTGTTCGCATCCATATTTATGTGCAATATTTGCAAGATTTGTGAGCAGCTGAAAATGGAAATACAACGAAATCACGGACATAATCTCTGTAATTAAAAACATATCCGAAGGAATTCCAAACATTGTAAGGAACCAGGTAATTAAATTATAAATACCTAACACAATTCCAAGGGGAGGTAATAAATTGGCAGATCCCTCTTCTTCACCTATTCCTTCCTTGATTCCTGTTTGGAAAAACCAAAGATAACTCCACCAAGCAGGTAAAATATCGATAGTTCCGAGATTGATATTGAAATATAACATGATATAGCCCCAGCTTATATTTTTAATGGATTTACAAAGACGCTCTTTTCTTTCCACTATTCTGTCACCTCCTCAAGGATGATATCTTCCTGTTCAACGCCAGCGATATTCCATCTTACAGAGTATTTCGAAGCCATATCTGTAACCAAAACTTCACTTGAGCCTGTTCCGCCTCCTGAGTAGTCTGATATGGAACCATTCCAATCAATGGTAGAGCCAAAAATGCGCCATCCGTCTTCTGTATGGTCGCTTGATGTAAAGTTTAGTTCATCTGGCTCAAAATAATCATCTGTATTCATTTCTTTTACATATAGTTCTATATAAGAACGAGGTCTTTCATCTAGCAAATGTGTATATGAGATATGTTTATTTATTTCATAGTAATCAAATACTGCATTGGGTTTCGGTGAAAAATCGAAAGATGAAATGTCTGTAAACCATGCAAGATTTTGATCTTGAACTGTATTATTTACAGTATATTTTGTTTCTATTTCCATGTAAATTTCACCGACATCATTTTTTCCATAATAATGTTTTGGAGATATCATATTTAGGTATTCTGCTTGGGATTCTTCTTGTGTAATTACATAACGTTCGCCACATTCTTCTACTACCCATGCATCTTCATATTTTATTACAATAGGTATAAAAATGTAAGCATCACAATTATACACAGTTTCTTCTGTTTCAAACTTTTCCAGATATTCTGGTGTTGTGGTGTCAAAATACATATAAGTATCCAGACATATGGTAGCGGTATATTCTTTTTCTGAAATTTGGTCCAAATTATATATATAATAGTCAGTCAAATTTTCGATATTTGAAACAAATATCCCCGGCGAATAGAATGTGTCTTTTTCTATTTTGGCGTGAATTTCCTCATGTTTAGAAAGCGAAGATGCAGATGCTATATATATTCCATTTTTTAAGTATAAGCCCTTTGCATATGTATCAATTGCACCAGCTACCGTTCCACATCGTTTGATTCTGGCAATCGTCATAGCTCTATCATATTCATTAGTATAATTTGAATAATCATTCTGTGCAAAAGTATATTCGCTACCAATAATCATCGGCCAAAACAACACCATAATAATACAGCCCGATACTAAAGCCATTCCCTTTGGATACTTCTTGAAACGAACAATTGCGGCAATTCTTTTAGAAATATTGGTTCCACCATTGGATATAGAGGTAGTTCCAGGAACACGTGCATATTTTTGGTTTGCCATATTTAGCAAAATGGTTCCATATTCTCTGCGTTCTTCGCCTTCTAATAGTTCCAAAACCCTCTGATCACAAAGTGACTCCATATCATTTTCTATTTGATTTATTACATAGTGAATTAATGGATTACACCAATGAAGAGACCTAATTACACACCAAAAAACATTTTGAATAGTATCATGATATTTTAGATGCAGTAATTCATGCAATAGTATTTTTTCATCCATATCATCTTGCATTGGAACCACTAAAATTGGTCGGAAAACACCACATATAAATGCTGAAGTAAAGCCTTCTATTGTAATCATTTTACAAGGTTTTAAGTCATATGTATCACAAACTAAGAGCATTTTATGCTCTATAGTGTTGGTCACAGATTTTCCTTGTTTTAATAATGAACGAAGACGAATATAAGACGTTAAATATTTTATTCCAAACACAAGGACACCTAGCACATATATTACAAACAACCAGTCTGTAATACTATGTGGAATATCTTTAATAAAAGGAATTACATGCTGTACTCGTATAATTTCATATACTTCGCTATAATTTGAATCTAATATTTTTTCGATATTCCCTTTTATTACTTCCATCCAATAAGAAATCTGAGGAATAATGTATTTTGTAATGTTGACCGGTACAAAGACACGTATTCCGAGCAATACCCAAATACTATACTGCCATCTAGGTGATAATTTATCTTCAAATATTTTCTTTAAAAGAAGTATTACTCCTGCAACAATAGAAACAGCTATCGTCTGTAAGAGAAAGCCCCAAATATTATACATAGGCTATACCTCCATTTCATCTAACATTTTTTTGAGTCTATTTCTTTCCTCAGTAGAAATAGAGGATTCTTTTAAAAATGCAGCAATTAAATCACCTGTTGCACCACCATAAACTTTGTCTAGAAGCTCTGTTCTTTCCTTTTTTGCACAAAATTCCTTGGTAACTGCCGCAGAATATGGCTTGACCTGAGAACGCTCGATGGCTACCAAGCCCTTCTTCTCCATACGAGTTAAGTATGTGTATACTGTGTTCTTATTCCAACCATTTATCTCTTGTAATGCAGTGGTAATTTCCTTTAAAGAAAAGCATTTTCCTGACCATAATATGTTTAATACTGCCCATTCGGCTTCTGATAGTTTCATAGTAATTCCTCCATTGATATATTAAAACAAAAACGTCCTACAAATGTAGTATCTTTATATTCATACTACACTTGTAGGATATACATGTCAATAAAAAAACTGGAAAATACCAAAAAGTATCTTCCAGTTTTATATTTAATATTTAATCAACCACGACTACGCCATCTTCTTTGATTGTAATAGACATACCATCTTTTACATACTCAAGGAATTCTTCACCAAGAGAATCGATAACTGGCATCTTGGTTTCTGCACCTTCCAACCATACGTCAGCAAGAATTACACCAGCACCTGCAAGGGAATCAATTGGTTTAGAGAATAGCATACATGCTGGCTGTCTTCCCATAGAACATGCACAGTATAATACCAAACCACCTGTGGTAGAACCGATAGTCTGTGGTAAGCAAAGTGCTTTTCCTGCCATCTGTTTATTAAATAAGTCCTGATTATTCTGATCGCCACAAGTAGCTTTTTTATCACCAAACTGTAATGCTTTCTGGAAAGAAGCAAGTGTGTTTAAACCACCGTGAGATACTAAAGCTTCTGATGTGATTTGCCCTGGGGCAACTACTCTACCTTTAAATTCTTTCATCTTAGTTGCCTCCTTTTGTTATTTGTAAAAGAATTTCATCATCTGTATAGTAACGAGCTGTCGTATAAGTACGAAGCTTGTTAGATGATGTGATTACTGGCATTGGTCCACAAAGTGGATTGTTCATATACATAAGTGGGCAAATATAAGATGTAATAACACCTGTTGCTTTTAATCTAGCAGCATAATCTGTCTTATTGAATTCTTCTAATACCTTTGGAGCTGCTGTAAATACAGTTGGAACTATAACCTTGCTGTTTCCAGCTTCTTTTAAGCCAGCTTCTACTTTGTCAGTCCAGCTCTTAAGCTGTTCCAAGCTCATATGTGGGCAACCCATGAAACAAAGTTTTGGCTTTGCATCTTTGTTTTTCCACATAACTGGGTAATTGTCATATACACGCTGTAATTCTGCATCATCGATGACATAAACCTGTGCATTATCTGCAATGAGTGTTTCGCCAAGTTCTTTTGCTTCTGGAGTAAGGTTATCAATGTGATAAAGACCTACTGCACCATTAGAAGCTGTTGCTGCACCAAAGTCTTTTAAGTATGTACAAGCAGCATCGTCAAGTTCTGAACCAATCCATTTATCAAGACCTTTTACATATGGAACATCTTCCATAACCTTCATACCGATTGCAGAGCCTAAAAGCTGTGCTTCTGGTTTCTTGGTTGTCTTGATTTCGATAATCCAAGTTGCTTTTCTGCCTTCATCTGTTACCAATCCAAAGTATGGAACGTAACCAACTACAGACTGCATGATATCGATGATACCAGAGTTACGGTTACATCTAGCACCAAGAACTGAGTTTGCATATACTACAGCTGAAGATTCTGCCCAGCTTAAAATATCACCTTTTTTAGGCTTGTTTCCTACTTCATCCATATAACAGGTACAAGTAAATGCATCATCATTTAATAGACCAAGTTCTTTTAACTGTGCTTCATAGAAGTCCTGTTTGGTATACATGAAGTTTTTAAAAACAAAATTCTGTAAGAAGTTCTTTGGAACATTTGGATCACATGGTCTAGGGTCTACAGAGAATTTCTGTGTAGAAATTGCTCCTTCTGCAATTAACTTGTCCATCAAATCATATACTGGACCTAATGCTTTTAAACCAAATGATGTAACTAAATGTGTATATTCACTTGTAATAGGAATCAATTTTTCTGCGCCAAAAAGTTCGCCATAACGAACAACAGATTCCATTACTTTGGCTAATGTTTCGCCTTTTTCACCATTTAATATGGCTTTCTGTTCATCTGTTAAAATCATAGTTTCCTCCTAAAGTTTCATTGCAACATCCCATGCGCCCCAGATTACAGTACGAAGACTGCCAACCTGTTTAGCATCGCCGATAACATGTACATGCTTGCTCTTATCGAATGCAGGTGTTGGAATATAACCAACAGAAATAATAACATTATCTGCTTTGATTTCTGTTGTGTTTCCAGATTTATCAGCGATTACTACACTTCCATCTTTAATTTCTTTTACATTAGCGTCTACATATGTAGGTACTTTGTTTGAAATAAAGAAGTCACGTAAATAACTTGAGTTTGGTAATGGTACTTTATCAGATACGATAAGGTCATGTTTTGCTTCTACTACTACTGGTTTTTTACCCTGTAAATAGAGATCATATGCAATTTCACAACCAGTTAAACCACCACCGATAACTACAACGTTTTCACCAACATTGCTCTGATCTCCAAGTAAGAAATCTACTGCTTCAACAGCCTTTTCTACACCTGGAATTGGAAGTTTACGAGCTTTTGCACCTGTAGCAACGATTACTTCATCTGCATTAAGGTCAGCAAGGTTCTTAACTTCTGTGTTCATATGAATATCGATTGGATATTTCTGGATTTCTCTTTCATACCAAGCGATAA
>CAYMTP010000036.1:0-16362 GCA_964393435.1 uncultured Lachnobacterium sp. | reverse complement strand
ATGATTCGTTGAATTTTGTAGTTTCAGCTACACGGTCGATTTCAGTTGTTAACTGTTCGATTTCTGCCTGGATAGAAGCTCTATCGTCAGTAGAGTTTGTTCCGTTTGCAGCCTGTACTGCTAATTCGTTCATACGCTGAAGCATTGAGTGCACTTCTGTTAAAGCACCTTCAGCTGTCTGTACTGCAGATACACCGTCCTGTGCGTTTGTAGAAGCTCTGTCAAGACCATTGATCTGTTTTCTCATCTTTTCAGAAATTGATAAACCAGCTGCGTCATCGCCTGCACGGTTGATCTTGTAACCTGAAGATAATTTTTCAGAAGCCTTAGCCTGTGCTCCCTGTGTGATTCCTAACATTCTGTTAGAGTTCATTGCTGTTAAATTGTGTTGTACTACCATAATATTTCCTCCTTGAATTTAAATCTGTAGCTTCCTTGCTACGTTTTAGTAGTGTTTTGTGACTAATAGTCCCGACCGTACGCTTTCGGGATGTTCGTCACGGTCGATAAACAAATTTCTTTGTTTATTTGCTTTCTATATCGGAGTATTTCTCCGATAATTTATAGCTAAAGTGAAAAATTTTTAAACTAGTAGCTTAAGCATTTTTCACCTACACTATCTTGTGGTTTGGGTAGACCATTACTTCTTGTTGTCCATGAATTGAGGGTCTACATAGTTGAGCTTCATCATATTTTTATAATACTGGCTAGCTACCTTGGAGTTGGTACGGACGTTTTTTGCGGTTTCTTTGACAAACGCAAATTTGCGTACCATGAGCTCTTTGTTACGTGCTTCCTGTGCCTGTATCTCCATGCTCTTGTCTGTAATGCGTCGAATACAGATTTGCATGGTCTGGATAGCCTCCGCATAATCTTCCTTGTGAGCCTGTAACTCTTCCTGTACTCTTGTATAGAGTTTTTCAAAACCACTATCCAGCTGCTGCATCTGTTCGATGTGCTTTGCCTTTTCTTCCACAGTTTTTTCAAACTCTTCCACGGGTGCTTTGGTGTTTTCCAGTATCTCTTTTTGTTTCAAATTCAGCTCTGCGATTTTATCCAGAACCTGAAGCTTTTTATTCAGACTCTGAATCATAATATCAACATATGTTTCCTGCATAGGTTCTCCTATGATACCTGCGTCTGACCTGCCGGAGTGTTGAGTCTCATGACTTCTTTCCATGTGTCACGCATGGTTCTTAAATGTTTTAATACTTCCTGCAAAATTTCTGCATCTTTCTTTATGTTTGCTTCATGCAGTCTTTGAATAAGATAATTATACACGTTTTCGAAGTCTTTCGCTACAGGATATTTATAATCCAATGTATTCAAAAACTCACGCAAGATGCGTTCCACCTTGATAATATTGTTGTGGGCCTTTTCAATATCCTTTTCCTCAATACCCATGATTGCAATATTGCAAAATTTGATAGCACCATCGTAGAGCATAAGCGTAAGCTCTGCCGGTGAAGCAGTCATAATTTTACTATTGGCATAGGCTGCATATGGATTCTTTACTGCCATAATTCATACCTCTCTTTATGATGTACCTAACAAGCCACTTAACGCACTTGTCTGGCTGTTTAATTTTGATAAAGCTACTTCCATATCTGAGAATTTGCCGTAGTAATAATCTTCCTGTTCCGCAATCTTGTCTTCCCATTTTTCGATTAAATCCGCAATATCATCCAGTTCGCTATCCATTTCTTTGTCATTGTATACTTTATAAGCGGAACTGAGCTCTGTAGATTTCATCTTGGTATCAATAGCTGTATAGAGGTTGGTAGCTAGCTGTTTCATAAAATCTACTACCTGATCTGGATTGTTCTGAATCGCTGCCATGAGCTTATCTGTATTTCCAGATGTGTTTTCGTCATCTTCGTCGCCATCAATATGGTATGCATATTGCTCATTTTCTGCTGCATTTAAGAAGCCCAGTGTAGAGATGCCGAAGCTTCCTAAGCTCATCTTCTGTCCGTCTATTTCAATGGTCTGCGCCATGGAGTTAATCATAGCATTCATAACTGTACCCAGCGAAGTGTCTCTACGGAGCAATGCACTCTTAATCTTTTCTTCCCATTTCTCAATCTGCTCGTCGGACATAGCGTCTTTTTCATCGTCGGTCAAAGGTTCATAGTCCGTAGCCGCTTCCGCATTGTATAGCTTGGTAATTTCATTGATTACGTTGTTATATTCGGTTAAGAAGTCTTTTATCTTGTCATAAATACCCTGTGTGTCTACAGAAGTATTGATTGTGATTGCATTTTCATCTCCTGCACCGGTTACGCCCTGTGCTTCAATGGTGATACCGTTGATGGTAAAGGTATTGTCCGAATTGGTATATTCCACACCATTTAAGGTAATAACAGCATCCTGTCCTTCAATTTTGGTGGCGTACTTGGAGCTATCTAATGAGGTTCCTGCTTCAGCTGCGTCGTCAGCAGATGCTAATCCCAATGCACTAAGTGCTGCATATGCATCACTATCGTCTGCCACGAGGTCAAAGTCTGCTGCTGCGCCACTTTCTTTTGCACTAAGGAAAATACGTCCATTATTGGCATCAAAGTTTGCGTTTAATCCAGCACTCTTGAATTTGCTAACCAATTCACTGATTTTTGTATTGGCAGTAATTTCAATTTCTGTTTCTTCTCCATCCGCTGTTTTTACTTTGATGGTAGTATTCTCTCCTGTATAACCTAACTCTTTTAATGTAGTGGTATTACTTACATTGTCTCCAAGATATCCACCTGTCAAATAGGATGCCTGCGCGGTCTTAAGGATATTGAGTTTCTGCGTACCAGTAACCGCGTCACTTGATGCAGATACCGATGCTTTTGTATTATCGGATACTGTAGTTTTCTTTAAATTATATGCAGAAGAATAGCGTAAATTGGATACATTGGTATAGAGACCATATATCTTGGTGTTTAAACTCTTCCACGCTTCCTGTTTCCACTCTAGTTTTGTCTGCTGTTTTTCGTATTTTTCTGTTTTCAGGCTGTATGCAGATACCAGCTCCTGTACGATAGCATCAGTATCCAATCCCGAGTTAATTCCCGATAAACGAATTGCCATGGTATGCTCCTTTCCTGATTAACGTTTTTCGTCAACCATTAATCCTGCCATTTCCCAAACTCTTGCTATCATGTCAAGAGTTTTGTCAGGTGGAAATTCTTTGATTACTTCTTTTGTCTGTTTGTCTATTATTTTGATAGTTACACGATTGGTATCTTCATGTACACCAAAAACAGCTTCTGAGTTGTTTGCCTTACGGTTGATTTCTTCTACAGCTCTTTTGATCTGAGCATGTTGTGCTTCTGGAGTACCAGCCTGTTGGTTTCCACCTGAACCTTCGCCACTAACATCCTTTGTATTCATTGCCATCGTATCTTTTGCAATGTTTTCGGATACCTGTGGTGTTTCCGCTACTTCTACCTTGTGAGCTGCTTCTGCCTTGATTTCTGGTGCTGATACACTTGCCTGATAGCTCATGCCTGCGCCTTTGATTGCTTCAATTCCCATAATCTACACCTCCATGTGTCTATTTTTACATAAGTTCTTTTAATGCATCCAAGCCTTCTGGGCTGAACGAAGCTTTGTTTTCTTCCTGAATCTGTAAATATACTTCTTTACGGTAAATTGGCACATCCTTTGGAGCTGAGATGCCGATTTTTACCTGATCACCACGTACTTCTAAGATAGTGATTTCTACGTTGTTGTTAATCATTAAGGCTTCGCCTTTTTTTCTAGTTAATGCCAACATCTCTTATTCACCTGCCTTTTCTTTGTTCCCTTTAAGCAGGTCATAAATTTTGTATTTTACTGGATAGTCATCTTCTGTGATAATCTGTGCACCTCTATTGGTATCCATGTTGATTACGATAGGTGCTTTTAAGTTGATAGAGAAGTCTTCTACCTTCTTTGGAACTGTTACCGTTACCAAAATATATGTATTGTCTGCTGTCATTTCTCCTAATGGAGCGATGATTTCTTCATTTACCATTGGCTGATAGTCTTCTTTTACCTGGATTGGATCTGCTACTGGGAATGCAACATCTCCATCATCCATAGACTGAAGCCACATAATTTTAAATTTTTTGTCTTTCTTTTCTTCGTCAAAAATTAATGCGAAATGTGTTAAATTTGGGAATCCAATCATTCCCCTTTCCATTGTGATGATTTTGTCATCTGCAACGTCAATAGTACCAAATAATCTTGTTACTGCCTTCATGGTTTTCCTCCTTCGTCTCCGACGATTATTTATTGTTAAGAGTATTTCTCTTAAGTTACTAAATGTACTTCAGCAAATTGCTCTCATTCAGCTTACCTGCTGCGGTAAGAGATGATGTGTATGCGTTATAAGCTGCATAGTAGTCGATGATGATATCCGAGATATCTCTGTCTTCGTTGTTGGACTTGAGCTCCTCGATGGTGGTCTGCTGTGTTTCTACACGAACCTTTGTGAGAGACAAGCTGTTCTGCTTGCTACCTACGTCAATGATAGCAATGTTTACACTTTCCATATATCCGTCAAAACGGGTAATGTAATGTTCATAGGTTTTCTGCATATTATCGTCTGCGTAATCAGCTTCTTTTTGGGCTGCATCCAGATATCCCTGAAGTATTGCCTGAGATTCCTCGTCCTGATACTGAGCTTCACTCATCATGACTTTTAGCTTTTCAACCTTTGCATTTGCGTTAATCGAACGCTGTACCACGTTTACGAGCTCGTTGACATCTCTTTGAATCTCGGTATCAAAAATCGCATCTGCCTGAGTGTTGATTGTTGTTACTGTATTGGAAGCTGTTGTATAATTGATGTCCTGATCCTGCTTGGTATAGCTTACATGATGTCTTGAATCATCATCTGTGATATCTCTACAGTCATAATAGTAATATGGTTTTGCTTCACCGCTATCAAAGCCTTTCTTGGTGTATTCTACCTGTATGTCTGCTTTGTTGTCTGAAATAGTATTTGCAACATTCTTTCCGAAAATGAATTCGCCTGTTTCTTCGATGAAGATGACTTCGTCATCACCAACGACCCTTCCTTCTTCACCAGCTGCCTGCTTTGCCGCTTCCCATTCGGCTTCTGTTTCGTATGTAGTAAGGTTCGTTGCTACGCTCTGTGTATTTCCATCGTCATCTACATAACTCACGGTAAAACTATCTACTGTTACATCTCCATTATACGCCAATCTCACTCTTTCGAAAGAGTTTTCTGAAACTTTTGTGTCACAAGCTACAGTATTTTCTGTGATAGCTTCTGGAATCTGTACGTCACCAGTATAGTAACGCTTCTCTTCCAAATCTCTATAATCAAAGTTTTGTGTGATTTCAAATGTTGTTTCTGGCTCGTCATCCTGGAAGGTGAGGGTATCTGAGGTTCTGTAACCTGTGAATACGCTCTTGCCTGCATACTCTGCATTTCCTTCGGAATACACCTGCTCGCTAAGTGCTTTCAAATTGTCGAGGATGGTCTGACGGTCATCACTTGTCAAAGTGTCTGTGGAACCATTGACGCACTGGGTACGGATGTCGATGAGAATATCTTTCATATTGGTAAGAGCATTCTCTGTTACGTTCATCCAAGCTACCGCATCTGGAATATTATTCTCTGCATACTGGTTAATCTGGCTCATTGTAGTCGAAAGGCGAAGAGAACGAATTGCTATAACTGGGTTCTCGGATGCCTTTGAAATTTTCTTCTGGGTAGTCATCTGGGTGTTATATTTATCTACGAGCAATTTGTTGGAGTTGATGTTTCCCTTGGTGTTGCTCAAGATCATATTATTTGTAATACGCATTTATCCTCCTAACGACTTCCCTGTCACTAAGCGTGATGATACGAGATGCCTCCCTGCATCTCGCGTGCGC
Organism: uncultured Lachnobacterium sp.; assembly: GCA_964393435.1. Taxonomy (GTDB): domain Bacteria; phylum Bacillota; class Clostridia; order Lachnospirales; family Lachnospiraceae; genus Roseburia. The sequence continues at coordinate 10,488 of CAYMTP010000036.1, read as the reverse complement.
GAACGGAGTTGCGAAGCAACTAATTTCCTTTCCGTGAGCTGCACATGAAATATGCTAGGCGCAGCGTAGCTACTCCTAGCATATATATCGGCAGTTTCTTTAATTACGTAACCCCTGTTTCGTTAATTAATTTATCATAAATTTCGGCAAGTACCTGAACCATCTTGGATGATAAGTTGTATGCATTCTGGAATTTCACAAGGTTTAGTGCTTCTTCATCCTCGTCTACACCAGATACAGAGGTTCGCTGTGTTGTGATAACACCACTCATGTTGTAATAATTTTCGTAATAAACTGTATTTTTTTCTGTATCAACAGATATATCTGATACAATTCTTTCCAAAAATGAGCTTGCATTGTCGCCACGGTAGATAATTGTGTCGGTCTGAAGCTTCATCATCTCGGTTACCAAATCATAAGCATCTGCACCGTTCGTAATATCTTTCGTAGTCGCAAAGTAATTTGGTTCTGAAATAGATCTCTGGTTTACGGTGGCATTGAATGCCGTCAACTGATGATATCCATCAGAATCAGAGGAAATAGTGGTAGGTGTGGCAAGTCTGTTGCCTTCCTCATCTACATCTCCCCAGCCATCAAAGTCGAAGATAACACCAGTGTCGGTTTCTCCTACAAAGAATGCTCCCATCTGCTCGCCATCTAGGGTTTCGCCTGTTTTCTGGATATCATTAAACATTTCTGTAAAATTACGCAGGAATTCATTGAACTGGGACAAATAGTATGGAATACCCATAGAGTCAACGCTTTTTCCTACGACAATTTCTCTATCTGCCACTAAGTGAAGGTCACTTTGTGCTACTGGTTTGTCCAAATGGAAGGTTATATTTACCAGATTGCCATCTGCATCTACTTCTGCTTCCCAGCTGGAGTATTCGTAGGTTTTATTACTTACTGAAACAGTTCCCCATTCAGGAATATTTAAAGCATTGATGCTGGTGTTGGAAAGGTTGCTAATGGTAATACTGTCATATACACCACTTTCGTTTGGATTGATAGAGGTAGCTACACCTTTTAAAGCCTCTGTGTTGTTTCCGTCACGAAGGTCAAAGAGGGCTTTTAGCGTTCCTCCTGCAGTACCTGTGGTAGCTGCGAAGTCCGTACCTGTATCTGCCCACTTGATTTCATACATACCTTGTGCATCTGTCTGATTGTTTTTGTATTTGTCAGAAATACATTCTAAGGTTCTGTTGTCGTTTCCGTCTACGAGAATCTGGCCGTTGATAAATACGGTAAAGGTCGTACCTCCGAGGTCGGCACCGTAGGTATTTGGAACATCGTATTCCTCTGTGGTTACACTTACCATAGCAGATAATTCATCCAGGAGCAGAGCTCTTTCGTCACGAAGCTCGTTTGCATAACCGCCACGTACTTCGATTTGGTTAATTTCTTTGTTCAAAAGTGCGATTTTTTCTCCAATTGCATTGATATTGGATACACTACTATAAATTTCCTCATTCAAGTCTTTCTGCAATGACTGCAGAGAGTTTGCTACGGAGTTGAAGTAAGTACAAAGGTTATCTGCACGATAAATAAACTGGTTACGGATGCTAGAGTCGCTGGCATTACCACCGTTTAAAGTATCCAAACCATTAAACATGGAAGAGAAAATGGTGGAAAAGCCCATGTCTACTCCGTTGTCATCAAAGTAACCTTCTACCTGTGAGAGATAGTAAAGTTTCTGTTCGAAATAACCTAATTTGGAGTTATTTTCCCAATATTTGGAGTCATAATAGAGGTCTCTCTGCTGTTTTATCTCTGTAGCTACAATACCTGTACCAGTACTACCATAGGCTGCATACACACGAAGTGCTGTGCTGGCTTCTAATTTGGTTTCCTGACGAGAGTATCCTTCTTTCTGAACGTTAGAAACGTTGTTTGCAGTTGTATTAATCGCTGCCTGATATGCTGCTAAACCGCTACCTGCGATATTAAGTCCAAAAAACTGTGAAGGCATCCACTCACTCCTTTCTGTAAATTCTAATATGTGCTAAATAAGTCCTGTTACGATAAGCTCGGTCATCTGTGCGATTACTGTCATGTATCGGCTGGATGCGTTGTAAGCGGACTGATATTTGATTAATTTTCCTAATTCTTCATCACTGGAAACACCCATTACCTGCTGACGGCTGTTTTCCAAGGATGCAGTCGTAGTATTTAAAGTATCTACGGAAGATTTGTATACATTTCCGTCGGTTCCTAATTTGGCAATCATCTTGTCATAAAAATCCTGGAAGTTACATGGATACTGATCAGTTGGATTGATATGCATACCCTGTACGTTCCAAATTTCAACAAGTCGTTCTGCCATTTTAAAGTCTACTGCTTTATTTTCTGTGTAGGCTGGGAACATGGTAATAACTTTTTTCAAGTTTTCATTTACTTCTAAGTTTCCTAAACGATAAAGACTATCGCTATTGGCTGGATCTTCTGGATTGTAAACATAGAAGGTTTCACCATCAATTTCATATGTGGTATAACGCTCCATACCCTGTCTTACATAAATCTCTTGTGGTGGAAGTGATCCATCTTCTCCACGTGCACAGTTTGCTTCATCTAAAACCTGAATGGTCTGACCTGCTTCAAATAACAGATTACCATTCGCATCATATACATTGTTTTGAACAGTGTAGTCTGTGTTAGGACACATAGCATCATTGACTGCAGTTACGATTTCGTGAATTAAAAGGTCAACCTGTGCTTCGGTTTCCATTACAACTTCATCCTGCACGTTACGGTATTTTTCTGCAGTTAAAAGATCGCTGTAAACACCGAAATCATCTCCTCGCATAAGCATCTTGGCTTTGATGCTTCCCACATCCGTATTCATTTCTGACGAAATAGTTTCGTCTAAATCGAACACTTCAATATAAAGCTTCTTGGATGAGTCAGACAAGTGCGTCCAATATGGAGTAGAGAAACCAGTTAAATTATCCGTCTTTATGCCTATCTCATGATAACCAGCTTCGTAAATGAAGTCTACACCTTCCATGGTTACATATACGAAACCTAGCTCATCTTCTCTTACGTTGATGTTAGCATAAGTTCCAAGCTCGTCTAAGAGTTTGTCTCTTTCGTCACGAAGTGTCATAGCCGTTTCTACTTTATTGGATTCTACTCTTTGAATCTTAAGGTTCAAATCAAAGATCGCTTCCCCAATTTCATTGACACGCGTTACATCTTCTTTAATCTGCATGTCAATATTTGCCTGATAATCTTTTAAATCATCATACAACGTCTGTGCTCTACTAAGGAGCAGCTCTGATTTTTGTAATACTAAGTTCTGGGTTACTGAGTCTGCAGGAGTTTTTGCCAATTCCTGGAAGGCAGTCCAAAGGTCTTCTACGCTACCCTTGAACTCTTCGCCATCCAATTCCTGAAGCAAGTCTTCTACGTAAGTAGTGGTTTCATAACATGCTTCATAAAAGGCATTTCTTCCTGATTCCAATCGATATGCTTTATCCAAAAATACGTCTCTTGCATGCACCACATCTCCGATACCAACGCCCAAACCAGACTGTTGTGCATTCGTCTTGAGAGTTGGATTCACTAAGACGTCATATCTTTTATCTGAAAAAACAACCTGTTGACGTACGTACCCTTCGGTATTTACGTTAGCCAGGTTGTTTGCTGTCGTATTTAGTGCATTTTGGGCGCTCTGCAAACCGGACGCGCCTATATATAAACTACCAAATCCGTTTGCCATTTCCGTCCTCCGTCTAAATTATATTCTATTGTTTTGCATCAAAGCCACTACCACCAAGTAAAACACCTGTATTATAGGCTTTGTTGTTATAATTAGCAGTTTCTGGAGCCTGTCTCAAACTCTTAAATAAGGTGATGTCAAACTCCGCCAGCTCAATGGCCTGTTTCAATAATATTTCATTCTGCTGGTTCTTTTTCTGAACCTTTGTAGCAGTGTCAAGAAGGTTATTTCTAGCGGTGGATAGTTTTTCCTGTACCTCTGGCTGGGCGGTAAGGTACCCAATTAAAGTAGTGACTGTAAGGGTCTCATCTGCTTTGCCGAGTACTGTTTTGATATCGGTCAAAAGCTGAACCTGCTTGTTTCCAAGCACAAGCAGCTCGTCACTCTTTTCCTGTTCTACAGCAGTTAATTGTTCCAAAGCTGGTACATCTGCGTTTATCAGAATCTGAGTTTTCATCTCTGCACATTCTAGTAATGCACTATACAATTTTTCTTCTTCAGTCAAAACGCTTACAAGCTCATCAACTAAACTAGCCACCGTTTACCCTCATTTCTACTACAATACTGCGTTATACTTCTCCAACAATTTGCTTGCAAAATCGTCTGGATTTACAGAATATGTGCCATTCTGAATCTGTTCTTTTAATTTTGCAACCTTGTCTTCTCTAACGTCAGAAGCTTCTGATACTGCGGTTTTCGCTGTCTGATAGCTATACCCAGTCTGAGAAATAGATAACTGATCACTACCCATAGAAACTGTTTTGTTTGTCTTCTGAGTGTTGTATGCTTTCTGTGCTCCGTAAAGCTGAGCAACCTGATTATATGCATCTATACGCATAAACAGCATCTCCTTTCTTCCTTGTAATTAGTTTCTTATCTTCTTTATCGGAAGATTTCGGATTTTCTTAATAGGTATTTTTTAATTTTTTAAAATATTGCAAAATGTTTGTCTGTTATTAGAAAAGACGGTTGCTTTCACAACCGCCCTCTTAAATATTCCCTAATAATTTATAAAGTAATGTGTACAATGTCTTTGCTTCTTCTGCTGTAAGATTTACACATTCACCCATTTTCACAGGGATGTCTGTGGCTTTTTCTTTTAAAGCGTCACCTTCCTCTGTGATGCAAATAATAAGATTTCTTTCATCTTCTTTACAGCGACAGCGTGTTACATAACCCTTTGCTTCCAACTTCTTTAAAAGTGGAGTAAGTGTTCCAGAATCAAGGAAAAGCATGCTCCCTAATTCTTTTACATTCATCTGCTTTTTGTCCCACAATACCATCATAGTAATATACTGGGTGTAGGTCAAATCAAGTTCATCCAAAAATGGCTTATATTTACGAACCACTTCTTTGGCTCCCGCATAGAGTGGAAAACAAAGCTGGTTTTCTAATTTCAAATGTTCATACCCTTCTAATGACATGTCGTTCGCCTCCGCTTATTATGACATTTTCTGTGCCTCATTATATGCTTTGCGAACGGCCTTTGTCAACTGGTCGGAACAAGAGGTTGGTCTTCTCCCACATGTAATTCCACTTAATTTTTCTTCGATCTGTTCCACGGTCATACCTTCTACAAGCTTTGGAACGGCCTTTAAGTTTCCACTACATCCGCCATCTAAAAATTCTACATTTGTAACTACATCGCCATCAAGTTCTACTTTGATTCTTCTTGCACATACATTTTCTGTATTGTAAATATATTCCATAGCCTTTCCCTCTTCCTTAAAATTATTTGTTGATTCATTGGCAACTTGTTCTTTTATTTTAACACATTTTTCAAATTAAAGCAATTTTGCAACTGCTACATCAATCTGTTCTGGTGTTGTAGTTGGAGCAAAACGTTCTACTACATTACCATTTCTGTCTACTAAGAATTTTGTGAAGTTCCATTTGATCTTGCTTCCCATTAATCCACCCTTTTGAGATTTTAGGTATGTGAATAATGGTTCTTCATTTTCACCATTAACTTCTACTTTTTTGAACAGCTTGAATGTTATACCATATCTTGACTGGCAGAAATCTTCGATTTCTTCTTCTGTTCCAGGAGCCTGGTTTCCAAACTGGTTGCATGGGAAGTCTAAGATTTCAAGGCCCTGTGCCTGATATTTTTCATATAAATCCTGAAGTCCTTCGTACTGTGGTGTAAATCCACAACCTGTAGCTGTATTTACTACTAATAATACTTTTCCTTCGTATTCTTTTAAGTTTACATCATTTCCTTCCGCATCTTTTACGATTAAATCATAAATTGTCATTGTTACATCCTCCAAAATATTAGTTTATAAAATTGTTTTGTTTCTATATGGATCGCATATTAAATTGTATGCAATTCAATTGCGTTTGTCAATACTTTTTAAAAAATTTCTAAATTTATTTTTGGGACATAAAATAGGGCCCGCTTCCGAAGAAGCGAGCCAAACATTCTTATTTTGCAATGAATTTTACCATCTCAAGCCGAAGTCCAGTTCATAGTAATTGCCATGACCATCACGGTAAGCATACGCTTTGCCGTTTTCGTCTTTTAAGTGATCTGGCATATATTTATCTTTGTCATAACCTGGTACGTCGTTAGGGCTTACACATACACCATTTGCATCTACTGCAAGAACTTCGTCACCACGTGGAAGTGTAAATGGAAGCTTACCTGTTGGTGGGTAGAGACCACGGATGACATCAAGCACTGCGGATGGATATGTATCGAATCCTGCGGTTAATGCATCTGCATATGGTTCGATATTGCCAAGCATCCATGCAAGTGTGAAGTTTACATTTATAATGACTTTACCATCGTTGGCGTGTACAGTGTCCGCGATGTCCTGGATACGTCCCACGCCAGCAAGTGTAGTTTCCAAATGAGTTTCTTCTGTTGGACGGCACTTGTCGTCTACATCATGAACTACTTTGCCTTCACAAATGTCTAATTCAAGGTAACCCTTTGTTGCGTGGAAGTATTCACCTGACGATGGATGAAGCATAAGGATTGCATAATCTGCATCCTTTGGATCATCTACTAAATTGATTTGTGTAAGCAAGTCGCGAAGTTCTGTGGTAAGTTTTTCTGCCATACGTGGGTCTTTGTGGAAAGCTTCTGCGTATACATTCTTCTGCCAGGTTGCTTCTGGTGTAAGAGGCAATACCCAATCATTTTTCAGAACAGTTACGCTCTTAAGGTGAGCTGCATATGCGTTGTCCCAATCTTTCTGTGTAGCAACTGCTTTCTTTGCCACTTTTACGTCACGGTATGTATCTTCGAACATGCCAAGCTCGAACATTTCTGTAAGAGTACGAGTTACTGCACGATCAATTGCTTCGTCTGTAAGCACGATTTCCTCTTTCTGGAATCCTTCTGGAACTGGATTCTTTTCGTAATAATCGTTCTTAGAACGTTTGTAAGCTTCCATACCATATTCGTTGTCGAAAAGACCACTGATAAGGTCTACACCTGCGTTGTTGATTGCAAAACCGATACGTTCTGGTTCGTCAAGCATTTCAACTCCCCATTTCATGTTGTGGACAATACCTGTGTCTGAGTTGATGTAGCCCTGGAAGCCCATCTGCTTGCGAAGAAGTCCATCGATGAATGGTTTGTTAAATGCAAAGCCGTATGGCTGCATTTCCATCTTCTTGCCTTCTTTGTCTTTCTGATCCGCACTCTTTTCTAATGCTGGTTTTGCATAATAAGGCATAATAGAAGCTGCCTTCAAATCTACTGCTGTCTGAAAAGCTGGAATATGATATTTCTGTAAACTACCCTTGGTCTGATATACATTCCACTGTCCTGCTGCGTAGTGTGGGTCAAATCCGTTTTCACGAGCCCCACCGCCTGGGAAGTGTTTTACAGTCATAGCAACACCGTCTGCTGTTACGCCTTCTTTGCTACCCTGAATACGTGGAATCATATGTTCAAATGCTTTCTTTACGAATTTTGGATCTTCACCAAAAGTACCATAAGAACGCTGCCAACGTGGATCTGACATAACGTCTGCCATGTACATATATCCTTTACGAAGACCTACTGCATTCCAAGAACGACGAACTGCATCTGAAAACTGGTCTACTATCTTGAGACTGTCACCTTTTGCTGCTGCTGCGATACCAAGTGTCCCTGGCCATGTAGGGAATACGCCGCCTGCATCATTCATACCAAATACAACTTCACCATTTTCATTACGAGAGTTGGAAGCCACGCTAACTGGTACAAAGTGGTCACATTCCTCTGCTACTGCCTGAAGCTGATTCAAGTAGTCTGTGATGTCTTCTGCACTAACGTTGTTACGTAAAATAAGGTGACGAGCAAACCATTCTTTTAAAAGAGTAGAAGTACCTGGTAAGTTCTGTTCTCCGAAAATAGTTTTTCCAATAAATGGAGCTTCGTCCAATGTCCCTGATTCATCTAATTTTGGTTCTGATTTTTCACCTTTTGAGTTTGCTTCTATTTTTGGCACAAATTTACCCATACGCCAGTCTGAAATAAAAAGTTGTCCGATTTTTTCTTCTACCGTAAGCTTCTTTACATAAGCTGCTGCACGTTCTGCGGCTGGAAGTCTCCAGTCATTTACTTTACTTACTTTTCCTGTACCGTCGATATCCTTAAAGTATAATTTCCCTTTCTGGATTACATTACGTGATACAGTACTAATCTTTGGTCCTTTTGGATTTTCATAGACCTTGAAGTTTTCACTTGCTTTTACTGCCATATCTATTTCCCCCTCAAATAATTTTCTGCTTCCTTTGCTGTATTTGTTAAATATCGCACTGCTTCCACTAGATATTTCCCTACAACGGTTTCGCTTGTTACCATTATACCATATGCACCATGAAATACGCTATGAAAAAAGTTACTCTTTTCTAACATCTTATTAGTTGAAGATTTCCCTTTCAAAGCCTATAATGGAGATAGAATTTTTGAAAAATGGAGATTTATCTATGAGCACAGTAAATATTGACCAAATTCTAGAAAGTCAACGAAACTATTTCCAAAGCGGAGCCACTCTTCCAGTGTCCTTCCGTATCGAAATGTTAGAAAAGCTTCGTGACACAATCAAAGAGCATGAAACAGAAATTTGTGCTGCTCTTACTTCTGATTTGGGGAAGAGTGCTTTTGAAGGCTATATGTGTGAAGTAGGATTGGTATTGGACGAAATCCATTACATGATAAAAAACACAAGACGCTTTGCAGCAAAACATCGTGTTCCTACACCTCTCACGCAGTTTGCTGCCACCAGCTATAAAAAACCATCGCCTTATGGCAATACCCTCATCATGAGTCCATGGAACTATCCATTTTTACTGACTGTGGATCCTCTGGTAGATGCCATCGCAGCAGGAAATACAGCTATCGTAAAACCTAGTGCTTATTCTCCTGCCACAGGTGAAATTATCAAAAAAATCGTAGAGGAATGTTTCCCTTCCAACTATATCGCCGTAGTTCTTGGCGGCAGAAAAGAAAACTCCGCTCTCTTAGAAAAGAAATTTGATTTTATTTTCTTTACAGGCAGTACCTTGGTAGGAAAAGAAGTGTTGCGCCATGCTGCAGAGTATGTAACTCCTTGTGTACTAGAGCTGGGCGGAAAGAGCCCATGTATCATCGATAGCTCTGCAAACGTGAAACTTGCCGCAAAACGTATTGTGTTTGGCAAATATCTAAACTGTGGACAGACCTGTGTGGCTCCAGACTTTATTCTTTGCCACAGCAGTGTAAAGGATGAATTTGTGAAAGAAGTGTGTGAACAGGTGAAAAAACAGTTTGGTGAAAATCCACTGGAAAATCCTGACTACGGCAAAATCATAAATGAAAAACACTTTGACCGTCTCCTTGGATTAATAGAAGAAAATAAAACCGTCCTTGGCGGAAACTCCAATAGAGAAACGCTTCAGATTACTCCTACTGTAATGGACAATGTAACCTGGGACGATGCCGTTATGCAGGAAGAAATCTTCGGACCAATTATGCCAATTCTCACTTTTGATAAGTTTGAGGATCTATTCCCTATGTTGTTAAATAAAGAAAAACCTCTCGCCCTTTACTTCTTCTCGGAAGACAAGGACCACATTGAAGAAATCACCTCTCGCATCTCTTATGGTGGTGGATGTATCAATGATGTGGTTATTCATTTGGCCACTAGCGAAATGGGATTCGGTGGCGTTGGCGAAAGTGGTATGGGTTCTTACCACGGAAAAGAAGGCTTTAACATATTTTCTCACAGCAAGAGTATTGTTGACAAAAAGACATGGATGGACTTACCAATTCGTTACCAGCCATATACCAATGAACTTTACCGCAAATTGCTGCGTTTCTTCCTGAAATAAAACTTTATAAACTAAAAAGGGCGTCTCCCATCACATAATCAACATGTGGGAAACGCCTTATTTTTATTCTTTCTTCAAGAAATTCTTTAATTGCTCGATTGGTATAGGTTTTGAATATTTATATCCCTGTAAATACTGGGCATTCATATCAATACATTGTGCCTCGTCATGCTCGTCCTCTACGCCTTCAAAAAGGATTTGGTAATCTGCCTTCTTGAAAATATCCGAAAAGCTACCAACCATATACTTGGATTGATCATCTTTACTCGCCAAAATAGTAAGTGAACGGTCAAACTTGATGATATCAATTGGCAGACCAATAATACGTTCAAAGTTCGAATATCCTGTTCCAAAATCGTCCAAATAGAATTTGATATCTTTCTCTTGTAGCTGCTCTATAACATCCTTCATCATGAGGAAATCTTTTTCGTTTCTGGTTTCTGTCAACTCAATGG
>CAYMTP010000035.1:0-16499 GCA_964393435.1 uncultured Lachnobacterium sp. | reverse complement strand
GTGTATGCCTATGATGCTTCTTTTAGAGATGATGAAACGACTCGACGATACATTGATACGGCGATTTCTTCTAATATTCAACATTCATTGTCTTGCTATCAAAAAGGCGGGCATTTTAGAAATCTTCGGAGCTTATATCAAGCAGGAGAATTAACAAATGCGGTTAATCGTATTATAGAAGACGTTAACCATGATTTTTTGGTAGATGTGGTAACGCGGACTTTTCAGTCTCATGACTTAGGCTCTGCGGCTGATTTGCTTCGCAAGGCGAAAGACGAAGAGCGACGAACAGATGCATTAGATTTTGTGGATATCAAAGTGATTACAGAGCAATTTATGAAATTGTTAGATATGAAAAAAGAACAGGAAGTCTTGGTAGATGCTGCATGTGTACAAGAAATTAAAGAGTATTTGGAGGCTCTCGAGTTGGTTACAGATTGTCCGCAGGAGTCATCGGGTGTAACCGTCACACCACCAGTTCGTACAATATTTACTCAGCCAGGTATGCGTTTCTGCCAAGCTCAGGCATTGGTTCATTCAATCATGAAAGATGCGTGTTTTTCATCTTTGAAAGAGAATGAAAAAGAGTTAATAGTGCAAACAATTTTAAACGATGTACGAGGTCGTATGTTGGAGGATATTGTTTTATTAGAAACAAAGTTATGTCTAGGTGAGGCAAATAGGGTGTTTAAGTTAAGTTTTGCAGCAGGCGAGTTTGATATGGTAATCTATGACCCTGTGATGGATACGCATGAAGTATATGAAATAAAACATAGTGATAGGATAGTAGAAAATCAATACCGACATCTGATAAACCAGGATAATATAAAACAATCGGAGCATCGGTTTGGGAAAATGATAAAACGATGCGTATTATATAAAGGAGAAAATGCGATACTCGAAAATGGGATTGAATATCAAAATGTAGAAGAGTATTTGAGTGGATTGGGAATTCCTTTGCAAAAGTGGGCAACCAGAAAATAACAAATATGACAAAATGCTAAAAGCGTCAGTGAAAGCTGGCGCTTTTTCTTTTGAATGTGGACCAATAAACATCAAAATAAATTTAGAAAAACGCTTGATTTTACTGGGTTTTTGCGGTAATATGGAAGAAAAGTGGAGGAAAGTGGGGCGAAAAGCCATAAAAGTGGTGCAAAGTGGTGGATAAGTTGATAAGGTTGTGGATAACTTCTCGAAACAAAAGATGTGGGATTCACAACACGGGGACTTATTCGCTTTTGGCGTTTCATCACACGATAGTTTAGAGAAAGGAGAGAGCAAGCCATGTTCATGGGAGAATACAACCATACAATTGATGCCAAGGGCCGATTAATCGTTCCTTCCAAATTCCGTGAACAGTTAGGTAATGAATTTGTTATTACCAAAGGCTTGGATGGATGTCTTTTCGTTTATTCCAACGAAGAATGGCAGAACATCGAAAACTCTTTCCGCGATAAACCACTTACCTCAAAGGATGCGAGAAAGTTCATGCGTTTCTTCTTTGCAGGGGCAGCTACTTGCGAAGTGGACAAGCAGGGACGCATCTTGATTCCTACCAACTTAAGAGAATATGCTGGCATCGAAAAAGATGTAGTATCGGTTGGTGTACTTAGCCGTGTAGAAATCTGGAGTAAAGAAAAATGGACAGACAATGGCGATTATGACGATATGGACGAAATCGCTGAACACATGGCAGAACTTGGATTTGGAATTTAATTAGAAATAGGAGCAGACATGGAGTTTAAACATTATTCCGTTTTGTTGGAAGAAACAATTGAAAATTTAAATGTTCGTCCAGGCGGAATTTATGTGGATGGAACCCTTGGTGGTGGTGGACATGCCTACGAGGTGTGTAAGCGGCTGAATGGACAAGGAAGATTCATTGGGATCGATCAGGATGCGGATGCGATTGCAGCTGCTGGGCAGCGTTTGGCAGAATTCGGCGATTTGGTTACCATCGTCAGAAGCAACTATTCTAATATGAAGCAGGTTCTAAAGGATTTAGGTATTGAAAAGGTAGATGGAATAGTCCTTGATTTAGGTGTTTCATCTTTCCAATTAGATACCCCAGAGAGAGGGTTCACATATCGTAGTGAAGATGCACCACTGGATATGAGAATGGATGACCGACAGACTTTAACAGCCAAAGACATTGTAAATGAATACAGTGAAATGGAACTCTTCCGTATTATAAGAGATTACGGAGAAGATAAATTTGCAAAGAATATTGCAAAGCACATTGTAAACGCAAGAGCAAAGGAACCAATCCTTACCACAGGACAGCTCAATCGAATTATTGATGCAGCTATCCCAATGAAAATGAAGGTGACAGGTGGACATCCTTCCAAGCGTACTTATCAGGCGATTCGAATTGAATTGAACCGAGAGTTGGATGTGCTAAGAGATACGTTAGATGAAATGATTGACCTCTTAAATGAAGATGGAAGAATATGCATCATTACCTTCCATTCCTTAGAGGATCGAATCGTTAAGACGATTTTCAAGAAAAATGAAAATCCATGTACATGTCCTTCCAATTTCCCAGTTTGTGTATGCGGAAATGTTTCCAAAGGACATGTAGCAACAAGAAAACCAATACTTCCTACTCAGGAGGAGTTAGAAGTAAACAGCAGATCAAAGAGTGCGAAACTGAGAGTTTTCGAAAGAAAGTAAGTAATTAGGAGCTAAAGTAGTAATGAAAAAGACTTATTATGTAAACGGAAGTACAGTAAGACAAATGGAAGCTCAGCCTGTCAGAAGAGAGAGAGTTGACAGAAGCAAGATTATAGAAGAACAGCAGAAAAAACGCAGAAGAAATGCGGCGAGAAGAAATAGAGAACGTGCATTACACATGAGCAGAGGCTATGTAGTTTTCTTAACTCTTTGTGTAGTAGTAGTTGCTTTTGCAGCGGTAGCGTTGGTGCAGATTCAGTCACAGGTGACACAGAGAATGGAGCACATCGCTGCTTTAGAAAGTCAGATTACTGACCTTAAGGCAGACAATGATGCACGTTATAAAGAGATTGTCACATCAGTAGATTTGGATTATATTAAGGATGTAGCAATAAATGAGTTGGGAATGCAGTATGCAACTGAAGACCAGATTATTTATTATTCGGTTGAGAATGATAACTTTATGGACCAGTATAGTGACATTCCAGAGTAAATAGCTAGGAGAGTACTGTGGCTAAAAAAGTAAAGAAACCAATTCCTAAGCTTTCCCGTGGCATGCGTAAGAAATTGATTGTTCTATTTTCTTTGTTGATAATCTGTTTGTGTGCCTTGATTGGAAGGCTTATGTACATTAATTATACAAGTGGAGAAAAATACGAAAAGAAAGTATTATCAATGCAGTCATACGATAGCGTTACGATTCCATATCAGCGAGGCGACATTGTTGACCGTAATGGAACGGTTTTGGCTACAAGTGTGGCTGTTTATAATGTCATTTTGGACTGTTCAGTTATGACCAGTGAATCAACTGTAGATGGTGAAAAGGTGCAGAAGTATTTAGAACCCACCATTGAAGCACTGCTGGAGTGTTTTCCAGAGCTGGACAAGGCGACCTTATACCAGTATGCAACAGAGCGTCCTGACAGCAAATATATTATTTTACTGAAAAAACTTCCTTATGACAAGATTCAGCCATTTGTTCAATTGCAGGAAGAATTAGACGAAGATGGTAAAAAGGTAAATCCAAACATTAAAGGTGTTTGGTTTGAAAAGGAATATCAAAGAAAATATCCATTTAACAGCATGGCAAGTGCGACAATTGGTTTTGTTTCTTCTGGTAATGTGGGAACCATAGGCTTGGAAAACTACTATAACGATATTTTGAATGGTATCAATGGTCGTGAGTATGGATATCTCAATTCAGAAAGCGATTTTGAAAAAACAGTCATTGCACCACAAGATGGAAATACTTTGGTAACTACTATTGATGCGAATATCCAGTCAGTAGTAGAAAAGAAAATATTAGAATTTAATTCGGCCTATACCAACAATTATCGCGAAGGTGATGGTAGTTTGAATACGGCAGTCATTGTAATGAATCCAAACAATGGTGCCATTCTTGCAATGGCAGAATATCCTACCTTTGATTTAAATAATCCAAGAGATGTATCGACTCTGTTTACCGAAGAAGAGTTAGAGACGGTTACTTCGGAAGAACAGATGGCGGCATTAAATCAGCTTTGGAGAAACTTCTGTGTATCAGAAACCTTTGAGCCAGGTTCTGTACAGAAACCTTTTACGATTGCAGGAGGATTGGAAACAGGTGCACTTAATACGAATATGTCCTTTGTATGTGATGGTCATGAGACCATTAGTGGTAGCTTTATTGGTTGTGTAAATTTGAATGGACATGGTACAGAAACCTTGGAGAAATCCTTGATGGATTCTTGCAATGATGCTTTGATGCAGATGGCAACGAAATATATTGGGGTGAAGAATTTTGCTGAGTATCAGGGTATCTTTGGTTTTGGACAGAAAACGGGAATTGATCTTCCTGGTGAAGCATATACCGCTTCTTTGATTTATACAGAAGAAAATATGACAACGATTGACTTGGCAACCAATTCCTTTGGACAGAACTATAACTGTACCATGATTCAGGTTGCAAGTGCATTTTCTTCTCTCGTAAATGGTGGAACTTATTATCAGCCATACTTGGTTAGTAAGGTTTTGGGTGCAGATGGTGGTACGGTTTCTGTTACAGAACCAACCGTTTTGAAACAGACAGTATCAAAGGGTACTAGCGATTTGTTAAAGAGCTATATGTATAGTACGGTAACAAGTGGTACTGGTAGTACAGCAAAAGTAGATGGATATTCCTTAGGCGGCAAAACAGGTACAGCAGAAAAATTGCCACGTGATGAGGGCAATTATTTGGTTTCTTTCATAGGTTTTGCACCATACGAAAATCCCGAATTGGTTATCTACTGTATCGTGGACGAACCTAATACAGAGGACCAGCCACATAGTTACTATGCACAGAATATTGTTCGTGAAATTTTAGAAGAGATATATCCATATATGAATATTTATCCTGATGAAGAAACTACCGGTGTCAATGTTGACTTGGATATTACAGGAACAGACCCATATTTCACAGGAGAAAGAGATGGGGAATATCTTTCAAGTAGCGGACTTGTTTCGAACCATCAGTAAAATTTAATGAAACAAACATAACCTCATAATGGCCTACATATGATACAATAAGGCAATTATGAGGTTTTTTATGGAACGAAATAAAACCTATAATCGAAAGAAAATATGCATTTTTTGCTTTATTATTTTTGTGTGTGGGCTAGTTTTAACGGGACGACTAATATATCTTATGATATTTAAGCACGATTATTACACGGAAAAAGCAATTGATTTACAGCAACGCGAAAGACAGATAAAAGCGGCACGAGGCGAAATCATCGATCGAAATGGTGTGGTGCTGGCAACTAATGAGGCAGTATGTACCATATCCGTCATACATAACCAAATCACAGACGAAGAAGCAGTGATTCAGATGTTGTGTGAGGAATTGGAATTGTCCGAGGAATATGTGCGAAAGAGGGTAGAGAAGGTCACTTCTATAGAAAAAATACAAAGTAATGTTTCAAAAGAAATTGGAAAACGCATTATGGCGTATGAGTTGGATGGTGTGAAGGTGGATGAGGATTACAAACGAGTATATCCTTATAATGAACTGGCCTCTAAGGTACTGGGATTTACAGGTTCGGATAATCAGGGGATTATCGGTCTGGAGTCAAAGTATGAATCCTATTTAAAAGGGCAGGACGGGACGATTTTGACCTTTACGGATGCAAAAGGACGAGAAGTAGAGGATTTGGTGGAAAATCGTGTCGAGCCAATTTCAGGCAACACCTTGCAGATAACCATGGATTATAATATCCAGTCCTATTGTATGCAGGCTGCACAAAAAGCATATTTGCAGAAGGAGGCGGACAATGTCAGTATTATTGTGATGAATCCGCAAAATGGAGAGCTTCTTGCGATGGTGAATTATCCAGAATTTAATCCGAATGACCCTTTTACGCTTATTGAGCAATATGTCCAGTATGCAGGGACCGAGGAAGAAAATGATTATCTCAATGAGATGTGGAGAAATCCATGTGTCAGTGATACTTATGAGCCAGGTTCTACATTTAAGATTATTACTACTTCTGCAGCTTTGGAAGAGGGGACGGTAAGCGTAAATGATAGCTTTTTTTGTCCAGGTTATATTATGGTGGAAGACCGAAAAATCCGTTGTCACAAGACGATAGGACATGGCTCAGAAACTTTTGAAGAAGGTATTGAAAATTCCTGTAACCCTGTGTTTATATCTGTCGGCTTGGAATTGGGCGTAGATAGATATTATCATTATTTTGAGAAGTTCGGTCTGCTGGATAAAACCAATATTGATTTGCCAGGGGAAGCCAGTACCATTATGCACAAGAAGGAGAATATTGGGCCAGTTGAGTTAGCAACGGTTTCTTTTGGGCAGTCCTTTCAGATAACACCGATTCAGTTGGCGACTACGGTTTCTTCTCTTATCAATGGCGGGACCCGAGTGACGCCGCATTTTGGCATGTCGGTGACAGATAGTGTGACAGGAGAGGTGGAAACCTTGGAATACGAATGTTTGACCGATATCTGTTCTGAAGAAACCTCGGAAACACTGCGATATTTACTGGAACAAGTAGTATCGGATGGTTCAGGAAGCAAGGCATATGTGGAAGGCTTTGAAATCGGTGGTAAAACAGCTACCTCACAGACCTTGCCTCGTTCAGAAAATAAATATATTTCCTCTTTTCTAGGATTTGCACCAGCCAGTGACCCAGAAGTATTGGTTTTGGTTATCATTCATAATCCGCAGGGGGTATATTATGGAGGTACCATAGCGGCACCAATTGCACAGGAAATATTCGAAAACATACTACCTTATCTTGATTAATGATGAGAAAGGGATTATACTATAAGTTGGTTTAGTAGATAGTACCAAACACAAGATTTGGAGGTTTACCATGAAATTAGAAGATAAAAAAGTCTTAGTAGTAGGAACTGGAATCAGTGGCATTGCTGCGACAGAACTTTTAGTAGGACAGAAGATAGATACCGTTTTGTTTGACGGAAATAAAGAATTAGACAAAGAGAAACTTTATGCGAAAAGCGAGGTGCTTCGTCAGGTACCACTCATGTTGGGGGAAATCGCAGAAGAAGATATGGAACAGTTTGATGTGGTTGTGCTCAGTCCTGGAGTACCTACGGATTTACCTATGGTAAACACAATGCGTGACAAGGGTATTGCTATTTGGGGTGAAATCGAGTTGGCATATTATTTTGCAAAAGGCCGCATCGTAGCGATTACAGGTACCAACGGCAAAACCACTACTACAGCTTTAACAGGTGAAATTATGGCAAACTATTTTGCCAGCACACGTGTAGTTGGCAATATTGGTATTCCTTATACATCAGTTGCTTTGGAAACTACAGAAGAAACTGTTACAGTGGCGGAAATCAGCAGCTTCCAGCTAGAAACCATTCATGAGTTTAAACCTGTGGTTTCTGCAATTTTGAATATCACACCAGATCATTTGGATAGACATCATACGATGGAAGCGTACATTGGTGCGAAAACAGATGTTACAAAGAACCAGACTACAAATGAAATCTGTGTGCTTAATTACGAGGACGAAGTGTTGCGTGAGTTTGCGGTAACCTGCCCAGCAACAGTAGTTTTCTTTAGTAGCAAACGTAAGCTTACAGAAGGCTTTTATTATGCAGATAAAGAGATTTTTTATGCACACGATGGCGTAGAAGAAAAGGTTATTCATGTGGATGAATTAAATATTTTGGGCGAACATAACTACGAAAATGTTATGGCAGCCTGTGCGATGGCAATGGGTGTTGGGGTTCCAATGGAATCCATTCGTGAAGTGCTTCGCCGTTTCCAGGCAGTGGAGCACCGCATTGAATATGTAACTGAGAAACGTGGAGTTCGTTTCTACAACGATTCCAAAGGAACCAATCCAGACGCAGCGATTAAGGCAATTAAGGCGATGAATCGACCTACCTACCTGATTGGTGGTGGATATGATAAACAGTCTGAATATGACGAATGGATTGCGGCTTTTGATGGAAAAGTAAAAGAACTGGTGCTGATTGGACAGACCGCAGAAAAAATACAGGACTGTGCACGAAAAGCTGGTTTTATGAATACTATTATTTTTGAGACCTTTGAAGACGCGGTTTCGTATTGTTATGAAAAAGCAGTTTCGGGCGATGCAGTATTGCTTTCTCCAGCATGTGCAAGCTGGGGAATGTTCCCAAACTACGAAGTACGAGGCAAAATTTTCAAAGAAATTGTTAGAAATTTTGAGGAGTAATTTAAGTGGCAGAAAAGAAGCGTGAGACGAAAAAACGCAAGGAAAAAGCAATTTCATATTTTGATTATAACCTGCTATTTTTGGTGATTTTCATGGTTTGTTTCGGGCTAGTTATGCTTTATAGTTCTAGTTCTTATATTTGTTCGAATTCATCCCTATATGGATACGACGGAGCATACTATCTGAAGAAGCAATTACGAAATTACATATTAGGTGCCTTTGGTATGGCTTTCTTTATTGCAGTACCATATCGCACATGGAAAAAGTTTGGCTGGCTTGCCTATTTTATTTCCTTTGCCCTTTGTGTGCTGGTTATTTTTGTGGGTTCTGACTCACATGGTTCCACTCGTTGGATTGATATTGGACCGATTCAGTTCCAGCCTTCCGAGGTTGCAAAGGTAGGTGTTATCGTGTTCCTGGCAATGCTTTTGGAGAAGATTCCGAAACAGCTAAAGTCATGGAAAAATCTTGCAAAGGTATTTGGTTTGCTGATACCGATAGTAGGAGCAGTTGCTTACAACAACTTAAGTACAGCTATTATTATTATGGGAATTGCAATATGTATGGTTTTTGTGGCCAGCCCTAAATATGTACACTTTGTTGCAGTAGCTGTAGTGGGAATCGTTTTTGGAGTATTTTTCATACTTACAGCAGGATATCGATTAGATCGAGTGGAGGCTTGGCTTCATCCAGAAACTGCAGACCCTGCTAAGGTATATCAGACCTTGCAAGGTTTATATGCCATTGGTTCTGGCGGTTTGTTCGGAAAAGGACTTGGAGAGAGCTTACAGAAAATGGGTAACGTTCCAGAGTCTCAGAACGACATGATTTTTACTATTATTTGTGAAGAGTTAGGATTATTTGGCGCGGTTTGCGTTATTCTTCTATTTATGTTAATTATCTGGAGAATGATGGTTATTTCCAATAATGCACCAGATTTATTTGGCTCCCTTTTGGTAGTGGGAGTTATGTCTCATATTGCGATTCAGGTTATTTTGAATATCGCAGTAGTAACTAATTCCATTCCAAACACAGGTGTTATCCTGCCATTTATTAGTTATGGTGGTACGTCGATTTTGATTTTGATGTGTGAGATTGGATTGGTATTGGGCGTATCTAGGTCGATTCGATTAGAGAATATTAAGTAGTTGGAGCATATATGATTAAAGAAAAACGTAGAAGACAAAAACTTTTGAGAAAAGTTTTGATTGGTATTCTAGTTTTCATGATTTTGGTGGCAATAGCTGTTTTCGTTGTAATCAATGTGTTCGTTGTAAAGAATGTAAAGGTAGAAGGCAATGAACTTTACGATGAACAACTGATTACAGATATGGTGCTCAATGATGAGTACTCATGGAATAGCTTATATGTACTTTTGAAATATACCTTTGTGGATACCGAGGCAGTTCCGTTTATTGATACTATGGAAGTGAAGCTGGTTGACCCACAGACCTTGAAAATCAAGGTGTATGAAAAAGGTATGCTGGGTTATCTATACATATCTGCAATTGGAGAAAATGCTTATTTCGATAAGGACGGATTTGTAGTAGAAACTTCCACTAGAATTATTGAAAATATACCAAAGATTGAAGGAGTTACCTGTGACGAGGTGGTTTTATATGAGAGACTTCCAATCGACAGCCAGCAGATTCGAGAAATGTTGACACTGACACAGGCGTTGAAGAGAGAAGGCTTAGTTCCAGATTCAATTCACTTTGGTCTAGAGCAAGCTCCTGTATTGTATTATGGCGATACGGAGGTATGGTTAGGCTCAATTGAACTGCTGACTCAAAAGGTAGCGAGACTCAAAGAGATTTTGCCTAGTTTAGAGCAGATTCCAGGTGTTCTACACATGGAGAGCTGGACTGAAGAGTCGGCAAATATTATTTTCGAAAAGGCACCAGAGGTTCCAGAAGCCGAAGGAGAGACATCAGGCGAAGATAGTGTAACACCAGATGATGAGGGAGATGCTTCTGAAGCGGAGGATGAACCACAAGATGATGATGTCGGCGATGAAAATCAGGATGATGATGTATCAAATTAAGTACAAGAGCTAGAAATCATAAAAAAATGAAAATTTTAGTTGATTATTTTAGAGAAAAATTATATTATATTCTATATGATTTTCATGATAGGCTTAATATGTGAAAATCTGTGTAATAATAGCGACTAATAGTAATATTTATATAAAACAGTGGAAGAGAAAGAGGAGGAAGAAGCCGTGCTGGAGATTAGAACAACAGAAGCGGATGCTAGTGCAAAAATTATTGTTATCGGTGTGGGCGGTGCAGGAAACAATGCCGTAAACCGTATGATTGACGAAAACATCGGTGGTGTAGAATTTATCGGTGTTAATACAGATAAACAGGCTTTACAGTTATGTAAAGCACCTACTTTAATTCAGATTGGTGAAAAACTTACAAAAGGACTCGGCGCTGGAGCAAAACCTGAAATCGGTGAAAAAGCTGCAGAAGAAAGTGCAGAAGAATTAGCAGCTGCTATCAAAGGTGCTGACATGGTATTCGTTACCTGTGGTATGGGTGGCGGTACAGGTACTGGTGCAGCTCCTGTTGTAGCTAAAATTTCTAAAGATCAGGGTATCTTAACTGTAGGTGTAGTTACAAAGCCTTTCAAGTTCGAAGCAAAACAGAGAATGATTAATGCTGTAACAGGTATTGAACACTTAAAAGAAAACGTAGATACACTTATCGTTATTCCAAATGATAAGCTTCTTGAAATCGTTGATAGACGTACTACAATGCCAGATGCATTAAAGAAAGCTGACGAAGTACTTCAGCAGGCAGTTCAGGGTATTACAGACCTTATCAACTTACCAGCTCTTATTAACTTAGATTTCGCAGATGTATCTACTGTTATGAAGGACAAGGGTATGGCACATATCGGTATCGGTAACGCTAAGGGCGATGATAAAGCAGGCGAGGCTGTTAGACTTGCAGTTTCTTCTCCACTTCTTGAAACTACGATTAGTGGTGCAAGCCATGTTATCGTTAATATTTCCGGCGACATCTCTCTTATGGATGCCAACGATGCAGTAAGCTATGTTCAGGAACTTGCAGGTGACGATGCAAACATCATCTTCGGTGCTAAGTACGATGAAACTATGGTTGATGAAGCAACTATCACAGTTATCGCAACTGGTTTAGATTCAGGTTCTAGAACAGCTATGCCAACTATGTCAAGCATGATGAAATATGATCAGTCAACTGTTAGATCAACAGTTACACCAAATATGGCATCTCGTACAGCAGTGAATAATGGTTTACATACAAATACAACAACAGCTAGACCAGTTGTTCCTACTCAGACAGTAGCTCCAACAGCTACACCAGGTATGACTCAGGCTGCTCCTACAATGGGCATTCAGAGACCTGTTCAGCCAGAAAGTAGTGTAAAACCAGTTGAAATCAATATTCCAGATTTCTTGAAGAATTCTAAGAGATAATATTATGGACAGCATAGACCCTCTACAGAAAAAACTGTAGAGGGCTTTTTTATTTTTGGGTACCCCACATTCCGACAAAATTCTCACATGTAAAGTGCTATTCTAAATAGGTAGTTTTGATTAGAAATGGAGTGTAGAGGTTTATGAAACGTGAATATACTTAGTGAGACATACATATTTTATGCAGATGTTTATTTTGTGCAGAATTTTATTATAAAGATGGCAGTGATATACCTTTCACTCTATTGTAATAAATATCATTTTCACATATCCACCATAAAAGGGATTGGGAAAATAGTGCTTGCGTCTGCTAGTGGAACCTTAATTGAAATAGCAGGCTTAATGTTTGGAAATGCATATAATGTATTTCTGATGCTTGTACATATATTTGAAATTCCCTTTATGATATTGCTTGTGTTGGGAAAGGAAAGGCAATCATTTATAAAGGTGATAGTTACAGGATATTTCTTTGTCATGGTGATAAATGGCGTGTTAGAGGTGTTTTGGAACTGGTTTGGCGATAGTGCAAGCTTTGTTTTATTGCTGATTTTAGCATGCGGATTGGTGATTGTAGCGGTTCGAGTTTGGAAGAACTATAGCAAAATGCAAAAAGGTATATTTCCAGTAGAACTATCACATGGAGAGAAAAGAGCAGAAACTTACGGATTCTATGATTCAGGTAATAAATTGACAGATCCTTATACAGGAAAAGGGGTACATATCGTCTCAGAGCAGCTGATAAAAAAACTGGGATTAGAGAAGGAAAATCCTGTTTTTGTACCATATCAAGCACTCGGGAGCGAGGCTGGAATCGTAGAAGTTTATTATGTGGATGAGCTGATAATAGAAGGAGAAAAACAAAGAATACATTTACAAAAGAGTCCATTGGGAGTAACAAAAGAAAATCTTTTCAAAGAAAATAAATATGAAATGATATTAAATGAAGAGGTGTTTTGAGATGTTACAGATCAATTGGAGTAAAGTAGTCGATTTTTATTATTATTGGAAAAGGAATTTCTGGTATATCGGAAACAGGATAGTAAAGCTTATCAAAGGTGAGGAACACACGGATACGGTGCTTTATATTGGAGGTTCAGAGGTTCTACCACCGCCTTTAAGTGCGGAGGAGGAACGAGAATGTCTGATGGCATTGAATACAGAGAAAGGTGAAGAAGCACGTAAAAAGTTGATTTCTCACAACTTACGGTTGGTGGTATATCTGGCTCGAAAGTTTGAAAACACTGGAGTTGGTGTGGAGGATTTGATTTCCATTGGAACCATTGGTTTGATAAAAGGCATACATACGTTTAATCCAGATAAGAATATCAAACTAGCGACCTATGCCTCCCGCTGTATCGAAAATGAGATACTCATGCATTTGCGTCGAACCAACAAGTTGAAGCTAGAGGTATCCTTTGACGAGCCTCTAAATGTGGATTGGGACGGAAATGAACTTCTTTTATCCGATATTTTAGGGACGGAAGAAGATGTGATATATAGAGATTTAGAGACTGAGGCAGAAATCGGAATGCTTCGAAAAGCCATGGAAAAGCTGTCGGATAGAGAGAGGGAAATTATAGAGCTTCGATATGGCTATAATCAAAAAAATGAAAAAGAGATGACTCAAAAAGAGGTGGCAGATTTGCTGGGAATTTCACAGTCGTATATATCCAGATTAGAGAAAAAGATTATGTTGCGTCTTCGCAGAGAAATTCAGCGAATAGAATCGTAACAAAAGATGAAATAAAAAGATAATTTGAAAATATTTTCGGAATTTTCAGAAAATTGTAGAAGCATAGGACAACAAGTGGTATAATATACATATATACAAAAAAGGAGATGAACCTATGATTATTGAATTCCTGGGAGCAGCTAGAGAGGTAACTGGAAGTTGTCACTATGTCAGCTTCAATGATATCCATTTCCTTGTAGATTGTGGTATGGAGCAGGGTGCAGATTTGTATGAAAATCAGGAGATACCTGTAAACCCAGCCACGATAGATTATGTGTTTATCACACATGCCCATATCGACCATTCAGGGCTTTTGCCTTTGCTTTATAAAAATGGTTTCCGCGGTCAGATTTTTGCTACCAAAGCAACCTGTGAATTGTGTAGTATTATGCTTCGTGATTCTGCTCATATTCAGGAATTTGAAGCTGAATGGAGAAATCGTAAAAATCGTCGAGCTGGTAAACCAGAAATATTACCACTTTATGATATGAATGATGCCAATGGTGTCATTCCTCATTTTATTCCATGTGATTATCATAGTAAGGTTGAAGTAGATGAGGATTTAACCATACGATTTGTAGATGCGGGACATCTTTTGGGTTCTTCCTCTATCGAGATTTGGATTAAAGAAGATGGTGTCAGCAAAAAGCTGGTGTTCTCTGGCGATATTGGAAATACCAATCGTCCATTGATTCGCAATCCAGAATTTATCACGGAAGCAGATTATGTTATCATGGAATCTACATATGGCAGTCGTGTACATGATAAGCCAGTAGACTACGCAGTAGAATTGGCGGCGGTAATGCGTGATACCTTTACCAGAGGTGGAAACCTGGTTATTCCAGCATTCTCTGTTGGGCGAACCCAGGAAATGCTGTATTTCCTTCGTCGTATCAAGGCAGAAGTACTTTTACCAGAGTTTCCAAACTTCGAAGCAGTTGTGGATAGTCCATTGTCTGTGGAAGCAACTAACGTATTCCACAAGAACGTATCCGATTGCTTTGATGATGAGGCACTAGCATTAGTAAATCAGGGAATCAATCCTATTAAATTCCCTGGATTAAACGTTTCTGTAACCAGTGATGACTCCAAGATGATTAACTTTAACCCAAATCCAAAGGTTATTATTTCTGCCTCTGGTATGTGTGAAGCAGGCCGTGTTCGTCATCATTTGAAACACAATCTGTGGCGTGCGGATTCTACCATTTTGTTTGTTGGTTATCAGGTTCCAGGAACCCTTGGGAATGCACTCTTAGGTGGTGTGGATAAGGTAAAATTATTTGGTGAAGAAGTAGAAGTACGTGCCAAAATTGTCAATCTTCCAGGTATCAGCGGACATGCGGACCAGCCACATTTGTTGGAATGGGTCAAAGCCTTTGGCAATACACCTACGAAGGTATTTGTGGTACATGGAAACGAAGATGTAGCGGTTTACTTCTCTGAATTGGTACGAAAAGAAACCGGTATTGACGCAGTTGCCCCATACAGTGGGGATGTCTATGATTTAGAAACAGGTCTTTGTATCCAGCAGGGCACTCATAAGCTGGCAGTCAAGAAGAAACAGGCGAAAGCACAAGGTGTATTTGCTCGTCTTATTGCAGCTGGAGAACGTCTCATGGCGGTTATTCAGAAGTGCGAAGGTATGGCAAACAAAGATTTAGCGAAGTTCGCAGATCAAATCAATTCATTATGCGATAAGTGGGATAGATAAATGGAACGACTAAAGGTAAAAGGCGTCCTCTTTGATATGGATGGGATCGTCTTAGATACAGAAAAATTATATACAAGATTTTGGCAGGAAGCAGCTCAAAGCTTAGGCTATCCTATGACTCATGAGATGGCGCTAGGTATGCGAAGCCTCAGCCGTGAAGTGGGAGAACGACAGTTAAAAGCATATCTAGGAGAAGAAGTGGATTATCAGCAGGTGCGAAACAGACGTATCGAGATGATGAGTGCTTTTATCGATGAAAATGGAGTAGAGTTAAAACCTGGTATTCATGAGCTTTTAGCATTCCTGAAAGAAAAGGGAATCAAGACATCTATAGCCACATCGTCACCACTTGATAGGACAAAGGAGTATTTATCCCAGGTGGGATTGATAGATGAGTTTGATGAACTTGTTAGTGGTCACATGGTAGAACACGGGAAACCCGCACCAGATATCTATATCTATGCAGCATCGAATCTGGGATTAAAGCCAGAAGAATGTCTTGTGTTAGAAGATTCTCCGACAGGTCTTTTAGCAGCATACCGAGCAGGTTGCATTCCAGTGATGATCCCAGACCAGGATCAGCCAGACGAAGAAATCAAAAGCAGAGTATATGCAGTGGTTGAGAATCTGATTGCGGTGAAAGAACTTTTATAAGACGGATAAAGCAGATGAAAAATTATGTAAAATAGAAATAGGATGGTGAAAACCATCCTATTTTAGTGTGTCATATTCTTTTAATTTTTCTTCCATTGTGTTGCTTTTTCGGAAGTGAACAATTAAATTTTCAATAATCTCTAGCTGTTCTGAATTCAATCCATTGGCATCCAAAATAATTTCGGAACGATTGGAAAGCAATGAATCGATACTTATATTAAACACATTAGCCATTTTGATAAGTACTTCATAAGATGGGGTACGAGAATCATTTTCATAAGCAGCAACCGTAGATTTGGTAACTCCAATCTGTGTTGCTAACTCTGTTTGTGTCAATCTATATTTAGTTCTGAGTTCTTTTATTTTTTTACCAAGTAATACCATAATGCAAGCCACACTCCTTTTTCCATTATATACCAGAAGAGGAACACTGTTGGGATAACTAAAAGTACACTAATAGTAGACAAAATGATATTGTTGGAGTATAATTATTCTAACCAAAATAAGGGACTTATAATAATGAAATTATTATAAAAAGGAGGAAAGTTTTATGAA
>CAYMTP010000034.1:0-16841 GCA_964393435.1 uncultured Lachnobacterium sp. | reverse complement strand
ATCGCTGATTTAAAGGTCCTTCGACCAATGTGAATTCGTTTATAATTTATTTTCATTATTGTTTTCCTGTAGACCCAAATCCACCGCGGCTATCATTACCAAGGTGTTCTACTTCCTCAAATACAATCTTTGGCTGGTTTTCTACGATACGAAACTGTGCAATACGATCATTTACATGAATTACGGTATCGCGGGTTGCATATACTGGCATTCTCCACATATCTTCGTCACCACAGTATGAACAGTCTACGATACCAATACTGTTGGTCTGGATAAGTCCCCATGTTTTGAATGTAGAGCTACGTGGAGCAAGGTGTCCTTCATAGCCCTTTGGAAGCTCCATCGCTACACCAAGGGGGATAAGTTTGAAATCTCCAGCTTTTAATTCTACTTCTTCTGAAGCACGAAGGTCAATCCAATCCGATTTGCCATCGATGTAGTCTAATTTTTCAATTTTATCTGTAAAATATTTAATACGAATTTTTTCCATGATAGGTCTCCATTCTTTTATCTTTATAGAATTACTTCCAGTCGAGTGCATTGCTTTCTACACGCTTTTCACGAAGCATCAAATCATAAACCGCTTCTTTTGCAGATTTATCTTCA
The DNA here is from genome assembly GCA_964393435.1 of uncultured Lachnobacterium sp. Taxonomy (GTDB): domain Bacteria; phylum Bacillota; class Clostridia; order Lachnospirales; family Lachnospiraceae; genus Roseburia. The sequence continues at coordinate 16,235 of CAYMTP010000034.1, read as the reverse complement.
AAGAGTACCCTATTTACTTCTTCGATAATAGGCATTGTCACATAATATTTCTTTCCTAAAGCAAGAGCTGCTTTGGCAGAATATACACCTTCTACTACCATCTTTACTTCTTTGGTAGCTTCGTCCATAGTCATACCCTGTCCCATAAGTTCACCAGCCTTACGATTACGGCTGTGCTTACTCTGACAGGTTACGATAAGGTCACCTACACCAGTAAGACCATTGATTGTTTCAGCCTTCGCCCCCATCGCAAGTGCAAGACGACTTACCTCTGAAATACCACGTACGATAAGTGCTGCTTTTGTATTGTCACCAAAGCCAAGACCATCACACATACCTGCTGCAAGAGCGATTACGTTCTTGAAAGAACCGCCAAGTTCCATACCTAGCATATCTGGGCTAGTATATACACGGAAGGTTTCGTTCATAAATGTATCCTGAATGAATTCTGCGGATTCTCTTGTATGTGCTCCTGCTACTACAGTAGTTGGAAGTCCCTGTCCTACTTCTTCTGCATGGGAAGGTCCACAAAGCACACAAACATCCGCTTGTGGAATCTCTTCTTCTACGATGTCAGTAATTGTCATAAATGTATCATCTTCAATACCTTTACCCACACAAGCAATAATCTGACCTTCTTCCACGAATTCCTTCATGTTCTTTGCTGTGCTTCTGGTAAAAATAGATGGTACAGCCAAAACCAGCATATCCATGCCTTTGATAGCAGTTTCCATGTCTGTGGTAAAATTAATACTTTCTGCCAGCTTTACTCCTGGGAGTTTATCAAGATGTTCTCTGTGTTCCTCTAACATCTTAATTTCATCTTCCATAATAGACCAGATAGTTACTTCATGATTATTTCTAGCAAGATTTACTGCCAAAGCTGTTCCCCAGCTGCCCGCACCGATAATTCCTATTTTTCGCATTCTTCTTTAATCTCCACTTTTTTACCAATCTTATTTTCAGTTCCCTTAATTAATCGCACAATATTTTCTCTATGACGAATAATCGCCATTGCACAGAAAATAAATGCTAATACATTAAACTCTATTATCGCGCTACCTTCTAAACCTAAAACGCCATAGAAGTTAAACACAAACACTTGAATCATAAATAGTAATACCATAAGAATAGAACCTAATGATACATATTTACTAAGTGCAAGACAAAGGAAAAATACCGTTAAGCACACTGGTACTGTACCTGGACACACCGTAAAAGCAACTGCAAGCGTACACGCAATTCCTTTTCCGCCTTTGAATTTCAAATAGAATGGGAAATTATGTCCAAGCACCGCTCCCATACCTGCATACAGTTCTAATACCTTAATATTTTCACCAGCGACATCTCCTAAAAGCATTTTAGCAACCAGTATCGCTAAAATTGCTTTTAAACAATCACCTACAAAAGTGATTGCGCCACCTTTCCAACCAAAGGTACGAAGAGAATTGGTAGCACCCGTATTTCCACTACCATGCTGACGAATATCTACACCGTGTAATTTTCCATAAATAAATCCAGTCTGGAAGGTTCCAAAAACATATCCTATTGCTAATGCTGCTAAACGCCATATCATAATTACTTATCTTCCTTTCGTTCACGAGTGATGAATTTAAGAGCTGTTCCCTTAAATCCAAAAGTGTCTCGGATGCGGTTTTCCAAATATCTGGTATATGAAAAATGCATCAGGTTCTTGTCATTTACAAACACTACAAATGTAGGTGGTTTTACGGACACCTGTGTAATGTAGTAAATCTTTAAGCGTTTTCCTTTATCTGTAGGAGGCTGCTGCATTGCAACAGCTTCTGCTACGATTTCGTTTAATACACCAGTTGCCACACGCATACTGTTATTTTCAATAACCACATCTATGGTTTCAAAAATCTTGTGAAGTCTCTGTCCTGATTTTGCAGAAATGAAAAGAATTTCTGCATAAGGCATAAAGCTTAAGACATCACGGATATCCTGTGTATGTTCTTTTACTGTATTGTTGTCTTTTTCAATGGCATCCCATTTGTTTACTGCGATGATAACACCTTTTCCTCTGTCATGGGCAATACCTGCAATCTTGGCATCCTGCTCTGTTACACCTTCCGTAGCGTCAATCATAATGATGGCTACGTCACAGCGTTCTACTGCTGCCACTGCACGAATGATACTGAAACGCTCGATTTCTTCGGTAATCTTGCTCTTGCGACGGATACCAGCAGTATCAATAAAGATATATTCCTGTCCATTGTATTTGATTGCTGTATCGATTGCATCACGGGTAGTACCCGCAATGTTTGATACGATAACACGGTCTTCCTGTGCAAGTTTATTGATAAGTGAAGACTTACCAACGTTTGGTTTACCAATAATGGCAATACGTGGACGTTCGTCTTCTACTTCTTCTTTTGCAGATTCAGGGAAGTATTTTACTACCTCGTCTAACATATCACCCAAACCAGTTTTTTCTGTTGCTGAAATTGGGAATGGATCACCGATACCTAAGTTGTAGAATTCATAGACATCTGCCTGGAATTTTTCAAAGCTGTCTACTTTATTTACAACCAATACTACTGGCTTGTGGGAACGACGAAGCATATCAGCTACCTTGCTGTCTGCATCCTGAAGTCCCTGTCTTACATCTACTACAAACATAATTACATCCGCAGTATCAATAGCAATCTGTGCCTGCTCACGCATCTGTGAAAGGATAATATCTGAACTGTCTGGCTCAATACCACCTGTATCAATCATTGTGAAATTATAATCTAACCATGAAACATCCGCATAAATACGGTCTCTTGTTACACCTGGAGTATCTTTTACGATGGAGATACGTTCTCCCGCCAGTGCATTAAAGAGTGTTGATTTTCCAACATTTGGGCGGCCTACTACGGCCACGATTGGTTTACTCATATTTACCTCCTAACATTGCCTCAAACAACGCTAAACCACTAGATTTTACAATAATTACCGGTACTTGTAAAGCATTTTGAACGTCTTCCACGGTTTGGTCGTCCAAAAATACATGCTCACCGGAGCGGAGCATATTACATGGAATTGCAATGGTATCACCTAGGTCTTTATCCTTTGCCTGGGTAATCAAATCCTGTGCGGTAATAAGCCCAGATACTGTAATCTTCTCACCAAAGAAATCATTTCGGATATCTAAAACTTCTACCTCGTATCCAGGGTATTCCTTCATAAAGTCTACTGCCATTTCTTTTAAGAATGGAGCTGCCAAACGGCCTGTGACTAAAGTCACCTTATGATATCCATCAAACTCTTCATTTAAGACCTTCATCACTGAGTCTTTATATCCTGGTTCTGCCTTTGCTTCTTCCAATGCATCTGCAAACTCATTGATAAGAAGACGAAGCATACCTACGCCATTTTCCAGCTGGAGATAACCATCGTAGCTGTCTTCCTCTGGAAGTGGACGCTCCGCTAAAAGATACCATTCGTCACTGGCATGAATAAAATGCATATCATGTTCTTCCATGCATTTAGCTTGCCACTTTTCTATAGTTTCGATTACCGCAATTGCATCTTCTTTAGTAAAAGGCTCTAATGGATATAGGCCATCACGGTATTTACTTAAACCAACTGGCACTACAGACACGCTTTCCATATATGGAAGATACTTTGACAAATCACGAATAGAACGTTCTAGCTCTTCGCCATCGTTTACCCCTTTACAAAGTACAATCTGTCCATTCATCTGAATCCCTGCTTCGTAAAGCCTGTCTATCTTTTTCAAAGACTCTCCCGCGAAACGATTGTGAAGCATCATGCAACGAAGCTCTGGATTGGTGGTCTGCACCGAAATATTGATAGGTCCCATATGATACTGAATGATACGGTCCAAATCCTTGTCCTTCATATTGGTAAGGGTCACATAGTTACCCTGTAAAAAGGAAAGTCTGCTGTCATCATCTTTAAAATACAGAGTCTCTCGCATACCTGGTGGCATCTGGTCAATAAAGCAGAAAATACATTTGTTGGTACATGATTTATAATCATCCATCAAACCATTTTCAAACTCAATTCCTAAATCCTCATGGTATTCCTTTTCGATTTCCAATTCCCATTCCTCGCCATCGGCTTTACGAATCAGAATTTCCAAGTACTCATCATTTACCATATAGTGATAATCAAATACATCTTCTATTTCATTTCCATTTACCGACACCAGCACATCGCCTGGTTCGATTTCCATCTCCTCAGCGATACTGCCAGGAGTGATTTTGTATATAATATGTTCTTTGCTCATAGTTCACCTGCTTATTTTTAGTCGCTATTTTAAATATACTATATTTTCTTTTCACATACAAGAAAAAGCAACCATATTTTCCTTCCATCTAGTGTTGACTGTACATCGGTTAACCGATATAATATATCTATATGGAGGAATTTTGTATGATTCTTAATGACTTATTAAACGAGAGAAATATAACCAAATATCGTCTATCAAAAGCCAGTGGTGTTCCACAAACTACCATTACTGATATTTGCAGTGGCAAAGCTCGTATCGAAAAATGTTCCGCGGATACGCTTTATAAAATTGCAAAAGCACTAGATGTTTCTATGGAGAGTTTAATTGTGGAAGAAATGGAAACCAAATATTTTCAGCCAAAAAGAATTTCTTTTGAAAATTTTAAGAGTAATGTGTGCCACTATGTAAAAGATAAGGGTGATATTGATTTTATTATAGAAACCCTATCGAAAGATGAGGTGCGTGCATTGTATGAGCGCAAATGGTATGCAGAATCCTATTATTTGCTCGCTATGATTGACCTGCTTTCAAAAGAAAATGATGTTCCAATATGTACCAATTATGATGACATCCGCGCACAACGTTTAAAAGAACCGCTGTATCCTGCTGGTGTTCTTCTCGCAGATGAAGTTTCAAAAACAGATAAACATCGAAAGGAAGCACTAGAAAAAGCAATACCAGAATTTTTAGATTATAATATTGTAGAAAGTGAAATAAGAAATGTCTATTAATACAACCTTTACCAAAGAAAACTTAGATCGATATCTAAGCTTGCTCGCAAAAGAATATCGCAAAAGAAACGGAACACAGATACATGCGGAAATCATACTTATCGGCGGAGCAGCTGTTTTAACCAACTATGGTTTTCGTGATATGACCTATGATATTGATGCAATTATTCGTGCATCTTCATCCATGAAAGATGCAATCAATATTGTTGGCGATGACTTAGGACTTCCAAACGGATGGCTAAATTCTGATTTTATCAAAACAGCCTCCTATTCACCAAAGCTATTACAATATTCAAAGTTCTATAAACGTTTTGGCTACGTCTTAGAAGTCCGTACCATTTCTAGGGAATACCTAGTAGCTATGAAATTAATGTCCGGTCGCAAATACAAAAATGACTTATCCGATATCATAGGAATCCTATATGAAGAACAAGAAAAAGGCAATCCAATAAGTATAGAACAAATAAGGGATGCCGTATGTAATCTTTATGGTGATTTGAAAAATCTTCCACAAGATTCTAGGGATTTTCTCTCGGAAATTTTGAATACTAGCAACATAGAAAATTTGTATAAATTTTATCGTGCCAATGAAATCTCTGCCAAAGAATCTTTGATTGATTTTGAGAAAAACTACCCTAATATAGTTACAACCGATAATGTAAATGATATTATCAAACAGCTACAAGAAAGAAAAAGCAAGTCATAAAAATGCCAGCTCAACTGAGCTGGCATTTCCAATCAAATACTCTTCTACTTCAGCATCTCCTCTGCTTCGCCCCACCAAATATCTTCCACTGATTCGACAATTCCAAATTCTATCAGTTTGTTAATGATGTTCTCACAATCTGGTCCAAACGAAATCGATGCTCTCATATAGGATTCATCATTATAAGGCGAATCTGATTCAAAAACCGTTTCATTATAAAAGACGGTTGTGCCTTCTTTATCGATAACGATGAAGTTTGATTCATCTAACGTTTCAGGATTATAGTATTCCAACGAAATATATGCTTCACTCGACTTAAAGTATATATCCGCACCTCTTGTCTCCATCCAATTTCTGTACACATTATATTTCATGAGTGTTCCTGCTTTAACATCAGCGATAATCGCCTCATAAATCGCTTTTGCCTGTGCAGGTTCAATTTTCTTATTATTGTAGGTCGTATTTGGATATTCATTCTCGTCGTTTCGTCCGCCCTCATCGATAAATGGAGCTTCCAGATATCCTGACTGGAAATATTTAATATCCTTATATTGCTCACAGAAAAGATGCTTGAGGAAATTTTCCTCATCATCTTCCAACGCTATGATTTTTTCTACTACTGGTTCAATCGTCACAAGAGAATTTGGCAGCTGATAACGACGCGTAATCCATTCTCCACTCTTCAACGTATAACCAATACGAACCGATTCATGATTTCTGTCACCACTTTCAATGATGCGCTCTATCATATCCAGCTCTTCCATGATTCCATTATGGATTTCCAAAATCTTTACTGCATCCTCTCCCTCTAAGGTAATTTCATACCCTAAATCGACCGATGCACTTTTTATCTCAGTGATTTCAGGTACATACTTTTCATACTTCTCTGCCATACCATACATACCAAAGAAGAATACCAAAAGCACTACTGAGAAAATACCACACCCCATCCAGTTTTTCTTCTTGAATATATGGAAGGATTTGTTAATAAACATATCTGCTGCAAAGTAACAAATAGCACCAATGAGCAACATAAGGATTACAAAAGTAACCACTCCACAACCGATTCTAACTTCCAAAAGGACTTCTCGAACCAGCATTGCACCAAAGATAGCACCGATGATACCTACTATCGCTTTAAAGATTGGTTTCATCCAGTTTACGGTGAGGAAATCTCCCGCCTGCTCGATTTTACGTTTACGATAAATCACGTAGGCTGTTACATACAACACAATTGCTATTATCGCATAAAGGAGAAAATATACAACTCCACCCAAGTCGGCTCCTATAAACTCTCCTGATTCTGCATAATTATAATGCCACTGAAGATTTTGTCCAAAACATTGTACTGGAGAAAGTATACTCGCAATATACTCTGCTCCACTGCTCAATAGGCTTACCCCATATCCAAAGGTCGTAACCACGATATGAATCAGATAATATACCACCCAGGATATCACATTCACTACTACCACATACATTGGAAGCACTACGATATGTCCGGTAAACAGCGCACAAATACTTACGATGGAAAAAGCAATCCATGCAAGTGCCGCAACACATAAAAACCAAATCCATACGTATCCGATTCCTGGAATCGTGTAAATTAGACATAGCACTGTACTAAGTAATGCTGTTACAAATAACGGTACGATGAGGAATGCCCATCCAGAAATCAATGTTGTACCGTACAACTGCGTGCGGTCTACTGGTAAAGAGTGAATCATATTAGCACTCTTATTATTGTACAGATAGCTGTAAAGCGCCATACCCGAAAGCAGTGCTGCAAAAGCAATAAGTACCACATAAGGCTCGAATGCCAGATGGTCAATCAAATCTCGTAACTGTCTTGCATCTGGATAACCTTCTGCTCCCACATAGAAATAGTCCATGTTATTTGTAATCCACAACATGATTGGCTGGAAGATAAAGCAAAAGAAAGTATAAATCCCCCAAATAGGCCAATACAATGTTACGTTTTTCCAAAAAATAGTCTTATTAAAGAAGGAAATCTTTGACTTCATAGTCTACACCTCCCATCTCGTAAATAAAGATTTCTTCCAGTGAAAGTGGAAGTACATCTACAATAGCATTCTGTGCGTTCTTGGTAATATGTGCTACAGCCTCATCTGGATTTCCACGCACAATCAGTGTATGTACACGACCGATATTTGAAGCATGAAGCACCTTAAATCCCTCTGGCAGCTTAGGCACGTCACCTTCACATGCCACCTGAATCTTGGATACATTTCCCTGTAAATCACTCAAAGAACGTTCAATAATGATTTTTCCTTTATTCATGATGCCTACATGGTCACACACATCCTCTAATTCTCGCAGATTGTGTGAAGAAACCACTACGGTCATCTCTCGTTCTGCAACTTCCGCCATAAGAATACTCCAAATCTGTCTTCTCATAACTGGGTCAAGACCATCCACTGGCTCATCTAAGATAAGCACCTCTGGTTTACAACAGATTGCCAGCCAAAAGGCTACCTGTTTCTGCATACCCTTGGAAAGGCGACGGATATTTCTCTTTAAATCAATGGTTGGGAAATATTCTTTCAAAACGAAAAACATTTCTCGATCAAAGGTAGGATAAAGCCCTTCGTAATAGCGCATCATTTCCATGGTATCCGCTTGAAGGAAATAAAACAGTTCATCTGGAATATAGGCAATTTTTTCCTTTACCAAACGGTTTTCATAAACCTCTTTTCCATTTACAAAAACTTCACCAGCATCCTGACGATACACACCTGTCAAATGACGGATAATCGTGGATTTACCTGCTCCATTTGGTCCTACGAGCCCATATATTGCACCTTTATTCACATGCATATTGACTCCGTCTAATGCACGAAAACCATCAAATTCTTTTATGACATTATTTACTTGAATCATCCGCACTACCTCCTTTCGAAAGTTCTACCTCTTGGGTCTCATCCTTTTCTTTCTTCATGTCCATTCTGGTAATCCTATCCACTAATTCCTGAGAAGAAACCGAAATCTCTAACAATTCCTTCGTCACATTTTCAAACTGCTTTAACAATTCTTCTTTTCTACTGTCATACAAATCAAATTCCTGATTGATAAATGTACCTTTTCCTGTCAACGTATAAATAAAGCCTTCCTGCTCCAATTCTTTATACGCACGGGAAATGGTATTCGGATTTATCGCCAGCTTCGTCGCCAGCTCTCGTACCGATGGCAACTTATCATCTGGACCAAGCACGCCTGAGTAGGCTAGCTTTCGAATCCCATCCTTGACCTGTTCATAAATAGGTCTTGGATCCCTGTAATTTAGCTGTATCACACGACTCCCTCCTTTTTTAATTCTTCTATTCTGTCACACATGTTGCCTGGAAAACTTTTTTCCTCCTAGTGTATTACGTGTACTAGTTGTCTTAGTACACTTAGTATACCATATCCTTATCTTTTGTCAATAGTTTCTATTTTTGATATACAAATCTGAATTTGTGTCTAGGAGCATAAAAAAAGGTGTCGTTATGACACCTTTCTCAACATTCACTATTTACAGTATGCAATTAACAGCTTAAGTGTATTTTCTACCCCATCCTTATGGCTTCTTTCATATCCATGAGATGCATATACACCAGCACCGATAAGACCGTGACGGATATCGTAGCCTGCTTCCAGTGTTGCATCTACGTCTGAACCGTAGTATGGATAAATGTCTACTGCAAATTTCAAGTCATTGTCCTTTGCAGCTTTGATAAGGCCTGTAACCACGTCGTAGTTGTATGGTCCACGGGAGTCCTTGGCACAGATGGATACCATGTGTTCATCACAGGTAAGTCCGTCGCCTACACAGCCCATATCTACAGAAATCATTTCTGTTACGCCTTCTGGAATAGATGCTGCTCCACCATGTCCTACTTCTTCGTAAACTGTCAGATAATGATACTGCCGATTTTCTAACTCTATGTTATTTTCCTTTAAGTATTTTGCATAACCTAACAAAATACCTACACTAAGTTTATCATCGAGAAATCTGCTCTTGATATAACCCTTTGATGTTACTGTGGTTCTTGGGTCGAAGCATACGATATCACCTACCATGATACCTAATTTCTCTGTGTCTTCTTTAGAAGTTACTACCTCATCCAATACCACTTCCATATCCGCATATTTACGCTTGGTGTCGTTGTAATCACCATTTACGTGGATGGATGCGTTGTTGAGCTGGAAGGTACCTTCGTAGATTCCGTCAAAACGTGTCACGATACGGCAGTTCTCTGCTTCTGCATTGTTTGGATTCATTCCACCAAGTGGAGAAACTTTTAAATTTCCATTGCCTTTGATTTCACTAACCATAGCACCAAGGGTATCTACATGTGCAGCTAACACAATCCCATTGTCCTTATTTTTTCCGCCGATATCTACCAGTACACAGCCCTTTACCGTCATCTTAGGTTCATAGCCCAGTTTGCGATATTCGTTCATCACGAATTCTGCTGCCTTTTGGGTGTAGCCTGTTGGGCTGTCAATCGCCAAAAGCTGGCATGTGATGTCTGTGATATAATCTACATATTTTTGCATTTTTCTTACCTCTCTATTTTCACAGGAATTATCCTGTCTCTTTTCAAATCTACACTTCCTTTATCATCAAAAACGCTGCTAAATTTCCGCGTTTTCCCTGACTTGCTCTATGGGAAAATAACACATCCGCGTTACAGCAAGTGCATATGTTTGTCACTGCCAAATGCTCTGGTTTTATTCCAGCTTCTAACAAAACAATTTCATTGGTCTTCCACAAATCCAGCTGATATTTGCCATTGCCTTTGTTAATCAAAATTTCATCGCCATGCCCTTGAAACTCCTCGTAAAAATGCCCTGCCACATCCTCACTAATTTCATAGCATTCCTGACAAATGGATGGACCGATGGCGGCATACACATCTTCTGGCCTCGTACCAAAGTCCTCTGCCATCGCTTCCAAGGTCTTTTGTCCCATTCTGTCTACCGTTCCACGCCAGCCCGAGTGACTTAGCCCGATGGCTTTGTTTACTGGGTCTACGAAATACAGTGGAACACAATCAGCATAAAACGTGGATAAAATCACGCCTGGTTCATTGGTAATGAGTCCATCCACATCGGTGTATGGCTTTTCGCGAGTAACTCCATAGCCCTTTTCATCTTTGCCAACTCGTAGCACATTTGTGGTGTGAGTCTGGTCGGTGCAGACGAAATCCTCTACAGTCTTTCCAAACGATTCGGCTACACGTCTGTAGTTTTCCATTACTGCTGCAGGGTCATCTCCTCGGGAAAAACTAAGGTTTAAGCTGGAGCAGACCCCTTCACTCACTCCACCGAGGCGGGTAGTAAAGCAATGCTCTATGATATCTAATTTATCAAGCAATGGATAATGCAAAAGTGGTAGTTTCGCCACTTCTCCATGGAAATCAAAAACTTCATGCTCTTTCACTTCCAATACAGTATCACTACTTTTAAAACGCATTCTCAACATGAGTCAATTTTTCTCCTTCAAACGCAATTACATCAAACTGACATGGTGTCCACTCACTCAGTTTGTTCTTCATCAGATAGTACATGGCTACCTTGCGGATTTGATTCTGCTTGCGAACATCCACTGCTTCTAGTGGACTGCCAAAATCAGAGGTAGTTCGATATTTTACCTCGATAAAATGAATCTGACCGTCTTTTTTACCAATCAAATCAATTTCTCCACCACGATTGCGGAAGTTTCGTTCCAAAATCTTATAGCCATTTCCTAGCAAGTATTCTTCTGCCTTTAATTCATAAGCCGCTCCTGTCTGGCGCTTATTTTGCGACAACGGATAAGTCATTTGATAATTCAAAAAATCCCCCTTTATTTTACTTTTCCATCTAATTTCGCTTTCAGACGGTCCATATCATCTACGAATACAAGGATTTCCGCTACTACTTCGTAGAGCTCTGGAGGAATTGCATCACCAATTTTAAGCTTAGACAAAGTATCTGCCAGCTTGTTGTCCTTGTACAAAGGTACATCATTCTCTTTGGCTTTTTCGATGATTTTTTCTGCCACTTCCCCTTTTCCTGTGGCAAGAATTTTGGGTGCACTTTCACCTGGTTCATAGGCAATGGCAACTGCTGTTTTGTCTAGGGATTTAAACTCTTTCTTCTCTGCCAATCTTAAGCCCTCACATCAAAGGAATATCGGTGCAACTGACCTGTAGGTGGTGCATCCTTTTTCAAAAAGTCATCTAGGAAGTTGACCTTCTTTCCTTCGTTTTCTACATATAATTTGGCATCAAAGCCCTTTAATCGCAAACGTTCTTCCAATTCTGGCATATGTGCCTTTACCAGCTCAAAAGCTTCGTCAGAATCCATATAAAACTTGGTATCTACCTTCTTTTTTAGCATCTTCACCGACACATCAGTAGAACCTAAATGGTCCAAATCCAAGTGCAAAAAGGCAGTAATTTCTTTTTCCGGATCACTCAAATCACGTTTATTGGTGTATACATAAAGCTGACCGCTAGCATTCTGCCCCGCCATCTTCAGAGGAATCTGCACAAAGGTATATGCCTGATTCAACTGATTCATAAACTCCACATTGCCATGCACATCGGATATCGTCTGTGCCAATGGTGTTTCCTGCAAACCAGCCTGATTCAGCAGACTCTCTAAACGCTGTGTCTTAGACTCCAATCGTTCGTAAAGCTTTTTCACCTTTTCTCCATCTGCCACCTCTTCTGGTGTCAAATACATTTGCCCTTCCAAAGCATCTCTCAAAAACTGCTGCATATCCTTGGAGGAAAAAAGCTGGTTTAATGTCTCCTTCGATACATTTTCTCCTGTCATAATCACATGAGAAAGTTTATTCAAAATAGTAGCTGGAGCATTCTCCACTGTGATACCAGTTTCGCCAAAAAGGTGATTCACAAGTCGTAATACATTTTCTTTGGTACTTGTTTGGGCACTCTGTGCCTGTACTTGCTCAGTCTTGTTTTGCACCGTATTCTCTGGCGTTTCCATCTGCGGTGTACTTCCATCCTGTGTTACTACCTGCTGTACATTTTCGTCCTGCACAACTATCTGTTGTGAGCTTCCGTCCTGACTTGCCACCGTCTGCTGCACATTGCCATCTTGTGCGGCTACCTGCTGGGTACTGACTTGTTCAGTGCCTTTATCGGAAACCACATTTTGTGATATATTTCCTTCCGCTGCACCTGTTCCATTCGCACTTTCCATGCCATCAGCAATAATCTGCAACAGCTGACTATCAAATGTCTTCAACTGTTCCAAAGGCATATCTTTCCCCGCCATAGTCGTTGGAAGCTCTGCAACAAAGCGGTCCAATGCCTTATGTACTGCACTGCTGTCATCTACATAGTTTTCAAACTGTGCCACCATTTCGTTTGAAATAGGAATGTTCAACTTTTTCATTTGTACCAGTGTATTCACACTCATATCGGGATTTGCCATAAGAATGCGTGCCATTTGATTCATGGTGTTTTTATCAATTGGCATTTGCTCCTGCATCATATTGTTGGCAAGATTTAAATATTTATCCGTAACAGGAAGCCCTGCTGCATTTAATGCATTTAGCAGAGTTAAATTGGCACCATTTCCACCTACTGTATATGGACGAATGGCGATAGTCTCTCCATTATTGGATTTTACCTGAAAAAACATGGACTGCCCCTGTGAAAGCTGAATGCCAGCATCTAATCGAGCAGTAAGAAGTGTCCCATTGGAAAGTCCCAGCACGACCTGCCCGTTTTTCACAGAATTCACTGTACCTTCAAAGATATTGCCCGCAGTAAGGTCACGAATAGAAGAAACAAGTTTCTCTACGCCTCTTGTTCCTGTCATGGCTTCTGACGATGAAGTTGTACTGATGTACTGCTGTGTCAGGTCTGAAATCTGCATGGTTACTCCTTAATTACTGGTTTTATTACAAAAAGTTTTTAATAAAAGTCTTTCTGTGAATTGGGGTAGGACCATATGCTCGTATTGCCGCAATGTGCTCTGCCGAGCCATACCCCTTGTTGGATGCAAATCCGTACTGAGGGAACATTCGATCATATTCCTCCATCAAGCGATCTCTAGTGACCTTTGCAACGATACTTGCAGCCCCAATAGAAATACTCTTGGCATCCCCTTTGATAATAGGCACCTGCTTTTGAGTTAAGCCTGGAATGGTTACAGCATCATTTAACAATAAATCTGGCTGTGGATCCAACTTAGAAACCGCCTCTCGCATCGCTTCATATGTCGCCTGTAAAATATTGATTTCATCAATACGCTCTGGTCCTACATAGCCTAAACCAACAGCCACTGCCTTTTCCATGATTTCATCATAGAGTTCATCTCTTTTGGCTGCCGATAATTTCTTAGAATCGTTGATGTGCAAAATATCGCAGTCCTTTGGCAAAATAACAGCACCTGCTACTACAGGCCCAGCCAATGGTCCACGACCTACTTCATCAATTCCACAGATATATAAATAATTATCGTACTCTTTCTCGTATTTCTTAATGCTTTCGGTACGTTCCAACTCCGCATTATATTTTTCTAAACGTTTTTCTGCAGTGGCTATGATTTTCTGCACTCCACCACGTTCATCTATCCGATAGGTGTCAATAAATGTTTGTATCTGCTTAGCATTCTCTTGGGAAGCAACCATACCAAGTGCTTCTAACTCTGCTTTTATCTCTCCGATTTTCTTAACATCCATATTTATGATTTCTCTTTCTGTTTACTAATCTCAGGATTTTATTCTTCAGGTGGCTGCTCGAGGGAAAGTTTGCCCAGTTTACCACTTCTAAAATCATCAATGAGTAAGATAGCTGCCTTGCTATAGTCCAGCTCATTTCCCTTACTAAGGCAATTTCTACTTTTAGCAATTCCCATAAGCACCTGAATTGGATCTTCTACTTCTTCTAAATCATATCTTTCTGCCAATACCCCTGGATATGCCTGCATCAAATATTTAATCAATTCCACAGCCAGTTCATCGGTATTTAAGATTTCATCCTTGATAGAACCAATCAAAGCCAAACGAAGTCCTACCATCTGGTCTTCAAACTTGGGCCACAAAATACCTGGTGTATCCAAAAGCTCTACATTTTTGTTTAAACGAATCCACTGTTTTCCTTTGGTTACACCTGGCTTGTTGCCTGTTTTCGCACAAGCCTTACCTGCATAGGAATTGATAAAAGTAGACTTTCCTACGTTTGGAATTCCTACTACCATGGCTCGTACTGGACGGTTTTTGATACCGCGTTTCAAATCTCTTTCGATTTTTTCCTTACAAGCCTCCATAATAATATCGGTAATGGCCTTCATACCGTTTTTGCTGCGGGCATCTAAACTTACTACGAAATATCCTTTATTCTTAAAATACGAACTCCATTTATCGGTGGTCTTTTTATCCGCCAAATCCGCTTTATTCATAAGAATCAAACGATACTTATTTTTACCTAATTCGTCAATATCAGGATTACGGCTGCTAAATGGAATACGAGCATCCACAATTTCTACTACCAAGTCAATTAATTTAATATCTTCCTGCATCTGGCGCTTTGCCTTCGTCATATGCCCTGGATACCATTGAAAATTCATATATTTACCTCTTTCTATGTGGGTTAATGGATAAAGCCCATGCCATCCTCTGATGCTAAACAGAACCATGCCTGACCCACGATATATTCTTTCTTAATATTCCCGATGTTTGCATATCGGCTGTCTTCACTGTTATTTCGATTGTCCCCTAATACGAAATATTCATCATCGCCCAGCTTGATTTCCTCACTGGCAATGCCCGCATCTTCCATAGCCGCAGGCTGCTCTATTTTCTCATCGTAAAGCTGTCCATTGATATACACCGCTCCATCCTTTATTTGTACCGTATCACCTGGCACACCAATGACACGACGCACATAGTAATGGGACTTTTCGTTGCCATTTGGAAGGAACACAATAACATCCCCTGATTTCGGATTGCCAACCACATAAACAAACTTATTAATCAGCACCTGATCCCCATTATTTAAGGTTTCCGCCATCGCCTGACCAACTACATTGGAACGAATTCCAAAGAGGCTAACACATACATATGCCATGAAAACAACTGCCGCAATCTGAATCGCCCATGTCGCAACTTCTTTAAATCTTTCTACATCAAATTTTTTACGAGTTCTGCCAAAATTTAAACTACTTCTTCTACGTCTGCCAAAGTTCATAATTCTCTCCTTTTCAAACACTTTATATTATATAAAATTTTCACCTGCAAAGCAACGAAAAAAGGGAGTGCTGCAAAATAGACGTAAAAATAAAAAGGCTGTCACGCCACAGACGGTTTTACGTCTATTTTGCAACAGCCTCTTACTACGCTAGTTTTATTATTTAACTAATTCTTTAACCTTAGCAGCTTTACCAACGCGATCTCTTAAGTAGTAAAGTTTAGCACGTCTTACTTTACCTTTACGTACTACTTCTACTTTTTCTACGTTTGGTGAGTGAAGTGGCCATGTTTTTTCTACGCCACAACCGTTAGAAAGTT
>CAYMTP010000033.1:0-17423 GCA_964393435.1 uncultured Lachnobacterium sp. | reverse complement strand
ATTTGCTATAATTAAAACTCAATTTATTACAGTCTCGCACATAAACTGAAAGTTTACTCGCTATCTTTCTTAAATTTTTTTACAGTCGTATACGCTAAAACAGAAAGAGCAAGCAAATCAATTACTCCTATTATTCTTACAACAATATCAGGTATGTCAATTCCAATAATATTTAAACCGATTAAAATAATTGTTGCTAGTCCTATTACCAACAAACTTACGCTCCATAATAAGTTATTTCTCTTTTTCATGATTGCTTTCCTCCACAAAATTGGAACTCATCTCTCATACATATCTTCCTTTCCCAGCAATCTTCTTTTAAATGCAAAGACTTTACATAAGATTCCTGTCGCATACAGAATCCCCAAAACCATTGCCCCTATCGCAAAACTGATTGTACTGCCTTCCAAAAAACCGACAAAAAAGTTTTCCTGCAACTCCACAAACTTTATTGCGATATTCAAAATCAAAGCTATGATGCCAAGTACAAAGAAAATCAGGACAATTCTTGTACTCCTCTTCTTTTCTTCATTACTGTATTCTGCAACTTTCAATACAGTTTCTTTCAATTCTTCATTCATTTTCTCGCTTTTCCTTTCTCCATCAATTAATTCTCGCAAATCAACTTCATAATAATCTGCCATTTCAATAAGAATATCTACATCTGGAAGATTACTACCCGTTTCCCATCTTGATACAGACCTACGAGATACATTAAACTGTTCTGCAAGTTGTTCTTGCGTAAGCCCCTTTTCTTTACGTAGTTCCTTTAGAAATCCTCCGATTTTAATCTGATTCATCAGTCTTTGACCTCCTTTCAAGAACATCTTACATATAGAGTCAAAAAAATAACAGGACACAAAGCGAGCAATGCCCTATCTTTTTCAAATGAGACACCTTTGTCTCATCTCACTTTCTATCACCAAACTTCAAATTTATATGACTCATTATAAAGTCCCCCACGAATTTACACAACAATATTTCAGCAAACACCTCGAATCCGCTCCGCTTCTTCTCGGTGTTCGCTGAATGCCGAGTAAATATCGATGCTTGTATTGCAACTGCTCAGGCTTGGAAGATGGCAAATATAAGCATCCATGAGTAAGATACGCATGAAAATATCTGCTGCGCAGATAGGTCGCTTACGCAACCTGACGAAAACAAAAGAACACCGTGTTTCCCAAGCAAGCTTGGAACACGGTGTTCTTTCATTTTCTATTTTCATGCTCAATTCTCTAAGCACAATATTTTTCACTAGGATTACTCTTCCTGCATATTCGCTAACTTCTTCGCCTGATCCGCTGCGATACAAGCGTCGATGATTTCCTGGATGTCTCCGTTCATAATTTTATCCAACTTGTAGAGGGTTAAGTTAATACGATGGTCTGTACAACGGCCCTGTGGGAAGTTGTAGGTACGGATTTTTTCGGAACGGTCACCAGTACCAATCTGGCTACGACGGGCTGCAGATTCAGCGTCCTGCTGTTTCTGGAGTTCTAAGTCGTAGAGTTTTGCACGAAGGAGTGCAAATGCTTTTTCTTTATTCTGAAGCTGTGACTTTTCGGTCTGGCTGTAGATGACGATACCTGTTGGGTAGTGGGTCAAACGTACTGCGGAGTCAGTGGTATTTACGCACTGTCCACCATTACCAGACGCTCTCATAACGTCGATACGGATGTCTTTTTCGTCGATCTGTACATCTACTTCTTCAGCTTCTGGCATAACTGCTACTGTGATAGTAGAGGTATGGATACGGCCTGCAGATTCGGTTGCAGGTACACGCTGTACACGGTGTACACCTGATTCGTATTTCATTTTAGAATATGCACCCTGTCCTGAAATCATGAAGTTTACGCTCTTCATACCACCGATACCGATGTCGTCTACTTCGAGAGTTTCTACTTTCCAACGCTGGCTTTCTGCGTAGTGGATATACATACGATATACTTCTGCTGCGAAAAGTGCAGATTCGTCACCGCCTGCGCCGGCACGGATTTCTACGATAACGTTCTTGTCATCGTTAGGGTCCTTTGGAAGAAGTAAAATCTTAAGCTGATTTTCTAATTCTTCTACGCGTTTCTTAGAATCATTCAATTCTTCTTTTGCAAGCTCTCTCATTTCTTCGTCAGATTCTAATTCTAACATTTCCAGAGCATCTTCGATGTTCTGCTTGCTCTGCTTGTATTCTTTATATGCATCTACGATTGGAGCCAAGTCGCTCTGTTCTTTCATAAGTTTGCGGAAACGATTGGAATCGTTTGCCACGTCTGGCTCGCTTAATGTATTCATTAATTCTTCATAGTGATGAAGTAAGTCTTCTAATTTATCAAACATATTTATATTCCTCCTATTACAACTCTATCGTTACCTGCTAAATCTTTTATTACACGCACACCCTCAAATCCAGCGTCCGTCATGAGATTTGACACCGCTTCGCCCTGATCGTGCCCAATTTCAAACAGCAGCTTTCCTTCCGCATTCAAATATTCAGAAGCCTCTGCCACAATTTTACGATAGAAATATAGACCATCTTCTTTGCCGTCCAATGCCTGAATCGGTTCATATACCGCCACCTCTGGCATAAGCCCACCGATAACATCCGTAGGGATATATGGCGGATTGGAAACGATGACATCAAAAGTATCTGTTACATTTTCAAATAAATCACTTCGTTCAAAAGTAGCAGTTACATTGTTAAGCTTAGCATTTTCCTTTGCCACATTAATCGCCTGCTTGGAAATGTCGTAACCACAGCCTTCTACATCAACTACATTCTTCAAAATACTGATGAGGATACATCCAGAACCAGTACACATATCCATCACCTTCATACCTGGTCGGATAACCTTTAATGCTTCTTCTACGAGAGTTTCTGTATCCTGTCTAGGAATCAATACCGCATCATTTACGCGGAATGTAAGCCCCATAAACTCCTGCTCGCCAGTAATGTACTGTAATGGTACATGTTCTGCACGTTTGTTCAGCACACTTTCATACTCTGCTACCTGTTCATCCGACATCTGTTCATCCATATGAACGTAGTAATAGGTACGGTCGATTTTGCAGACATAAGTTAAGAGCAGCCAAGCATCATTTTTGGCATCTTCTATACCAGCAATATTCAGTTTTTTTTCTCCAAAACTAATTGCTTCACGAAATGTCATTATAGATTTTCCCTTTGCCATTCTTTCCAATCGAATACTGCTTCTACAGAAGCAATACCCACCTCAATCATATCATCGTCTGGCTCTAGTGTGGTAATACGCTGCATCAAAAGTCCTGGTGCACTAATGGCATTTACCAGCCAGTTGTCATATCTTCCTGCCAAACGAATAAATTCATAGGATACGCCTGCAATCACTGGGATAAGAAGCAAACGTATTACTAATTTCATAATACCAGATTCTACCTGAATAAACATAAAGAAAATAATACTAATTAAGATAACCAAAAACAAAAAGCTGGTACCACAACGTTTGTGCTCCTTGGAGCTGTTTCTTACATTCTCTACGTTTAATTCCAAGCCCTGTTCGATGCAGTTGATACATTTGTGCTCTGCACCATGATACATATAGGTTCGCTTGATATCTGGCATCAAGGCTACGAGGCTGACATATCCGATAAAAATAGCCAGTCGCACTACGCCCTCTAATAATGTTATCACAAAATGTGACTGAATAAAACTCTGAAAAAACAAAGAAATAAGGTATGGAAGGACAAAAAAGATACCGACTGCCATCACAACTGCCAATACTACGGTCCATCCCATCATAGCTTTTTCTTTTTCTATATCTATTTCTTCCTCTTCATCTTCCATAAATTCTGCTGAATGAAGAAGGGATGTCATTCCCAAGTATAATGAGTCTACAAAGTTAAATACACCACGTACAAATGGGATTTTTTTCAAACTTTCATTTTTTACAACGCCATTATAGTCAAATATCTGTACATCTATTTCTTTATCTTGCTTACGAACTGCCACGGCATATTTGTCACCATTACGCATCATGATGCCTTCCATAACAGCCTGTCCGCCAACACCTGAATATTTCATACTTCTAATTCCTTATAATACGATATTAAAAAAGGTTGAGATTCTCTAACCTCAACCTTCTTAAACACTTTTTTATTTCATGCCGTATTTCTTATTGAACTGTTCAATACGTCCACGAGCCTGAGCAGCTTTCTGCTGACCTGTGTAGAATGGATGACATTTAGAACAGATTTCTACGTGGATTTCTTTCTTTGTAGAACCTGTAACGAATGTATTTCCACAGTTACAAGTAACAGTTGCCTGATAATAATCTGGATGGATTCCTTCTCTCATGATTTTCACCTCTTTAATAATCTTATCGTTTACAAGTTTCACGACACGATTGCGTCCGTTTACATCCCGATAAACAGCTCATTCACTATAACATACATGAAAACGGATTGCAATACTTATTTTTCATATTTTTCAAGATTTTTTTCAAGAAAAGACCTAGAATAAACGAGTTTTGCGCATCTGTTGGCAGAATTCCTTATTATTCTTGGTATGTGCAAACATATTTAAGATGTTTTCTACTGCTTCTTCTGCTTTCAAACCATTGAAGGCTTTACGCATAACGTCCATTGCTGCCATTTCTTCATCATCCAATAACAGGTCATCTCGACGAGTACCTGATTTCACGATATCAATGGCTGGGAAGATACGTTTTTCTGACAACTTGCGGTCAAGTACGAGTTCCATATTACCTGTACCCTTGAATTCTTCGAATACTACGTCATCCATCTTGCTTCCTGTATCCACTAAAGCAGTTGCAAGTACAGTAAGGCTTCCACCCTCTCTCATATTACGAGCTGCACCAAAGAAACGCTTTGGCATATGAAGGGCTGCTGGGTCAAGACCACCAGAAAGTGTACGTCCACTTGGTGGAACGGTAAGGTTGTAAGCTCTTGCAAGACGTGTGATACTGTCGAGAAGAATCATAACATCCTTCTTGTGCTCAACGAGACGTTTTGCACGCTCAATAACCATTTCGGATACACGTTTATGGTGTTCTGGTAATTCGTCAAACGTAGAGTGGATAACTTCTACATTCGTACCCTTTACCGATTCTTTGATATCGGTTACTTCTTCCGGTCTTTCATCGATAAGAAGAATGATAAGGTGCATTTCTGGATTGTTTTGTGTAACAGAGTTTGCAATTTCCTTTAATAATGTGGTCTTACCAGCTTTGGGCTGGGAAACGATCATACCACGTTGTCCCTTACCAACTGGAGAAACCAAATCCACTACTCGCATCGCTACGCTTGCACCTGGTCTATCCAAATGAATACGCTGATTTGGAAAAATAGGTGTCAAATCCTCAAAGTTTGGTCTTCTTGGGATTTCTTCTGGTTTGTATCCATTTACGCTGCTCACATATAAAAGTGCAGCAAACTTTTCACCCTGATTCTTGATTCGGATACCACCACGAACCATATCACCTGTTTTCAAATTCCAACGACGAATCTGAGCTGGCGATACATAGATATCGTTTTCTCCTGGGAGGAAGTTCTCACAACGAATAAATCCGAAGCCATCTGCCATAACCTCTAAGATACCATCTGCAGTCTGTCCGCTGTCTAAATTCGCACTATCTTCACGCACAGCACTTGGCTGACTATTCTCTTTATTAGATGTGTATACAACGTTCTTCTTTTCTTCCTGTTCTGGTGCAGGAGCAGTTTGTGCTTTGTCTTTTTCATCTTCTGCAAGCATCAATTCTACTACCTGTTCTTTTTTTAGACCTGTTAATCCTTTAATACCGCGTGCTTTTGCTAAATCTTTTAAGACGGTCAAAGAAAGACTTTCATATTTTTCTCTCATATGCTCTCCTATTCAAATAAAATCTTCTGGGAATATCCGCCCGAATCGACAATTGATATTTTTGATAGGCATATTATACACTGCATTCTTGAAAAAAGGAAGTCCTTTTTTATTCCCCAGGTGAGATTTTCTGCAACTTCGGAATCGAAATTCTTGATTTGTATTTTCTGGAATGGTACACTTATGGAAAGTTTTTATAGGAGAAACTATTATGGACATGAAAGAAAAAGCACTGCTTGCCCACGAAAACTGGAATGGCAAGTTAGAAACCATTGCAAAATCAAAAGTAAATTCCCGCGAGGATTTGGCGATTGCGTACACCCCTGGAGTTGCAGAGCCATGCAAAGAAATTGCGGCGGATGTATCAAAAGCATATACTTATACCTGGAAATCCAATACCGTGGCTGTCGTTTCCGATGGAAGCGCCGTTCTTGGTTTAGGAAACATTGGTCCACATGCAGCTATGCCTGTTATGGAAGGAAAATGCGTTCTTTTCAAGGAATTTGGCGGTGTAAACGCCGTACCAATCTGTCTTGACACCCAGGACACCGAAGAAATCATCGCTGCAGTAAAAAACATTGCACCAGGTTTTGGCGGCATCAATTTAGAAGACATTTCCGCACCTCGCTGCTTTGAAATTGAAGAAAGACTAAAAGAAATCTTAGACATCCCAGTCTTCCACGATGACCAGCACGGAACCGCTATTGTCGTTCTCACTGGCGTTATCAATGGACTTCGTATCACTGGTAAGAAAAAAGAAAACTGCCGTGTCGTAGTAAACGGTGCCGGTTCCGCAGGAGTTGCCATTACCAAGCTTCTGCTCCGCTATGGTTTTACCAATATCATCATGTGTGACAAGGAAGGCATCATCGGAAAAGACTATCCTAATTTGAATTGGATGCAGAAAAAAATGACAGAAGTGACCAACCTCGCAAACGAAACAGGTACACTTGCCGACGCTTTAAAAGGAGCCGATATTTTCGTAGGTGTTTCTGCACCTAATATTGTGACCGCTGAAATGGTGGCTTCCATGAATCACGACGCGATTCTTTTTGCCATGGCAAATCCTGTGCCAGAAATCATGCCTGACGCGGCAAAGGCCGCAGGTGCACGCATCGTAGGAACTGGTCGAAGCGATTTTCCAAATCAGGTCAACAATGTTATCGCTTTCCCTGGCATTTTCAAGGGAGCCTTAGAAGGACGTGCTACACAAATTACAGAAGGAATGAAACTGGCTGCTGCGGAGGCTCTTGCTGCCCTTGTTTCGGATGAAGAATTGAACGAAGACTTTATCATGCCTGAAGCCTTTGACCCTCGTGTTGCTGAGGTCGTTAGCCAGGCGGTGAAAGCACATATTAAGTAGGTATAACATGAAAGAAAACGATCTTCCACTTCACTATGGTGATAAACGCTACAATTCTTTAAATGAATATTGCAAGCAAACTTTTGGGGATAAAGTATATCGCCTTTCCCTAAATGGCGGTATGACCTGTCCAAACCGCGATGGTTCGCTTGGGATTGGTGGATGTACCTTCTGTAGCGAAGGAGGTTCTGGGGATTTTGCAGCCACTTATGATATTTCTATATCCGCACAAATCACAGAGGCGAAAACACGGATTCAGCAGAAAACCGATTGTCACAAGTTTATCGCTTATTTTCAAGCATATACCAACACCTACGCTCCACTCTCCCATTTAAGACGTATTTATACAGAGGCTTTGCAAGAACCAGAGATTGTGGCACTTTCCATTGGGACCCGTTGTGACTGCTTATCCGAGGATGTGTTGGAATTGTTAGCGGAATTATCTTTATGCGACTGGCCTGTTTCCACTGGTACAGCCCGAAAGCCTATCTGGGTGGAACTCGGACTACAGACCATTCACAATGAAACCCATGCCCAGCTCAACACCCACACTACTGTGGAACTTTTTGAGGAAGCAGTGGCAAAATTACAGACCCACAACATCCCTGTCATTGCTCATGTAATACTAGGATTACCTGGCGAAACGAAAGAAATGATGCTGGAAACCGTATCTTACGTTGCATCACTTCCTGTGGCTGGTATTAAATTACAATTATTGCACATTTTAAAGGGTACAAAGCTTGCTACAGAGTATGAAGCTGACCCTTTTCCACTCTTCGAATTGGAAGATTATTGTGATTTTGTGATTGATTGCCTGGAACTTCTACCACCAAATATGGTAGTACACCGTTTGACTGGCGATGGTCCTCGTAAGCTTCTCATTGCACCATTGTGGAGCACGGATAAGAAGCGTGTGTTAAACACTCTAAACAAGCGTTTGAAAGAAAGAGAGACTTGGCAGGGAAAAAATTTTATGATACCTTAGTAACAAAAATAGAAAGAGGTTAATACATGGCAGAACCATTTACCATATACAAATTAACAATATTATACATGTTGGATAAAGCGGGCTTCCCACTTTCCAACACCCAGCTCTCCAACTTCTTTTTGGAGCATGACTATACCGACTACTTCCGTGTACAGGAGGTTATTGGAAATCTGGTAGATGCAGATCTTATCCTTGCAGAATCTACCCATTCCAATACCCAGTACACTCTTACCACTGCGGGAAAAGAAACCTTAAATTTCTTTGCAGATAAAATCACAGAAGGAATCACACAGGATGTTATCCAATTCTTTGAAAAGAACCAGATGACACTCCGTCAGGAAACCTCTGTTATCGCAGATTATTACAAAACCACGAACCAGAACTACGCAGTACGCTGTCAGGTTCGCTCAGATAACCAGACACTCATTGATTTGACTGTTTCTGTGAAAAACAAAGAGCAGGCAGAAGCCATTTGTAATAACTGGAAGAAACAGCATGAAGATGTATATATGTATCTGATGGATAGCTTGATGAAATAATGAAAATCTAACTAAAAGGGTCTGTCGCAAATTTATATTTGCGACAGACCCTTTCTATTGATTATCCCACTCTTTTCGAGCGGTCCTATATAGCTTTAATTTTTGTATTAAATATTGTTCTCTCTCATAGAGCTTTTCTAGAGTTTCTACATCTTCTGCAAAATATTTCATTTCTTTTAATTCAATATATGTATATTCCTTACTTATGTCTATTAATTCCCATGTTTTCTTATCATCTAACCGAATGGCTCCCATATAAAAATCATTGTAATAACTTCCATCTAACTTATTTAGGAGCACTAAATATTTGTAATCCGAATACATTAAATTAGAAATTCCCCAATTATTATCCATATATATTCCATTCGTAGTAGAAATCCATATTTTCTCACCTATTAACTCATTTCCTTTTATTACTTCTATAATTTCTACTTCTTGTAAAACACAATAGGCATGCATGTCTATTGTATCAGCAGGACATACAATTAAAATTGTATCAGCCTTTTCTATCGCTTTGTTAATAGTTTCTTCATCAGGAATCATTTGCAAATTAAATACTCCCAAAAAATGAAATCTCTTGGTATAGATATCTGTTCCTTTTTGTGTAAGTGATAGATTTGTGATAATCGCCAATGAAAACACTACTCCCAAAATAAACATTGTAATTAGTCCATATTTTCTTGCCATAGTTTTCCATCCTTCATTCTATATACACAATCACAAATTGTTGTAATGTCCTCTTTATTGTGGCTCGCTATAATTATGATAACCCCTTTTTTCTTCATCTCCACAATAATTTCATACAACAATTCTACCCCTTTATCATCTAAACCATTTGTTGGCTCATCCATAATCACTATATCCGCAGGCTCCATTATCGCCTGTGCTATAAGCAATCTCTTTCTCATTCCTGTAGAATACTTTTTTATGGGAACTGTATTATTTGGATGCAATCCCACTTTTACAAGAACCGTATCCATATCTCTTTCTTCGATTAAATTTCGAAATTTCGAGAGATAACGCAGATTTTCCTTTGCACTCAACTCTGAATACAGATTACTTCCATCCAATACAGCCGCCATCTGTGGTTTATACTCTGTATTATTCTTTTGAAATTTTATTTCACCTGATGATTGACGTATAAATCCTAATAATATATTTAAAAATACGCTTTTCCCAGATCCATTTCTTCCAACAATCCCGTACACATGTCCTGATTCGAATGTTACATCTATTCCATTTAACACATTCATCTCTCTAAAGCTTTTTGCTACATCTTTTACTTTAATCTTCACTTCTAACACATTTCCCCCATCTGACATATCCATATGCTAATAAACTACGACATATAAAACAAATTATATACATAACTAATACTATTACCAAAACATCCGCTACACTGTGTTCCTCAGCGAGTGAAACCGCCGTAATCGGATTTAAATATAACAATAGTTTTGAATTTAAAAACAAGTCAGAGTTTTGCATAGTCATATATGCGACTACTGAAAACAAAATATAGGTAAGTATTACTGCAATCTGAGTTTTGACAAAACATGCAAACAAATTTGCAATACAGCCTAATATTATACCTAAATAAGTCAGTGCGACCCAACTAAAAAACCACACTTGTAACGTATATATGTTCAAAACTTTACCACAAGAATATATACTCATTAATAAAACAGCAACCGTGAAGCCAAAATAAAATGACAATGCATATTGTATCAGTTTTTGAGTTAGCTTAAACTCCCAACTATACTTCCTTTTCACTCTTAGCAATACATATGGAATTTGACGTGTATTCATGATATTAGATACAAAACATATAAACACTAAAGAAACTAACATTACTTTAAATGAAACAAAATATTGCTTATATTCCAAGAAAATATTAAATGGAAAAATAGAATTCATATATTGTTCCTCTACGGTATAAAAACTTTTCAAAACAAACACATCTAAATTTTCTATTGCACCAAGTATTAACCCGATTATACATACATTTAAATATGATTTATTCTTCATGATTCCACCTTGCTTGTTTTATTCGCAACAAGGTCTTTGCAAACATTATAAATATTAACCAAATTATCAATGTAGGCACGCATGACTGTGTCTCATTCGCATAGACCCCAACGTCTCCCCATATATCATAGCCAAGCATATACTGTGTCTCAAAAAAAAGTAGCGAAATTCCCGCCGCTACTACATATATCCATAAACCATTTTCTTTTATACATAGGGAAATCGCAAATAAAAATTGGCTTAACCCTGCACAAAAAACAGAAAATAAAATTGAACTCACAAATATATACAATTCGGGATAATTCATATGCAAATCATTCCATCGATACAAATAATCCCCCGATATGTTTTTCCAGTATGCAGCAGTGCCTTTTACCCCTTCAAAAAACACTCCTGTTTCCTGAAATGTAATACGATTAAGCAACATACTCAAAAAAGAGGCCATTTCAAACTGTATAAAAGTCAATATAAAATTTGCATACGCCATCGAATCCCAATATTCTTTTGCACTAACTTTAAGGGAAACATAAAAATATGTTCCCCTCTTCCTATTCTCTGCATTTTGATATCCGAAATTTAGCACACAAATAAATGGAATAACTCTAACAAACATCTCCCAAAATGGTGCATTTCCATGAAATGCGTACATTTCCGTAACATCTAATGTACTCCCAGCATCCATTCCAAAAAAAGTTATACAATAATATATAAATGTCAAAAAAATATATCCTAAGATAATCCATGTACTAAACCAAAAACCAATTTGATGTGTTGCTAAATAAAGCTGATTTTTAATTAGTGATCTCATTTTTCACTTCCTAAGTACTAATCTGCTACAAAACTTCCTGATATTTGACAATCTAATGCTGGATTATTTCCCATTGCAAATAGTAAGTATTTATTTCCTGGTAACTTGTACAAAGTTGGAATTGAATAGTACACCTTCGTGTCTAATTTAAGAGTTGTTGGACTATACAATGTATTCCCAAAACTTGGACTTACCTTAACTTTGCTATACCATGACTCTGCTCCTGAAGCTGTATATATATCTGTTACACGAATACTTACCTCATCACTCCATACAGTATTTGATGTACTGCAAACATAGGTCCATTCATTGCTATCTACATACTCATAAAAAAATGATGCTATGCTTCCTGTATAAATAACAGTTGCAAACATTTTAATTTGTGGCAACATGCAAATAGTAACAGCCAATACTATAATTCCTAAATTTTTCATCCACTTACTTTTCATAGTTGGTCTCCTTATGCATTTATTAATTTTTTATTTGTTAATAATACCCCTTCTTTCTCTACAAAAAAAATGACGTTTTTGTGGAAACTTTAGTAAAAAAAATTCCACAAAAACATCATTTTCTTTTCCATATTCTAAAGATACACTCACCCAAAACAACAATTAAAGGAGAATTATTTTATGAAAAAACACACACAACTTTTTATTCTTGTACTTTGTTTAACATTTCTAGTTGTGGCAAGTTGTATTACTTCAACTCATAACACAAGCTTGTGCGGTCACTACATTCATGACACATCAACAACTTAGACTTCATACCATATCATCATAGGATCAAAATTATTTTCGTAGTATTTTTTTGACAATTCCAAAACTTTAGTATTCGTAAAAAAATCTGCTAAATAATAAACATAGCGGTACAGTTTTTTATATTCATTACTGTACTGCTTTCCTATATGCTCCATTGCGTCTGCAATCTCATCCATTGTTAAATCCAAATTTGCCCCCTCACAATTCTTAATCATCACGTGCTTTATATATGATGCAAGTTTTATTGTGGTCTCATATTTACCAACTTCAAAGTAAAGTCCACACAGATTTCGCAACAAAAAACCAAATCCATTCCATTGATATTCCAAATCGACTTTACTATTTTTCATCTGACTGACTACATGTTCAATTATTTCTATACCCTCCTGATATTTTTTTTGTTCACGAAGCAATTGCGTCATATATCCAATTATCTCTAATTCCGTTTGCGTATAATATTTTAACTCTTGATTTTCATAATTCATTCTTTGGCTCATCTTTAACAAGTTTTCTAACATAATAAAAGTTTCATCAATAGTAAAATGTCCCAATCTATATTTTGCTACCAATTCAGAGCTTTTTATATATTGATAATTTACCAAACGGCTCATGTCCAAATATTTTTCCATTTCTTCTAAAATTTCTAAACTATCTTTATCTCGACCTTCAATACGAGCCACTCTTTGTGCTCTACGCAATTTATAAGCCTTCAACTCATATGTATCTAATTCCCCACAATAATTGCACCAATTAATATCCAATCGCTCTGCCAAACGCTTAAAATTTTTTCTAGAAGGTGCCCTTTTTCCATTCTCAACTCTAGAATAGGTTTCAGGCTCGCAAATTCCTTCACTAATCTTCTCTTGTGTAAATTCATTTTCTTTACGCTTTGAATAAAGATATTCATTTATCATAAATATTTTAGGTCTACGAACAAATCTGACCTCTGGATGAAATTCAACACTTTCATTCTCCGTTTTAAACAAATCAAAAAACATCTCATATTGTTTTTTATAGAAGCCTAACTCATCACTTTTTCGTTTTTCTAATAAAGGAATATATAATCGAAAAAGTTCTATAACATCATAAAAAACCTTTGCCTTACGCAATATCTTAATAGCTCTTTCACAATAACATAGTTGTTCGGCTTCTGTTAACCATTCCTTAAAACAATTTAACCCTATACATATTAGCTTAGGATAACATTTTGCTTGTTCATTTACATCTAATGTATCGCTATATATATACGACTCCAACCTATGAAAAATCTTTACTCCTTCATTTCCATCCAAAACGCTCGCTCTACTTCCATAATATAGCTCTAACATTAATATATTTAGCTCCATGGTGCTTAACAATATATTCCTTTTTTGCAAAGAACTCCTCTCCTCAAGAGTCTGTTTTTCTGCATTTTCTAGATAATGTGTCGCCTCCACATACTGTCCTTGAGATGCGTGATAAATCCCTCTTGCATATGAAAAAAATTGTTTTTCCAATTTATCATTGCAATATACTTTTTTATTTATATCTGACTGCAAAAGTTCTTGCAACAATTCCCACTTTTCTGTTTTTATTGCAACATATACCTTTTCCTTCCACTCATGATATATATACTCATTCTCTGTGACCATTAATGAAAACTCCTCAGGAGATACCCCCATTCGTTCTACTAAGCACTCAAATAATAAGGTATCTGGTACACGTTCTCCATTCTCAAAATAATTCATAGCTGATGTACTACATAAACCTCTACAAATCTGACTTGCTTCAATCCCCCGTTCTATACGAAAACGATATAACATTTCTCCTAATGTAAATCTCATATGATTACCTCTTAAAGTATCTCTTATCTTTTATATTAATTTGAAAGGCAGATTGCTACTTAACAATCTGCCAATACAGTTTTTTGACCTTATTTTTTCTGAATCGAATATCCAAACTTCCCTAACTTCTCCCCCATCGCAAAATATTCTCCATGCGAATACATCACAAGGCCAAGTTCATTAATCAGGAATTTGCCTGTCTCGTTCATAAATTCATCTTCTATCGTTATGCTGACTACCTCTGCGATAAACATATGATGGCAGCCAAGTTCTTTCTTTTCCAGCACTTTACAAGCAATATTAACAGGACTTTCCTTGATAGCTGGAGCATTGCAGTTTTCCACTGCAAAAGGAGTAAGATTCATCTCTTTAAATTTGTCTACATCTTTTCCACTGGTTACACCACAGTAATCGCAAGCCTTCACCAATTCTTCGGTCGTAAGATTAATGACAAACTCCCCTGTTTCCTCAATCATATGATAGGAATAACGTTCTGGTCGTACCGAAATCGATACCATCGGCGGATTGGTACAGATGGTTCCCGCCCAGGCAATCGTAATGATATTCTTATTTCCTTCTTTATCTGCCACAGACACCATAACCGCTGGAACAGGGTTTAACATGTTGCCTGGCTTCCATGTTTGTTTTGCCATTTATTAAATCTCCATTTAACTTTTAATTTTCTTTTGAGTGGCACGATCTCAAAGAAGTCCAACCTGTTGCATCGCCTTCTTCAATCGTTCCACATTCTTCGCTTCCATTTCGGTGAGCGGCATGCGAAGAGTCTTGGTTTGAAAACCGAGTAGTTCTAAGGCTTTCTTTACCGGAATTGGATTCACCTCACAGAACAGTGCCTGAATAAAATCCAGATATTTTAACTGTAATTGTGTTGCATTTGCAACATTTCCATTCAAATATTCTATGACCATATCATGGGTATCCTTCGGTACTACGTTTGCCAGCACAGAGATAACACCAATCCCTCCAAGGGATAAAATTGGAACTATCTGATCGTCATTTCCAGAATAAATATCCAATGCTCCCTCTGCCTTGTTCATAACCTCCGCTACCTGAGTAATATTTCCGCTGGCTTCCTTTAGGGCAACGATATTTTCTACCTCTTTTCCCAAACGTGCAGCCGTATCAGGAAGTATGTTTACTCCTGTTCGAGAAGGTACATTGTACATAATAATTGGACAATCTACTGCTGAAGCCACCATCTTATAATGTTCAAACAAGCCATTTTGTGTGGCTTTGTTGTAGTATGGGGTTACTACCAAGAGTCCATCTACTCCAAGCATCTCTGCCTTCTTAGAAAATGTAATCACATTTTCCGTACAGTTTCCACCACTTCCTGCTATGACAGGAACTCTTTTGTTTACTTTTTCTATTGTATAAGAGATGACGGAAAGACGCTCCTCTTCAGTCATGGTTACAGGCTCACCTGTGGTTCCACATACGATAATCGCATCAATTCCGCCAGCAATTTGGTATTCTATCAAACGTCCTAGTTCTTCGTAATTCACACTTTTATCTTCCGTAAATGGAGTAACGATAGCTACACCAGCACCTCGAAAAAGTGACATACACGATACCTCTTATAATTTGATGTTTGGATTTTCTTTGATTATATCTGCAATCAATTCTCTTTCGTCCATTGGCTGTTTGATACCCTTGATTTCCTGATAATCCTCATGGCCTTTTCCGGCCAAAACAATAATATCTCCATCCTGTGCGTTTTCCATGCAGTACTTAATCGCTTCTTTACGATCTGGCACAGTTACATATGCACCGTCCGCTTTTTTCACACCTACAATAATATCATTGATGATATCCATCGGTTCTTCATCACGTGGATTGTCAGAAGTAATTACTGTTAAATCTGCCAAACGTGAAGAAACCTCTCCCATCTCATATCTTCTGGATTTCGCACGATTTCCACCACATCCAAACAAACATACCAAACGAGATGGATTATACGCTTTAATTGTAGTCAGAAGGCTTTCCAAAGCCATTGCATTATGTGCATAATCAATCATCAATGTATAACTCTTGGTTACAGGAACAATTTCGATACGTCCTTTTACACTCACATTCTTAAGTGCTGATTTAATATTTTCCTCTTTTACACCAAAATGGTTACAAATCGCAATAGCCGTCAAGGAATTATATACACTAAAGCTGCCTGGAACATTGACTTCTACATCGAAGTCTACGAGCCCATTTACATGATATTTCACCCCTAACGCACCATGATCCTTCAAAAGCTCTACATTGGTAGCACAAATATCATTGTTTTCTCCATAGCCAAAGGTTTCTACCTCGCAGGAGTGTCCCTTCATGACACCTTCCAAATGCTCGCTGTCACCATTGAAAATACCTAGCTTACATTTCTGGAACAATAAGCTCTTGCAATGCATGTAATCATCAAAGTCCTTATGTTCATTTCCACCAATGTGATCTGGCTCTAAGTTGGTAAACACACCAATATCAAAAGTAAATCCCGCTACACGGTGCATCATCAACGCCTGGGAAGATACTTCCATAACTACAGCTTCTAAGCCAGCATCTACCATTTTTCTAAATAATTCCTGTACCAAATAAGATTCTGGTGTAGTATTCACGGAAGGAATATGCTTATCACCGATAATAGACTCAATAGTACCGATTAAACCTGTTTTGATTCCAGCGGATTCTAAAATGGATTTTACCAAATATGTGGTTGTAGTCTTTCCTTTTGTGCCAGTAATACCAATAGTTTTTAATTTTTCAGCAGGATAGTCAAAGTAGGCTGCCGCCAATTCTGCTAATGCGATTCTGGTATTTTCTACTAGGATATAGGTATATCCTTCTACCAACTCTACATCATCACGTTCTACGACGAAAGCTACTGCACCTTTTCCCATCATTTCTGGGATAAAATCATGACCATCTCTTACTGTACCTGCAATACATACAAAAACAGCACCTGGCTTGATTTTTCTAGAATCGTATACCAGAGAGGTAATTTCTGTATCTAAACTTCCCGCCAATAATTTGTAATTCACTTTTTCTACAAGCTTTTTAATCTGCATATCCTTATCCCCTTATTCATTATATTCGCCACTAAATACTTCGGTAGCTGGTCCTGTCATAAAAACATGATTGGTTTCTTCATCCCATTCAATCACTAAGTCCCCACCCAGTAAATGAACTAATACCTTTCTATCCGTTAAACCATTTAAAATACATGCAACTACCGTTGCACAAGTACCTGTCCCACAAG
>CAYMTP010000032.1:0-17479 GCA_964393435.1 uncultured Lachnobacterium sp. | reverse complement strand
TACGCAGATGAGGATTATGCTTATGTGCAGGTCAAAGATACCGGTTGCGGTATGAGCCCAGAAACGGGTCAAAATATTTTTAAGAAATTTTATCAGGGAGATACCTCCCATGCAACAAAAGGAAATGGTTTAGGACTTGCTCTTGTAAAAAGAGTAATTGATATTTGTAAAGGAGAGATATCTGTGAGCAGCCGATTAGGGGAAGGCAGCACGTTTACAGTTCGATTAAATAGAAGCAAAGATGAATAAGTTAAAGAAATTACTTTTTCCACATACATTTATTGTATTTTTACTGTTTAACCTCACAGTAGTAGGATTGATTTACATATTTAGCAATCATCTGGAAGAAAATCTGATGGCAATTCTATTTTACGTGGTAGCTTTTTATACATTGGTGGTGGTATGTGCTCGAATTCCTGCTATTGTAAAGGATGTAAAAGCAGGTGTTTATGCCAATAAATATGCCAATACATATTTAACAGACAAAGATTTACGAATGAGATTATCCATGTATCGTGGATTGCTAATCAACTTTGTCTTTGCCACATTCAAGATTATCCTAGGATTTGTGTACAATTCCTCTTGGCTTTTTGCCATGGCTGGATATAACGTAATCTTAAGTTTGATGCGATTTATCGTTATTTATCGCTCCCAGAAAAAAGGCTTAAACGAATTAGAAGAAAGACGCAGAGGTTTGCAAAGCTATCAGGTTTGTGGTTGGTTGATGATGATTTTAAATATCGCCGTTTCTGTTATTATGTTTATGGTAATTGTACAGAAGCAAACCATCGAGTACCATATGATTGTAACGATTGGATTAGCAGCCTTCACTTTCTACTGTTTTATTATGGCGGTAATCAATATGGTAAAATATAGAGAGCGAACCAATCCGGCATATGCTACCATTAAACGTATCGACATGGTAAAAGCTATCGTATCAATTTTTACTTTACAGGTTGCCATGCTTACCAGCTTTAGCGGTGCGAATGGTACGATGACAGGCGGGGTGGCTGTGCAAAGTGATTTAGATATTGGATTTATGAATACGCTTACAGGTATTGCTGTTACCATCGCCATCAACACCATTGCAGCTATGATGTTAGCTGGAGTAAAAAAGGATTTTAAGGAGATCAATACAAATGGAGAACAATAAGGAAACTTTTGAATATACATATTCGGCAGAACAGCAAGCAGAAATCGAAAAAATAAAGAGCAAATATATGCCAAAAACAGATGATAAATTAGAACTGCTTCGTAAGCTGGATGCTTCTGTTACTCAAAAAGGCACAGTGATAGGCTTGATAATGGGTATCGCTGGAGTGCTTATTTTTGGCGGAGGTATGAGTATTGTGTTGGTGGTAGGAATGGATTTGATTATTCCAAGTGTCTTATTAGGCGCTATGGGAATTGTTTTAATGGTATTTGCTTATCCAACCTATAAAAAAGTTACAGAGAAAGAAAGAGAGCGTATCGCACCACAGATTTTAGCTTTGACAGAAGAACTAGGACAATAAGGAACATATGATATAAAAGAGAAAAGTGGGAGGATAAGATTATGGGATTACTTCTAATAGCACCTTGGATACAGCTGATAGGTGTATGTGTACCATTATTTGGTTGTGTTGCATTATTTAAAAAAGAACAGAGCAAGTCTTCAATGAGTCTTTTGCTCACAAATATCGGTTGTTTGTTTATAAACTGTATTTATTTACTGATGTTAGGGGCAGGAACGGAAGATGCAGCCTTGATGGCAAATAAGATTTTGTATTTGGCAAATACGCTATTTTTCTTTGCCTTCATGTTGTTTATAGCAACTTATTTAAATTTAGGAACACAGAAACTTCGTACTACGGTTTTGTCTATTTGGGCAGGAATTGAAATAGTATTTTTATTTAATATTTTCATTGATGATCCATTGCACATGGTATTTTTAATAACAGAGGTACAGATGGTTAAAGGCTTAGGTATTACTTTGGTGGAGACGGTGCCAAGTGTTTTATATATGGTACGAAACTGTATTCTTTGTGTAATGCTTATTATAGGTATGATTGTTACGACTATTCGAATGTTTAAAGTAAGAGCAAAGGAAGAAAAGTATAATCTGGCTCGTTTATCAGGAGCACAGTTTGTTATTGTGGTAGCCTTACATATGAGGCTGTTTGTGATTCTTCCATATGACTTTGTACCTCTTCTTTCTTCATTATCAATCCTTGCGATTATTTTAGGCGTAATTCGTGGGGAGTTCTTCTACGTAACCGACCAGGGAAGAGACTGGGTTATTGAGCATACAGACAATGCTCTTGTTATCACAGATAATCAGCATGGTTATTTGGATGCAAATCCTGCTGCAAAAGAAATCTTTCCAGCTTTAAAGGATTTAGAAAAGAGCGAGCCTATTCCAGGGGAAATCGTAAAGTTGTTCTATGATTATAGTTTTTGCGTGGATTTAAATGATAAACACTATACGAAAGAAGTAGAGGTTATTGTGCAGAAAAATAAAACCATTGGATATAGTATGCTGCTCATTGATAATACAGAGCATCATAATCTGATGGAGCAGATAGAAGCAGAGAAGGAGCGTGTAGAAGCAGAAAAGGAGCGTGCGGAAGCAGCAAACAAGGCAAAATCTGCCTTTATGTCCAATATGTCCCACGAAATTCGTACCCCTATGAATGCCATCGTAGGTATGACAGATATTTTGCTTCGTGAAGATTTGCCAGCACAGACCAGAGAATACTTAAACAATATCAGAAGCTCTGGAGATGCATTGCTTACTATTATCAATGACATTTTGGACTTCTCAAAAATCGAAGCTGGAAAAATGGATATTATCGAGGCTGAATACGAGCCTATGTCTGCATTCCATGATTTGTCTATGATTTTCCTGAATCGTATTGGAGACAAAGATGTGGAACTTCTCTATGACATTGATGCAAATCTTCCAGCAAAACTGAATGGAGATGCCCAGCGTATCCGTCAGATTATCATAAACCTTATGAACAATGCAATTAAGTTTACAGATACAGGTTTTGTAAAACTGACTGTGAAAGCAGAAATGACAGATGAGGAAAATGCCCTTGTCAAATACTATATTCAGGATTCTGGACAGGGAATCAAAGAAGAAGATGTTGGCAAGTTGTTTGGAAACTACCAGCAGGTGGATAAAGAGAAAAACCATTTTAAAGAGGGCACAGGTTTAGGTCTTTCTATTTCGAAACAGTTGGTGGAACTGATGGGTGGCACCATCGGTGTGGAAAGTGAATATGGAAAAGGAAGTACTTTCTACTTTGCATTACCACAGCAGGTTTGCAGCGAAAAGAAAGCTGCAAATGTAAAACCAGAGAATATAGAAGAGAATGTATTAAGTGGCAAATTTATGAATCCACTTTTGGCAGACCAGTTCCAGAAATTGGTAGAATCATATGGACTAAAATCCGTGGAATTTGATGCAGTAATTGCCCAAGAGGTGCATGCTAGTATGATCTTTACAGATGATGCAGAACTTCTTACTACGGATTTTTGTGCAAAGATGTCAGAATGTAATACAAAGCTTTGTGTACTTCAGAATCCGATGCAGCAGAATCTTTCGGATAAGCAGGCAACACTCATTAATAAGCCACTGTATAGCTTGAATTTCTGTCAGGTTATAAATGGTGAAACATTGATAGTAGATGATGAAAAAGAAGTGCTTTGTTTCATTGCTCCAGAGGCTAAGATTCTAATCGTAGATGATCACGAAATGAATTTGAAGGTTGCAAAAGGCTTGTTAGAGCCACTTAAAATTCAAATTGATACGGCAGAAAATGGAAAACAGGCAATCGAAAAGATTAAGAAAAACGAGTACGATATGGTATTTATGGACCACATGATGCCAGTAATGGATGGTGTAGAAGCTACACGGGAAATTCGTAAAATGGAGGATCCATATTTTCAGGAACTTCCAATCATTGCTTTATCTGCAAATGCTACTACGGAAGCAAGGGAGTTGTTTAAAGCAAATGGTTTCTATGATTTTGTACCAAAGCCTATTAAGTTGAAAGAGATTTGTGGTTGTATCCGTAGATGGCTTCCTCTTGGAACGGTTGTTTATGAAGGTCCTGAAATGGAAGCAATGAGGGAACAAATGGCAGGGGGTGCATCCGATGATTTGCCAGTTATCGAAGGCTTGGATGTAAAAGAAGGCATCCAAAACTCTGGCACAAAAGAACTTTTCCTTAATTTATTAGGTGATTTCTACAAATTGATTGACCAGAAATCCACAAAGGTAGAAAAATGTCTTGCAGATGGTTTGATTCGTGACTACACTATCGAGGTACATGCATTAAAG
The DNA here is from genome assembly GCA_964393435.1 of uncultured Lachnobacterium sp. Classification (GTDB taxonomy): domain Bacteria; phylum Bacillota; class Clostridia; order Lachnospirales; family Lachnospiraceae; genus Roseburia. The sequence goes on along the minus strand of CAYMTP010000032.1, from coordinate 13,152 downwards.
AGTACGGCTCGTATGATTGGTGCGATGGAGCTTTCGGAGAAGTTCTATAGACTAGAGCAATTAGGTAACGCAGAAGATGAAAAAACGCTAGCCTTAGAGACACCAGATGTGTTATCATTGTACAGAAGTTATAAGCCAATTTTGGAACCTTTTGCCAGAATGAATGAGCAGGAAAAACAGGAAGTTCCTGTGGAAGATATTTTGGCAGAATTAGAAATTCTTAAAAATGCTATGGACTGCTTCGATTTGGATGGTGCAGACGAGGCAATGCACAAGCTGGAAGGTTTTGCTTTCCCAGAATATTGTCAGGGCAAGGTAGAAGAACTTAGTGCTTTCGTGGCGGATGTAGCTATGGAAGACGTTATGAACTTGGCAGATGAGCTTATAAAAGAATTGCAAAAATAGCCATGAAAGGATTGGAAAATCATGCATAACATATTAGTTTTTACAGAGGTTCGCAGTTATTTGAATATTGCATTGGAAGAGCAGTTAAAGGGGCTTGGATATAATGTAATTACAGTAGGAACCAGTGTGAATGAAATCAATAATATAAAAGAGGATATTACTGCGGTTTTGATGTACACGGATGAGGAGTTAGTGAAAAGGCAGCAGGCACTGGTGTTTTTACGTGACAAAATTGTAGAGGAGGATCTCTCTGTTTTTGTAATTGGAGATGTAAACGAATTGGCTGAAATTCGTAAGTTAGTTCCAAAGCAGCTTTTGAAAAAAGAATTCCAAAGACCAATTGATGTCAAAGAAGTCGTAAGCAATTTAGATGAATACATAAAAATAAATGGCAAACATACTAAGAAGAAAATCCTGGTAGTTGACGATTCAGGAGCAATGCTTCGTAATGTAAAGGGCTGGTTGGAAGATAACTATCAGGTGATTCTTGCAAACTCAGGTACTATGGCGATTAAATATCTTTCTACCAACAGACCAGACCTGGTACTTTTGGACTATGAAATGCCAGTGTTGAATGGTAAACAGGTGTTGGAAATGATTCGTTCCGAATCTGAATTTAGCAATATTCCAGTTATGTTCTTAACCAGTAAGAATGATAAGGAAAGTATTCAGCAGGTACTGAGTTTGAAACCAGAAGGATATATCCTTAAGACTACGAATCCAGAACAGATTGTACAGATGATAAACGAATTCTTTATCAAACAAAAAACTATTTAACGAAAGACGAGGTGAGGTTATGAAAAGTTCTATTCAGAATAAGATTATTTTATTAATTCTGGTTGGAATTATGTTTTCAAGCCTTACCATCGGAGGTTTAGGTATCGCGAGCTTCCGCGACGAATTGAATAAGAGTGTGGTTTCCACAATGAACCTGACATGTCAGGAAAAGGCAGAGGAACTCAATAATGTACTTGGACGTATTGAGCAGTCCTCTGAGGTTATGGCAGTCTTGACCACAAACCACTTGGCAAGTGCAGAGAGCCTAAAGGACGAAACCTATCGTACTACATATATCAATAATATGTGTGAAGCGGCCTATGATATTGCCATCAACACAAAGGGTTCTATTGGAATCTATCTTCGTTTGAATCCTGAAATTGCAGGACCTACGGAGGGATTTTATTGGTTAATCAATGATGAAACTGGTATGCTGGAATTGGAGGAAAATACTAATATCACCCAGTATCCAAAGGATGACACAGAGCATGTGGGCTGGTATTATGAGCCAGTAGAAGCAGGGCATGCTATTTGGATGGACCCATACGAGAATCAAAATACAGGCAGAACCATTGTGTCTTATACAATGCCGATTTACAAGGATGATCAGTTGGTTGGTATCGTTGGTATGGATATTGACTGGACATACATTACACATATGGTAGACGAAATTCGCCTTTATGAGACTGGTTATGCATTTTTGACAGATGAAAATTTTACGGTTGCATATAGTAAAGAATTTTCTGCAGGAACCGACATTACGGGGCTTAGTGATGATTTAGCACATGTAAGCCAAGAAGAACTCATTCGAAGTGACAGGGTTTATGATCTGACCTTCAATGGTCGTGATAAAACGGCAGCATTTACTAGTTTAACCAATGGAAAAATCATGGCGGTAATTGCTCCGAAGGACGAAATTAATGCAGATTTCAACGCTCTTGTGAGTCGAGTGGTAGCCATTGCACTGGCAACCGGTTTAGTTTTTGTTTTTATCACGATGCAGATTGCCAAGACCATTATTCGTCCACTGAAAGAATTAGACAAGGCAGCACAGAATCTTGCCCATGGACATTTGAATGTGGATTTACATATTACTTCTAATGACGAAGTTGGCACCCTTGCAAGTAGCCTCAGTGAGACCGCTCGCCAGCTGAAAATCAAAATTGATTATATCAACAACCTAGCGTACTCTGACAAATTGACGGGGATTAAAAATAATACCGCGTATCTTCAGGAAGTTGCTTATATAAAGAATGACATTTTGCAGAAAAAAGCAGATTTTGCAATTTTTGTCATCGATGCAAATGGTTTAAAGCATATCAATGACAATTATGGTCATGAGCTTGGAAATGAGTTAATCATCAAGGTAACACAGATGACTGCAGAAGTATTTGGCTCTGAGCATCTCTACCGTATTGGTGGTGATGAATTTGCTGTGATTAAGTATGGCATTTCGCAAGGAGAATGCGAAGCATTGGAAAAAAGCTTCGATGAAATCGTAGAGCGTCAAAAGGGGAAAATATGGGCGTCCGCATCCGTGGGATTTGCAGTCTTTAACAGCAAGAAGGACAGCAACTACGAAAGTGTGTTCAATCGTGCGGACGAAGATATGTATGAGAACAAGATTCGTATGAAAGCGGAAGGAAAGACCAGTCGCGTAGTAGAGTAATTATGAAAAACAGTGTAATCAGCAGTGATTACGCTGTTTTTTTTGTGGAAAAAGAATCTTGTTGATAGACGTCGAATGTGGTAAAATATACCATGTATGCGTATGACGAAAAAGAGGTACATAATGGAATTCTTAGAAAAATACATAAAAGATAAAGAAAATATAAAAAAATATTACACCATAGGCGGTGTGTCGCTGGGGGTATCAATACTTATTATTGCTATAAGTGTTTTTTTGATATCTAACTTTAATTTTCATGTTACCACTGAGGCGGGAAAAGATTTTGATGTGAATACGGTGTGGAAGAAGGATTTTAAAGCGTACTCCACAGTTGCGGGACATATCAATACAGATGAAGTTGGGACCTATAAGTGCCTGGTAAAAATATGGGGGCTTATCCCAATGAATGTTACCGTAGACGTGGTGGATACAACGGAACCAGTGGTGACATTACAGGAACTCTCAATTAATTACGGAGCAGAATGTAAACCAGAGGATTTCGTTTTGAGTTGTAAAGATGCAACGGAGGTTAGCTATAGTTTTCTAACGACACCAGATACAATAAAGCTAGGAACACAGACTGTAACGGTAAAGACTACTGATGCATATGACAATAGCACGACACAAAGCACCACGCTTACCGTAAAGGGAGTTGTGCCTTCTTATACGATAGAGGGAGGCAGTGATCTTCCACCAGCCAGTGTATATGTTTTAGATGAGCATATTGAAGCTACTTATATAACGGAAATTGGCAGCGAAATTTTATCGACGGTAGGAGATCATTTAATCCAGATACAGGTGCAGGGAATTGTGGAAAATGTGATTTTATCGGTTGTGGATACAACGGCTCCAAGCATTGGAACCTCTTATATTCAGGTGGATAAAAATGGTACTATTTCTTACAAAAAGAGTATTCGCGTAACGGACAACTGTGACGAAGCTGCTGATATTACGTTGGAGATTGATAATTCTGAGGTGAATTTAAGTACAGTAGGAAGTTATGTAGTGCATTGTACTGCAACAGATTCCGCAGGGAATACTACATCAAAGGATGTTACTGTAAAGGTTATTGAACCTTCCACAGGAGGGCATACCTTAGAAGAAGTCAATCAGTATGCAGATAACATACTTGCAAGCATTATAAACGATTCTATGTCAATACGAGATAAGGCATATGCAATTTATAAGTGGACTAGAACCAATATCGGCTATGTAAACGACTCTCAAAAGGGCGACTGGTTACAAGGAGCCTATAACGGCATGGTGAAGAGAAGTGGAGATTGTTTTACCTATGCGGCAACAGCCAAATTTTTGCTAGAACGTATTGGTCTAGAGCCATTAGTTATTACAAAAGAGAAAGCGGATTGGACTACTCAAAACAATCACTGGTGGTTGTTGTTGGATTTGGGAGAAGGATATTATCACTTCGATCCAACAAGACGAGCAGATGGAACATGGTTTTTTATGTGGACCGATGCACAGATTTTAGAATATTCGAATAATCATGGCGGTTCCCACAATTTTACAAGAGATAAATACCCAGAGATACAGTAAAGGAGAAAAAAATGAACGAATTACTAGAGATTTTAACAGACCTTCATCCAGAAGTAAATTTTGAAACAGAAGAGCACTTAATTGATAGTGCGATTCTGGACTCATTTGACATCATTACGATTATTTCAGAAATTGCAGATACCTTTGACGTAGTTGTTCCTGCAAAAGAAATTATTCCAGAGAACTTTAACTCAGCACAGGCACTTTGGGCTATGATTGAAAGATTGGAAGATGGAGAATAAGAATGAGTTTTACATCCTATGAGTTTATTCTTGCAGTAGCAGTGATTTTTGTAATTTATTACATTATACCAAAGCGTTTCCAGTGGATGTTTCTTTTGGGAGCAAGCTATCTGTTGTATTTTAGTGCAGGTCCTTCTTACTTGCTCTTTATCAGTATCACAACATTGGTAACATATCTGTCTGCAAGAAAAATTAGTAGTCTCTCACAAGAGAAGACGGCATATTTAAAAGAGAACAAAACTACCTTAGACAGGGAAGCCAAGAAAGCATACAAAGAGAGTGTCAAGAAAAAACAGCGTATGTTTTTATACCTTGCATTGCTGGTGGATTTGGGGCTTTTGATTGGTATTAAATATACCAATTTCTTAATCGAAAATATCAATGGCATCATTACCAGCGTGGCTAATATGGAGCCAATTTCTTATTTGGATATTATCATGCCATTGGGAATTTCCTTCTACACATTCCAGACCGTTGGTTATCTGGTAGATGTGTACAATGAGAAATATGAAGCACAGAATAATTATGGAAAGTTTGCCCTTTTTGTTGGCTTTTTTCCACAGTTATCACAGGGACCAATCAGCAGATATAACGATTTATCTGAGACCTTGTATTTAGAGCATAAGTTTGATGGAAAAGTAGTAGCATTTGGTTTACAGAGGATTCTTTGGGGCTATTTTAAGAAGCTGGTAATCGCAGACCGTGTATTAATCGGATTAAAGACGCTGCTTGCTGCACCAGAGGATTATCCAGGTGTATATTTCTTTGTAGCAATGATGTTTTATGCAATTCAGTTATATGCTGACTTTACAGGTGGAATTGATATAACCATCGGTATTGCGGAAACCATGGGAATTAAGGTGAAAGAAAACTTCATGCGTCCTTATTTCTCCAAGAATATTAAGGAATACTGGAATAGATGGCATATGACCATGGGAAGCTGGTTTACAGATTATATTTTCTATCCAATTTCTGTATCTGGTTTTATGCTTAAGCTTTCTAAAAAAGCGAGAAAAATTCTCGGCGAAAACATAGGAAAACGAGTACCAGTTTACCTTGCGACGATTATTGTTTGGTTTACCACTGGTATCTGGCATGGTGCAAGCTGGAACTTTATTGTATGGGGATTGGCAAACTGTGTAGTTATTTTAATTTCACAGGAATTGTCACCATTATATGCGAAATTCCATAATCGTTTTGATGTGGAAGGCAAGCTTTGGTACAAAGCATTTTGTGTCATTCGAACCATTCTTCTTATGAGTGCACTTCGAATGTTTGACTGTTACCGTGACGTGACAGTTACCATCAAGATGTTTTTCAGTATGTTTACCACATGGAACTTTTCGGTACTTTGGGACGGTTCCATGTTAGAACTAGGACTTAATGTAACGGATTACCTGATTATTTTATTCGGTGTAGTACTAATTTTTGTGGTTAGTATGTTGCAGAGAAAAAAACAGGTGAGAGAACGTATTTTAACACTTCCATATCCTGCTCGTGCGGCAATTTGGATGGCACTTTTTGTAGTAGTGCTTCTTGCGGGGGCCTATGGACAAGGATATGACGAAAGTGCATTTATTTATAATCAGTTCTAAGGAGAGGTAAAATGAAGAAAGCATTACAAAAGATTGTGCCTACGATAGTAGTGGTCGTTTTGGTGCTGGCTCTCTTACAAGAGCTTTTGATGCCAAAATATATGACCGACATTATAGAAGGTGCGATGATAGAAGAATATTATGATTCTGAGAAAAATCATGATGTTCTGTTTTTAGGCGACTGCGAGGTGTATGAAACTTTTTCCCCATGCAGATTGTGGGAGAAATATGGAATCAGCAGTTATGTACGTGGGAGTGCACAGCAGTTAATCTGGCAGTCTTATTATCTGTTGGAGGATACTTTACAATACGAGACACCTGAGGTTGTGGTGTTCAACATTATGTCTCTGATGCATGCAGGCCCAGAGAATGAAGCGTATAATCGTATGACCATTGATGGTATGCGTTGGTCATCTGCAAAATGGAACTCCATTCAGGCGTCCATGACAGAGGATGAAAATGCATTGGATTATGTTTTTCCAATCCTTCGATATCATACCAGATGGAGTGAGCTTACTGCGGAAGATTTTGAATATTTATTTAAGAAAGACCCTGTAACTTTTGAGGGGTATTATATGAGAGTGGATGTAAGACCAGTTACATCTATTCCAGAACCAAAGAGATTGGCGGATTACCAATTTGCGGATTATCCAATGGAATATTTGGATAAGATGCGAGAACTTTGTGAGGAAAAAGGTATTGAACTTGTTTTCGTAAAAGCACCTAGTCTTTTCCCACATTGGTATGATGAATGGGAAGCACAGGTAGATGCTTATGCAGAGAAGTATGACATTACCTATTATAATTTTTTAGAGTTTGCAGAGGAAATTGGTATCGATTATACAACGGATACCTATGATGCGGGCATGCACATGAACCTTTCAGGAGCTGAGAAAATGTCCGATTATTTAGGAGCAAAGCTGATAGAGGTTCATGGTGTAACAGACCGAAGCAATGAAGAGGCGTATGTATCTGTTTGGGAACCAAAAGTAGAAGCGTATAACAAAGCAATTGAAGAAGCAATTACAGAAGAGGAAGCGAAAAAACAATGAAAAAGAGATTATTAGCATTATTACTTGCAGTAAGTTGTGTATTTTTATGTGCCTGCGGTGGTGGCGACAATAGTGGAAATGCAGGAAGCAGCAATTCAGAAAAAGAAAACGAAGTAACAAATGAAGCGAGCTATGTGTTTACTTATAATGGAATGGAGATTTCTGTAAACGATGATATTGAAAGTGTAGTAGACAAGTTAGGTGAACCTGTGGCTTATTATGAAGCTGCAAGCTGTGCTTTTGATGGTTTGGACAAATTTTATACCTATTCCAGCTTTCAGTTAGATACCTATCCTCAGGATGGCAAGGATATGGTGGCATCTATCTATTTTAAGGACGATCTTGTAAAGACAACCGAAGGAATTTCCCTTTACATGTCCAAAGATGATATGACTGACGCTTATGGAGAAGCAACAATAGTAAACAATAATGAATATACTTATGAAAAGGGAAATGGCTACCTCTATTTCATTATAGAGAATGATGAAATCGTTTCTATAGAGTATAAGACAAAGGTTGAATATAATTAAAAATGAACGTATTAGATTATTTAGAATATGCGGCAAAAGTGAATCCAGATAGGATTGCTTTAGAGGACGGTAATGGACAAATTACATATGAAAACTATCGTAGATTGGCAAGAAGAGTGGGCCTATATCTCATAGAAAAGGGTTTTCATAATACCAATAAACCAATTGGTGTTGTTGCAGCAAGGGACAAATATACCTTAGTCCTTTTTATGGGAATTCTATATAGTGGTAATTTCTATGTGCCAGTCGATCCAGAACTGAAAGAAGAAAAAAAGAACCATATTATCCAGCAGTCAGGTATGGAACTTCTACTTTCGATAGAGGATGTTTCGGAAGTGCTTGCTATGAATGATGGAATTTCTAAGGAGGCACTAGAGTATGCCTACGATACAGATGCGGAAGATAAGGCGTTGTATTTAATCTACACGTCTGGTTCTACGGGAGTACCAAAAGGGGGACTGAAAACCCATGGTGCCATGATGGACTACGTGGAGGCTTTTTCTGCAACTTATCCATATGGGGAGCATGAAATCTTAGGAAATCAGACTCCATTTTTCTTTGATGCATCAGCGAAGGATATTTATCTTTGCCTTAAGAATATGGCGACTATGGAAATCATACCAACAGCACTGTTCTCTATGCCTGTTAAATTGGTGGAATACTTAAATGAGAAAATGGTCGGTATAATTTCATGGGTTCCATCCGCATTGTCATTACTTACACAATTGAATGTTTTTGCGGATATTAAGCCTACTACCTTAAAGAAGGTATTTTTCGTTGGAGAAGTATTTCCAATGAAACAGTTAAATAAATGGCGTAAGGAAATGCCGGATTTGACCTATGTAAATCTTTATGGTTCTTCGGAAATTGCAGGCATTTGCCTGTATTATGAAGTAAAGAAAGACGATATCTTTGCGGATACTGAGTCACTTCCAATGGGAAAACCGCTTTCGAATTGTAAGATTGTGCTCATCGAACAGGAAAGCGGAAAAGTGATTACGGATCAGAAGGTAAGTGGCGAAATTTATCTTTCATCCAAGGCACTTGCCAAGGAATATTATGGGGATAAGGAAAAGACCGAAAATTCCTTTGTGATGGTGGACCTGGATGGAACTGGAGAAAGACGCTACTTTAAAACGGGTGATATCGCATTTTATAATGAGAATGGTGATTTGGTATTTACCTCCCGTAAGGACTTTCAGATTAAGCATATGGGTCACCGCATTGAACTTGGGGAAATCGAAGTGGCCGCATTAAGCTTAGATGGAATCGAAAAATGCGGATGTATCTATGATAATGACAAAAAACGAATCATACTTTACTGTGAGTGTGCACCAGATAGTGAACTAAGTGGTCCACAAATTAAGGCAGCACTTACCGAGAAATTATCTTCTTATATGGTGCCAAACAGAATTGTCTTGATTGATAAAGTTCCACTAAATGCCAATGGCAAAATTGACCGAGTGGAATTAAAACGAATCTATAGCACAAAATAGACTCTTGGATTTAGGGAAAAGATAGAATGAAAAAAATAGTTGCATTTTTTCTCGCTTTTGTCATGGCATTTTCTTGTGTGGCTTGTGGTAATAATCAAAATCCTTCCACCAGTGAATCTCAGGTAAGCGAGGATGTTTCAAGTGAATCAGAGCAAACAGAAACACCAGTTCCACAAATTGATTACGTCAGTATTGATGATGGAGGAACGGGGGTTGTGGAATTAATCTGGTCTTCTGTGGATGAAAATGGAAATTTAATTCGAACTGACCGTTCTGCAACAGGTGAAAACGGCATGGTGGCTACTGCCAATGTATATGCTTCTCAGGCTGGCCTTGCAGTGCTTAAAGCAGGTGGGAATGCAATTGATGCTGCGATTGCCGTATCTTACGCACTTGGTGTAGTAGAGCCTCAGTCTTCTGGTATTGGTGGTGGAGGTTTTATGTTAATCCATACGGCAGACGGAGAAGATGCATTTATTGATTTCCGTGAAATTGCTCCAGCAGCACAGGATGCCTATACGTGGCTCGATGGAAATGGAAATGTGAAAAATGATGGAAAAGCGAATCAATTAGGAGGGCTTGCAGTTGCTGTGCCAGGCACGGTTGCGGGAATGGAAATGGCATTGGAAAAATATGGTTCAGGTCTGTTGACCCGAAAAGCAATTATGACACCAGCCATTGAACTTGCCAGCCGTGGGTTTTATGTGGGAAGTTTCCAGTACAATCAAACCTTGGAGAAACTCGCATCTATTCAAAAATATGATGCAATTCGAAGTTATTATTTAAAATCCGATTGGTCCTTGTATAAGACAGGAGAAGAATTCTCCAATCCAGACTTGGCAAAAACATTGACGTTGATTGCTGAAAATGGAGCAGATGCTTTCTACAAGGGTGAGGTTGCGGAAGCAATGCTGGCAGAGATTAAAAAGTATGGCGGTGTGATGACGCAGGAGGATTTGGATAATTATTCTGCAAATCTTCGAGAGCCTGTGACTGGAACCTATCGTGGATATCAGGTGATATCCTGTCCACCACCTTCTTCTGGTGGAACACATATTGTTCAGATTTTAAATATTTTAGAGAATTTTGATGTTGGTAGCATGGAGGTGAATTCTTCCGAATACCTACATCTATGGAGTGAGACCTTAAAGGCGACCTTTGCAGATCGTGAGGCCTATATGGCAGATACCGATTTTGTAGAGGATGTACCTTTATCAGGACTTACGGATAAGGCATATGCTAAGACTATTGCCGATCAGATTACAAACACATCTAAGTCTTGGATGGCGGGAGATCCAACGGAATACGTACATGATTCTACCACTTCATTTTCAGTAGCAGATAAGTATGGAAACGTTGTTACCGTAACCCAGACCTTAGAATGTAGCTTTGGTAGCTGTGTGGCGGTTCCAGGGTATGGTTTCGTATTAAATGATGAGATGCATGATTTCTCCACAGATCCAAACAGCGTGAACTGTGTTCAGGGAGAAAAGCATCCATTAAGCTCTATGAGCCCTACTATTATTTTAAATGAAGATGGTTCTCCATTTATGACGCTGGGAACTCCAGCAGGACTTCGTATTTATACAACAGTAGCACAGGTAATTTCCAAGGTAATAGACCACGGAATGAATTTACAGGAAGCAATTGATTGTGCTCGAATTTATGATAATGGAAGTAAAAATGGAATTGAGTATGAGACAGGATGTAAGTACTCCATTACAGCGGATACAGTAGCAGCCTTACAAGCCATGGGACACAAAACTACACAAAAAGGACAATGGAAGATTTACTTCGGTGGAGTGCAGGGGGTTATGTACATGGAAGATGGCACATTATTCGGAGCTGCAGATCCAAGACGTGACGGAAAAGCACTTGGATATTAAAATAGCAAACATAATACAAAGGGCTGTCGTAAATATCAATTTGTCGACGCCCTTATTTTTATATTTCGAAATATATATGTCTCTGTATTTTGCGTGTATTTTCTCTCGGTTAAGAAAAACGCTTTATTTCTAAGAAGCACTCTGCTTGCTTTTATGATTTATTCTGTCTGTCAAAAGTTTTACAATCTGCACCGCTTTGTCCTGTTGCACACGGACAAAGCGGTGCAGATAGTAAAAGCTATGCCAGACACAAAACTTAAGCAAGCAGAGTGTTTCAAGAAATAATAGCGTTTCCCTTAAAGGTTCGAAAATGCGCACAAAATACAGAGACATATTTATTTCAAAGCATGAAGAAAGGGCGTCGACAAATTGATATTTGCGACAGCCCGTTGTAATTTATGGATTGATATTTTTAAATAATAGGAGTAAAATTCTAGTTCAGGGGATATTTGGGTAATTTTTTTTAGATTTTTTCAATTTAACAAAACTTTAACATTTCGCAAACATTTTATAAAAAAGGGGGATGTATTATCGCATTTGTCAGCGAGAGAAATCGCGAAATGAAATATGTTAAATAAGAAAATCAAAATAATTATTCAAAAGGAGAAGTAAAAACATGAGCAACACATTGTACTTAGTAACAGGCGCAGCAGGATTTTTAGGGGGACACGTTTGTAGACAGTTAATTGCTAGAGGCGACAAGGTTAGAGCATTTGCTTTACCAGGCGACAAGGCAATCAAATATATCCCAGAAGAAGTAGAAGTTATCGAAGGGAACCTTTGCAAAATCGAAGATGTAGAAAAATTCTTCACAGTTCCAGAAGGAACAGAAACGATCTGTATGCACATCGCATCAGTAGTAACAGTTACACCAGACTACAGCCCATTAGTAATGAACGTAAACGTAGGTGGAACAAAGAATATTCTTCACGTAATGAAGAAACACCCAGAATGTAAAAAACTCGTATACTGTTCTTCAACAGGTGCAATTCCAGAAGAAAAGAAAGGTCGCAAGATGCGTGAAGTAATCTACTTCGACGAAGACCAGACAGTAGGATGCTACAGCCGTTCAAAAGCTATCGCTTCACAGGCAGTTCTTGATGCAGCTAACATCGAAGGTGTAAACGCTTGTATCGTACATCCATCAGGTATCCTTGGACCAGAAGATCCAGCTATCGGTGAAACAACAGGTACATTAATCCAGATTATCAAAGGCGAAATGCCAATGGGTATGGATGGTTCCTTCAACCTTTGTGACGTACGTGACCTCGCAGCTGGTTGTATCGGTGCAGCTGATCATGGTAAAAAAGGTGAATGTTACATCCTTGCAAATGAAGAAGTATCATTCCGTGATTTCGTTAAATTAATCTGTGACGAATCAGGATGTAAACCAATCAAACAGTTCTTACCACTTAGCATTGCATACAAACTTGCAGCTATGATGGAAAAATCAGCAGCAAAATCTGGTAAAGAGCCAATGATGACAACATTCTCTGTATACAACTTAGATAAGAACAATTCATTTGATTACTCTAAGGCAGAGAGAGAATTAGGATACAAAACACGTCCATACAAAGAAACAATCAAAGATGAAATCGCTTGGTTAAAAGCGAATGGACATATCTAATAGATTAATTGTATAAAATGCATATAAAAGCGAGAGATTTTGTAAAAAATCCCTCGCTTTTTTGTTGTAATTGTATAGACAATTTTAGCTTCAAGTATTAAAATAATGGGTAAAGAAACGCAAAAGAAAAAGGGGGCTTTTTCTATGGCAAAGGAGATAATAAAAAAGCAAAAAACAAGAAAGATGAATATCCGTACCAAGATTTTACTTCCAGTATTGCTTATCATTTTGGGAGTCAGTGCAGGCATGGGTGTTATGATGTATATGATTGGTCAGGCGGCTTATATTGAAGTAGGTGTAGAAAAGTCGCATCTGGCAG
>CAYMTP010000031.1:0-17546 GCA_964393435.1 uncultured Lachnobacterium sp. | reverse complement strand
TGTCATGAGTACCAGTGTACACAACACAATGCTGTGTATATGTATGTGGTAAGTAGTTCGATTCTTCACGAGAATCAAATGCAAACTGGATTACCTTCATGCCTGGGAAACCTGAATCCTTCAAAAGCTGATGCACCGAAGGTGTTAAGAATCCAAGGTCTTCTACAATAATTGGAAGTTTACCAAGCTTCTGTTCTAAGACACGGAAAAGGTCCATGCCTGGTCCTTGTCTCCATTCCCCATTGACAGCAGTTTTGTCTTTTGCAGGAATTGCATAGTATGAATCAAAGCCTCTGAAATGGTCAATACGTATGATATCGTATAATTTAGACATCGCTGAAATACGTTTTGTCCACCAATCATATCCATTGTTTCTCATAACATCCCAACGGAATAATGGATTTCCCCAAAGCTGACCATCTGCTGAGAATGCATCTGGTGGACATCCTGCCACATCGATTGGTTCTCTATACTGATTTAAATAAAATTCATCTGGATTTGCCCAAACATCAGCACTATCATATGCTACATAAATTGGAACATCTCCGATAATCTGAATGCCATTTTCGTTGGCATATGCTTTTAATTCTCTCCACTGGTTGAAGAAAAGGAACTGAAGCATTTTGTAAAACTGCATTCCTTCTTTGTACTCTTCTTTTGCAGCCTGAATTGCATCCCAATGACGATATTTATATTTATCTTCCCATGCACTCCATGCTGCACCATCGTTCGCATCCTTTAATGCCATGAAAAGTGAGTAGTCTTCTAACCACCAACCTTCAATCCAGCAGAAATCCCAGAATTCCTGTGGAATGTTCTTTACAAAACGAGCATACGCTTTTTTCAATAAAGCGTAACGAGATTCATATATTACACCGTAATCAATATAACTTTCGTTATCTCCCCATGGGAAAGATTCACACTCTTTCTTCGTAATTAATTTTTCTTTGCATAACATTTCCAGATCAATGAAGTAAGGATTTCCTGCAAAGCTTGAGAATGACTGATATGGTGAATCACCATAACTTGTAGGGCAGATTGGAAGAATCTGCCAGTAAGTCTGCCCACCTTTCTTTAAAAAGTCAACAAACTTTCTTGCTGCTTTGCCCATTGTACCGATACCATATGGTGATGGTAACGATGAAATAGGCATCAACACGCCACTTGCTCTCATGTCTTTTCCTCCTAAAATTTAAACCTTTTTGTATTTTAACATTCTTTCCAAACACTTACAACCAGACTTTTCGTAAATTTTTGCAAAGTTTCTAGTTGATTCTTGTCATTTTTTCTTTCCTTTGATAGTATTAGACGTATAAGATGAGGTGTTTATTATGGAAAAGATTTATATAAGACATATTCGGCCACTATTAGAAAATACTGCAATTACTGCAAAATGGGTGGTCTTTGCTACTTTAACAGGTGCTATTGTAGGACTTGTGAGTAGTGCCTTTTACTTTGTTCTCTCTTTTGTCACCATTGTGCGAGAACAAAATAGCTGGATTATCTATTTACTCCCTTTGGCAGGACTTGCTATCGTAGCAACTTATCACATTATGAAAAACGATAATGATGGTGGAACCAACCTTGTTATCTCAGCGGTTCATTCTGGAGATAGAATTCCACTGCGTATGACTCCATCTATTTTTATCTCTACAGCCCTGACCCATCTCTTCGGTGGTTCTGCCGGTAGAGAAGGTGCTGCCCTACAGATTGGCGGAAGCATCGGCAATGCATTGGGCAAGCTTTTCAAATTTGATGAAAAGGATACCCACGTTATTATCATGTGTGGTATGAGTGCTGCCTTTTCCACATTGTTTGGAACTCCAATGGCTGCTGCTATTTTCCCAATGGAAATGGTAAGTGTTGGCGTTATGTATTACATGGCTTTGGTTCCATGTGTTGTTAGTTCCTTAACTGCTCATGGTGTTGCAGTTCTATTGGGTGTTGCTGGTGAATCCTTCCATGTAACTGGAATTCCAGCCTTACAGGTCCTCCCTGTCATACAGGTTGTTATCGTTGCCGTTATCTGTGCCTTCTTTAGCATCGGATTCTGTGGCATCTTACATAGAACTGAAGAACTGTATAAGAAATATTTCAAAAATCGTTATCTGCGTATTTTAGTTGGTGGCTGTCTCGTAGTACTCCTTACCGTACTGGTGGGGACCAACGCCTATAATGGTGCTGGCATGCATACCATAGAAGAAGCCGTTGCTGGACACGTTGTACCAGAGGCATTTCTCCTGAAAGTAATTTTTACTGCACTGACTATCGGTGCTGGCTATAAAGGCGGTGAAATCGTTCCCACCCTCTTTGTAGGTGCTACCCTTGGATGTCTCTTAGGCCAGTTTGTTGGATTAAGCCCATCTCTTTGTGCCGCCATTGGTATGATTTCCCTCTTCTGTGGTGTAACGAACTGTCCAATCAGTACACTGCTTATTAGCTTCGAGCTTTTCGGTTATGAGGGCATGCCATATTATCTTGTGGCAGTTGCCTTTAGTTATATGCTTTCTGGTTACTCTGGATTATATCGCAGCCAGAAAATCATGTACTCCAAGTACAAAACGGACTTTATCAATCGTCATACACACTAGCTTAGAAAACTAGTTACTGCCACTAAACAGGAAACACCTTGCACTTCAACTTTAGAACTTTTCTTTGTAAGTGTGCGAAGTGCTTCTACGGAAGCCTTGTCATTATCTACGCAAATCTGCCACTCTGACTTTTGAGGCAAGTGAATCTCTACAGCTTTTTTGTTTGCATTATATACTACAAAAATAGTTTCTTCCTCTGTTTGGATGGTAAATGCGACTACGTTCCTTGGAAGTCCATCCACAAAGTGTAAGTGTTTTTGTACCTCTTGCGTAGTTCCAAATCTAAGACCTTCGTGTGCTTTTCTAAATGCAATTAAGCCTTTGTAATATTCATACAAATCCATATATTCTACTAATCTGTCATATCTCATGTTGTTCGTGTAAAATGGCAGATTGTAGCTGTTTTCAGACACCGCGTCTGTACCTTCAATTGGCTTGGTACGGGCGAATTCTTCTCCCGAAAGAAAGAATGGAATCCCCTGTGCAGTAAATACCATAGCTGTAGCCAAACGGTTCATAGCTAATTTCTCTTCTTTGGTAGCATTTGGACAAGAAACGCTAATCTTATCCCAGAGAGTGAGATTATCATGACAGGATACATAGTTTACGATATCCACTGGGTTCTTCGCCCATGGACCATCACCGTATTTGTAGGCTTCATAATCCACTTCTGGATGTCTGGTCGCACCTACAACAGAATAGCGGATATCATTTTCCATATTATTTCTGCCGCTGATAAATCCGATTTCTTCTTCAACAAATACATTACCACGCACTGCATCACGAATATTATCTGAGAATGCTCCAACATCCATAAGGGAGTGCACATTACATTTCAATGCTCTTTCTTCATCTGGAATGGTAGAAAGACCACCCGTCCAGCCTTCACCATAGAGGATGATTGAAGGATTGATTTTCTTTAATTCAATAGCTGCCTGATTGATGGTTTCTATATCTAATACTCCCATTAAATCAAAACGAAAGCCGTCAATATGATATTCACTTACCCAGTATTTCAAAGAATCAATAATGAACTTACGCACCATTGGATGATTCGATGCTACTTCATTTCCACAGCCAGAGGCATTAGAATATACCCCATCTTCTGTCATTCTATAATAATAATCTGGTACACATTTCTGGAAACAGTTGTTTTCAATGTCATAAGTATGGTTATATACTACGTCCATGATGACACCGATACCATGTTTGTGGAAGGACTGTACCATTTCCTTGTATTCTTTAATACGAACCTCTCCATGGTAAGGATCCGTAGAGAAAGAGCCTTCTGGAACATTGTAATTGATTGGGTCATATCCCCAGTTGTACTGCGGCTCTTCTGGCTTGCTTTCATCAATACTGCCAAAATCATAGCTTGGCATAATCTGTACATGTGTTACACCAGAATCTAAAATGTGATCCAGACCTGTTGGTACACCTTCTTGGGTTTTGGTACCAGTTTCGGTAAGGCCTAAATATTTTCCAGGATATTTTGCACCGCAGGTTTCGTCCATAGTCGTATCTAAAATAGATAATTCATATACTACGATATCTGTCCATTTCTTCACCTCTGGACCATGGTCGTCTTCGAAGCCTTCTGGATTTGTTTTTTCCAAATTCACGACCATACTTCTTTTCCCATTTACCCCTGCTGCCTTGCCATAAGGATCGTTCGTTTCCTGTTCCTGTCCATCTACTGTTACTAAATATGTATAGTACAGTTTATGCAAATCCCCACTTTTCGCATATACCCAGGTTCCACCTTCCGATGAATTCATGTCTTTTACTTCTACTGCTTCGCCGCCATCTCCTGTGGCATAAAAACAAATACGCACCCTTTCTGCAGTTGGTGCCCACAAGCGAAAATAGGTATTCTGTTTCAAGTAAACTGCACCAAGATCGTTTCCATTGTATGTCTGCATTGTTTTTTCTACCAACATTTTCTGTTTTTTCCAAATATAACATCATAATTAATATTTTTATAGAAAATATCTTCCTGATTCTCTTTGGAAACCTCTTGATTTGCCAACATCCACATTGTCTTTGCTATCACAGATTCTAAAGTCATATCATAGGATTCCAAGAAATTACATCTAGCTTTCATCTCATGTCCTACTTCATAGACTGTCATATCACTGCCTTCATGGGCTACCTGGGTTGCCATCACGATAGTCTTATCTGGATATTGCCTGCAAAGTCCATAGAAATCCTCGGAAATGGATTTAGGAATACCTCCTACACCGAAACTTTCTACGATAACTGCATTGTAATGCTCAAAAATATATTTCAAAATCTCAGGTTTAATGCCTGGAATTAGTTTCAGCAGAAATATTTTTTCGTTTATCTTTGTATAGAATTTTACTTCCTCCTGATATGGTTCCATTGGAATGTAACGCATAATCTGTCCATCCTGCAATATAGCCAATGCAGGAAAATCAATACTATCGAATGCATTATAACTCTTTGAACGAATCTTTTTCGCACGGGTTCCTGCAATTACCTTTCCATCAAATACGATGACTACACCCTGCGATTTGGCATCTGCAGCGTAGGTAAAGCTATCTAAAAGGTTCGTTTTGGCATCTGTAATATCCAAATCGATTGGTTTCTGGGAACCTGTTATTACGATTGGCTTCTTGGAATTCTGAATCATGTAGGATAAGCCTGCCGCAGTATATGCCATGGTATCTGTACCGTGAGCAATGACAAAGCCATCGTACTTATCATAGTTTTCTTGAATGCATTCTACTATCATGCTCCAATGCTTTGGCTCCATATTAGAACTATCCAAACTAAGGAGCTGCAAAGATTCTACTTCGCAGATTTCTTTGATAGAAGGAATATAAGACAACAATTCATCTGGCGAAGTCTGTGGTTTTAATCCGCTATCTGATTTTTTCGATGCAATCGTTCCGCCTGTGGCGATTAATAATATTTTCTTCATTACGAAAGATCCCTTTCAATATCAGCTAAAAGTGCTGTTACATTTTCTTCTTTTGTGGCCCATGAGGTGCAAATTCGGATGATACGTGGATGTGCTCCTTCCGTATAATCACAGTTAAAATAAATCATTCTACTGCCTCCATAAAGTACATACGGGAAGCAAAGTCTGTGGTAAAACGAATACCCTCTGCATATCCTGTTGCACCAAAATTCTGTTGTAATTTCACGCCCCCATCCATCAGGAGTTTTCCGCTTGCCACACAGTTTTCCTTTTCTGCTGGAAGTTTCACTAGCTTCGCCGCCAGATTGTGTACCACCGATTCTGGTTTAATGTGGAAAGGAATTACCTGATTAATCAAACCGCCAAAGTCCTTGATATTGATTTTGAGCTGTCTATTGGTGAAGAGATATTTCGTATCTGCTTCCAAGCCCTTTGGTGAATAGGTTTCAAAATGCGTATTTGGATTGAAAAGCACCTGCATTTCAAAGCCAACTGCTTTTTTCTTATCTGGACTTACGCAGGTCCATTCATAGGTATTGTCATATACTCTGCCACGATAGAAGGTGCCGTACTGCAATACCTCACGCCACTGCTTGTAAAGAGCAATCTGCTCTTTCACATCCTTTACATCCTCTGAACTCATTTCGCAAAGGTTACATTCGTAACCCAATACCCCAAAGGCTGCTACCTGGAAACGGCTCGCCATAGGCGTTTTACGAAGCGTCTGATGATTTGGACAATCGGATACATGTGCACTTACCGTAGACATTGGATAGCCATAACTATAGCCCGTCTGGCCGCTGACACGATAAATCGCGTCTGAATCATCGCTTGCCCAAATCTGTGGAAAATAACAAAGGATACCTAAGTCAAAACGGTTACCGCCGGATGCACAACCCTCAAAAAGGATATGAGGGAATCTGCTCATCAAGGTATCACACATTTTGTACAAGCCCATCATATAACGATGTCCGACTTCTTTTTGACGTTCAGGTGGTAAGCCTTGCGAATAATAATCTGAGAAAATGCGGTTCATATCCCATTTTACATAAGCGATATTTCCGTCAGAAAATACCTTTGTCATAGCCTCGGTCATGTATTCTACCAAATCTGGATTCGCAAAGTCCAAAATTCTCTGGGTACGACTCTCAGAATGTGGTTTTCCTGGAATCTCCATAACCCATTCTGGATGTGCACGATAAAGATCACTATTTACATTCACCATCTCTGGCTCTACCCATACACCAAAATCCAAACCTAAGGCATTCACTTTCTTCGCAAGTCCTGCCAATCCATTTGGTAATTTCTTTTTATTTGGATACCAGTCGCCAAGGGACTGTGTATCGTTATCTCTGGTTCCAAACCAGCCATCATCCATTACGAAAAGCTCAATACCAGCTTCTTTTCCAGCCTTAGCCAGTTTCAACAGTTTGCTCTCGTTGATATCAAAGTAAGCGGCTTCCCAGCTATTAAGCAATACTGGACGTGGTTTCTTCTTCCATTCACCACGCACAATACATTCACGGACAAACTGGTGCATATTCTGGCTCATTCCATTATAGCCCTTCTTAGAATAAGTCATAACCGCTTCTGGAGCTTCGAAAATTTCCCCTGGTGCAACATGGAATTGGAAGTTTCTCGGATTAATACCCGTTACAACTCGAGTCTGTCCATATGCACTTACTTCTACTGCTTCATAGTGGTTGCCACTGTAAATTAAGTTCATGCCGTAGCAATCACCATAATCCTCTGTAGTACCCTTCTTGGAAAGCATAATAAATGGATTGGAACGGTTAGAGGAACATCCACAATAAGATTCATTTACAATCTTGCATGCACTCGCAGACATATCGTGGCGTTTCATCTCTCTTGCCCACGCTCCATGGAAGGTAGTAAGCTCCAAATTCGTTTCATCAAAATCCAACTGGGCACTCATCAGTCTGTCCAAAATCACTGGTGCATCGCTGGTATTAATCAGTTTTGCGGAACGAGAAATTATATCTTGATTTAAGAAAACATAATAATGTAATTCTACTGTTAAATCATAACTACGGTCAACCATAGTCACAGTTAATTCTTCCACCTGATCATTCTCTTCGTAAGAACCAGGCAATGTGTCAAATGGTGCTTTCCCCTGCGTGATTTTTGCATCCTCGAATACAAAATCTGAGGTGTAGCTTCCATCTGCATGTGTAACCTCAATGAAAGGCTCGCGGATATCCCCTTTACCGCCACCTGACATTTCCAGACGAATTACTTCCAAAGACAAGTTGCTATGCTCTGGGCTATACGCAACTGCATTTCCAGGAAGTGAAAGTCTTTTTTCCGCAAGTACTGCGGCTTCTTCCTCTGTGTCAATCGCAATTCGTTCCCCATAATACAAATGCTCTAACTGACCAGATGGAATCACTCCAAATGCATATGTAGTATTTGGTGTATCGAGTACAAATACATTGCCTAATCTACGAATCATAATCTTCTCCTAAATATTAATATAGTTAAATCTTCATTAAACTTATACTACTTCAAATGTAATTTCTATTGTTTCAATCTGTGGATTTGTAAGGCGAACCTTTGCGTTGCCTTTTTCTCCAGTAGTCTTTATGTAAAGACCTCCCATACCGCCCTTTAGTGATATTATATCGCCACCAATTACAGTAATTGGTCCTTCTACCTCTATCCTAATTGGCTCCTGATAGTATGGAAGCAGATTTTCATTTTCATCTACCGCACGAATACGGATTGCTGCCACATCATAAGTATTGCCTTCGTGAAGCTTGGTATGAGAAACCTTAGTCTCCAAATGCAGCTTTCTCATTGGCTCTTTTACTACAGTTTTCACCACTTCACCATTCTTGATTGCTTCAAAACGATACGAAGTAGCGGTTTCTCCCCAGTTTCCAATGTATTTGATATACAGATTTACCATATCCATTGGCTTCATCTTATACTGGACAATCGCTTTTACCATAGTCCAAATAATATGTGGAGGGAGGTTCTGGTATCCATGAATAGCAAGGTAATTTAATGCCCCTGCAATCATTTCCGCCTGCTTTTTACTAAAGCCTTCCTCTGTTTCTAACATATCACCCACGAAATCATCTACCAAAATTGGAGCATGTGGAATACCATCAAAGTTAGAATCACCTGACTTATATTCCTTGATAAAATGGGCATTTTTGTACATTTTCACACTATCCGCATTAGAGAATATATATACATTTCCAAGATTTGTGGCTGGGTGCTCACCTATATCCATGGAAGAACTTACTTCTAAGACTGTTGTTTCTTCCTTCTGAGAAGCATATACACTGGCAGCTAGCTTGGAATTACGGAACATATCGGTAACACCATGATAACAAATGCGATCCCCACTGCCGAAATCCTTATGGGTGTTGTAGTCAAACATACACCAACCGAAGCTTCCAGCAATATCCTCTTCTTTGCCCACTGCATTGATAACACGAGCATGACGAAGAGCATGTTCCAAACGGTGTTCTTCCCAATCAAATGGTTTTGTTGGATACATATGTCCATTGTATTCAGTAATCAAATGTCCCTTTGACATATCCGAAGTAATATTTTTCTTTGGCTCGCAACCTGGTTTCTTACCATCATGAACAAAATCATTGTAGGTATATACATCCTCGTAAAGATGGCTCTTTTTAAAGTTACGCACACCGCCTGTCTGTCTTGTATCATCCAGCTCGTGTGCAATACGATTGGTTTCCATATAAAATGCATCATCGTCCTGAGACTCGTTGATACGCACACCCCAAATCATAATCGAAGGATGATTGCGGTACTGACGAACCATATCCTCTACGTTTTTGCATGCCTGTTTCTTCCATGCTTCATCACCGATATACTGCCAACCTGGGATTTCAGTAAATACCAAAAGACCAATTTCATCACAGCGATTGATAAAGTGGTGGGACTGTGGATAGTGGGAGGTTCTAACCGCATTACACCCCAGCTCAAATTTCAAAATATCCGCATCTTGTTTTTGCATGCTTTCTGGCATTGCATAGCCTACATATGGATAGCTCTGATGACGGTTCAATCCACGGATTTTCAATTTCTCTCCGTTTAAATAAAAGCCATCTGTTTTGAATTCCACGCTTCGGAAACCGAAGGTCGTAGTATATGTATCTTTTACATTATCTTTTGCATCTACCAATTCTAAAGTCAATTCATACAAATATGGATGATTCACATGCCAGCTTAAAATATTTTCCATCACATTTTTCAGGGTAAACTCGGACTCTGTTATCTTCTGTTCAAATGCACGTACTGGAAGGAAATACTCATCATCGCTACCTACCGGACAACGTTCCGTATCCTTCCTAGTAACAAAGCCGCGAATCAGCATTTCATTTTCTGCCACAAGCACTTCATCTGTGACTTCCACTTGGCACTCTAAAGCTGCTTTTCCATCCTTTGCAAGTTTCGCTTTTACAAAAACATCCTTGATATGGGTACTTTCCACCACATCCATATAGACCTCACGATACACACCGCCAAAAGTCATGTAATCAATAACAAAGCCAAATGGAGGCTGATTTATGGTTTCATTGCTGTCCACTTTTAAAACCAGTACATTTGCCTGTCCATAGAGCATGTATGGTGTAATATCTACCGTAAAAGAAGTATATCCGCACGAATGTGTATATACTTCTTGTCCATTGATATAAAGTGTAGTCTGATGACCTGCCCCCTCACAGGTGAAAAGCATTGTTTTCCCTTTCCAAGCCTCTTCTACTCGCAAAGTACGACGATAGCCGCATACCATCTGATACTCATTTTCATCAAAATAATTATATGGCAACTCCTTGCAGGTATGTGGAAAACGCACTTCTTTTAGTTCACTGTCATTTACCCCTGGATAAAATAAATTGACAGAGAAATTCTCTGTGAATTTCCACCCCTCATTTAAATATACTCTTCCCATAAAATTAATCCTCGATTATTAAAACTCTTTCACTCACATCCAAAGCTACATTTGCTGGATTTGCTTTGTACATATCTAAAAGCAGGCACCATAAGGTCTGCACTTGGTAAGAAAGCATATTTGATGTTTCTACCGAATATGGAAGTAAGGTATGAATATCAAAATAACGAATTCCTAAAGGTGGAAGGAAAACTAAATTTGTTGTCTTTACTTTATCTCCTGCTGTATGTAACATTTCATAAGTAATCATCAGGAATTCCTTACCCTTGTATTCACAATGATAAGAAACATAACATTCATCCACTGTCCAAAGAATATCATCCTCCATCACCTGTGGTTTGCCGTCTGGATCATTGTATTCTGTAGTCTGACATTTAATATCCCAGCGAATCTTTCCAGCCTTTGTATCCTTTGTCATATCCATCAATTGCTTTAATAATTCTTCTTCTCTTTTCATGGCTTTAACTCCTTATTCTAATTTTCAATCAAAGTTTTTTCCGTAAGATCATATGTTTCTATCAATACAGCACTAACCACAAAACGATTTATCGTATCATCTGTACAAGTAGAGAGTGTAACAATTTTGTCACCGTCGTTAATATCTATTCCTGGGTTTATCATAGAATTTTCTAATAATTTATCCGCTAAAACACGTGCAGATGTATTTTTTTCCTGATACACAAAGCTATCTACACCCACTACCTGATACGCAAAAATTTGGTATCTAAGTATCTTATCGCCACTAAAAATCTGGAAATACTGATGATTATTATAATATCCCTCTTTCTTCTTATAATATTTTAGTTTTCCAAACATATTTGCATCCTTCTGATTATGTCCATATACCAAAGTATGCATCTGAGAAAAATCTCCACTATGTGTTGCCTCAACAAAAATACTTCCTGCCTTAGCATATGTTCCGTCATAAGCAGCACGTAAGTACTTATTATTGTCTGTTGTATGCATAACAGGATAGCTGATGGTCTCATTCTCAAAGAAAATCCATCCTACTACCTCTGGATATTTTTTTTGAAGCCCCTCTAAATCAACCGATATCATTTCATACCAAGGAATTTCTAGCACTGTAGTTCCGCCTGTAGTTCCGCCTGTAGTTCCGCCTGTAGAAGAGTCCGTTTCCTCTCTTACTGGTACATTTATATGGACATATTCCTCTTTCGCCTGTTCATAAATATCTTGGCCCACTTTATATTCTTTATAGATTCCATATAATCCACTCAGCGCAACAACGATACATATTACTCCAACTGAGATAAGCAGCAAACTTATCACATTATATTTCTTTTTCTTTGATGGTTTATCTTCCGAAATCTCATCCTTATTCAAATCTATTACTTCTAATTCTTCCTTACTCATCTATCTCTAGCTCCTGCATCTGTTCTACATAATAATCAACTGCTTCTTTTGTGGAAGCAAACTCTTTCACAATTGGTACTTCATTCCCTCTCGTAATTCGCACCTTATTATAATTAATATAAGCGATTTCTACTTTCTTTCCGTCAATCTCATAGCTGCGAGACATCGCCACTTTCTCGGCTTCCCAAACCTCCTGCGGTTTTTCCACTACTTGCACTGGAACTTCTACAACCTTTGGCTCCATCACAGATTTTGGAACTTCTACTTGCTCTGGCTCCTCGTCGAAGTTTGGCACCAAGGACACCATCTCTACCTCTCCAGGTGCACCTGAATCCATGGAATTGAAAAAATCAAACATATTGAGTTGTCCTGTCATACTTCTTCTAGCCATCTATGTTCTCACTTTCAATACAATTAAAATTTACGCAGTTCATCGCTTCCATCATCTACTGTATTTTCAATTTTACGAATCTGCACGAAGTAAGAATATGTGTCATTCACCTTTACTTCGCAACGATCTCCAACTTTGTGTCCGTATATTGCCATTCCCAGCGGAGACTCTTTGCTAATTAAATTTTTCAGGGAATTGCTTCGTACGGTAGTAACAACCTTATAAATCTCTATTTCATCGTCTTCCTCAAAATACAGTTCCACAGTATTATTCATACCGACTTCATCATCTGCAGATTCCTCTGAAATCACCTTCGCAGTACGAATCATCTTTTCCAGATAACGAATACGACTTTCATTTTCATTCTTAAATTTTTTCGCAGCCTTGTACTCAAAATTCTCGCTCAAATCACCATGAGCACGGGCCTCTTTCACATCCTCTAAAGCCTGCTTACGAACCACCAGCTTACGATGCTCAATTTCCTCTTCCATTTTCTGAATATCCTTTGCAGTCAGTTCATCATACATATTCTCTTTTCCTTCCTATAGGTTTACGATTTCCTGCAATCTCATATCATTGAAGATTCCATTCTCCACATACAAACTACAAAAATACCCTTCTTCTAGCCATCCAGACCAAAACAATGCATCCATTTTTTTCGTATCAATCGTTGAAAAATCCAAAGCAAGACCTTTTCCTATCGCCTTACTATAGCTTTCCTTTCTTGTCCAAAAACGCAATAATAGGTCCACTTTTTCTTCCTCATCGGAGGAAAGATATTGAATCTCCTCTGCCATAGTCAAACATTTCTTCGCAATCTTATTTAACCGTTCTTCTTTCGCTTCGGAAAAAATACTTCGAAACTTATTCTCAATATCCACTCCAACTCTTCGATCTGAAAGAACGCAGATTACATAATTTCCTGAGTGACTAATGCTGTAGAAAATTTGTTTCTCGAAACGGTCATTTTCCACACCAAAATTCAATAGTATCCCTGCCAATAAAGACCGCTGTTTATCCACTTCGTTTTTACAGCGGAGTACTTTTTCCCTCCGCTCATTATTCATTTTTTCAAGCCACTTATCAAATACCTGCTGATCTTTTACCAGCCGAATATGTCCATAATATAACTTTAACATCGGTTACCAACTTCTAAACTAAATAATACCAATTGCACCACAAAGCAGCACCACAATACCAAGTACAATACGATACCAGCCGAACACTTTAAAATCATGCTTACGGATATAACTTAACAAGAATTTGATTACAAAAATGGAAACTAAAAATGCACTAATCATTCCCACTAAGAGAATAACTATTTCGTCTCCTGTCAGATTAAATCCAAAGTCCAAGAGTTCAAGCAAGCTCGCACCAAGCATAACTGGAATTGCCAGAATAAATGTAAATTCACTGGCTGCTTTTCTTGAAACACCAATCAAAAGTGCACCAATAATGGTTGCACCAGAACGAGATGTTCCCGGAAATGCCGCAGCAAGAAGCTGGAATACACCAATCAGTGCTGCCATTTTCCATGTGATTTCTGACATTTCCATGACCACGGCATTTTTCCCAGCGTTGCGGGTTTCAATCACGATAAATGCAATACCGAATACGATAAGTGCAATGGATACGCCAACTGCATTGTAGAACAACTCATCGCAAATATCATCCAAATCCAATAAAACAAATACGATAGCTGGTAAACAAGCTACTACGATTTTGATCCAGTTAATGATGATTTCCATCTTTACTGCAACTGGTCCTACGCTCCAGTATTTCTGATTCCAAAAACCTCTTCTGCCTGCATTTTCTGAGAAATTTGTGTTTTTAGAAAGTGCAAATGGCCAAATCGTGTTCCAGAAAATCAGTACCACTGCAAGAATTGCACCTAACTGAATCACTACCAAAAACATATCCCAAAACTCTTCACTTACATTAAGCTTTACAAATTCATTTAAAAGAATCATATGTCCAGTACTACTTACTGGAAGCCATTCCGTAATACCTTCTACAACACCAAATAATAATGCCTTTATAATTTCAAAAATCTGTTCCATAATAACCTCTTTCTATCTATAATAAATTGCAAAACCGATAGAACCTAGTCCTGCATTACATACACTTGCTGAAGATGCCTGTGTGAAAACAACCTGCTTAAATTTCATATTTCGATTGATTTCTTCCAAAAGCATTTCCTGCTGTCTTACAGTACAGCCAGCATGAACCACGAATACAATTCTATCATCGATTCGCGAACTATTTCTCAAGCGGAAGCGAATAAACTGTTTCCATACCTTTTCCAGCTTACCAGCACGTACCCCCAAAACGGTAATTTTATTGTTATGAGAACCCAGTATCGGATGTAGCTTAAATACATCACAAATATTCGCAGTAATCTTATCCGTAAATCCTTTTTGGTAGAAAATGCGAGTGCTTGGAAGCAGATAAGAAGCTTTCACCTTTGACTTCATAGCCTCCACTTCTTTTAATATTTCCTGTACTGATGCCCCTTCGGAAGCAAGCTTCGCTGCATACAATACCACAAGTCCCTGTCCACAAGAAATATGACCTGAATCCAAAACATGCACGTGAGCAAAGCCCTTTGCAGCTTCGGATGCATATTCATAAGAATGTCCAGAACCACTAGCCATAGAAATATAAATTACATTGTCCGCTTCCATCAATGCATCTGCGAAGAAACGTTCATAATCCTCTACCGTAGGCGATAATGAAAATGCAGTTGAATTTTCATCGGACAAATATCTGGACAGATTGTGGATATCAATTTCTTTCTTATCACGGAATCTGCCTTTTTCCGTCTTAATATATAAATCAATGAGCTTAATGTCATATTTGTCAATAAACTCTGGTGTTAAATCACATACTCCATCGGAGGTAACATATACCTTTTTGCGACGTTTGGAAAGTCGAGATACAAAGTATTCTCCCTTTGCTCCTGTTTCCACATCTCTACGATATTCGATTAACTCATCTGGAATGTGCTTCAATACTTCATTTTCCAGACGAACGGCATCTACTGGTTTTTCTAATAAACCATCAAAGCCCAATTGCTGATATTCTAACTGTTTATCTGCTAATACATTTGCGGATAACAATACCACGTCAGAATCCTTACATAGACCACTCTCCTGTCTTCGAACCTCACGAAGAAGTTCTCCGCCATTCATTCCTGGCATCATGTAATCCATCAATATAAGATTATAATATCTCTTACTGGTCTTTCTTAAACAGTCATCCGCACTGCTGGCAGTATCGATAGACATCTTGGTATCCTGCAAAAGCTTTGTAGTAATGATGAGATTCAAATCGTCATCATCAACTATTAAAATTCTAGCTTCAGGAGCCTCGAAAGATTTGCTGTAATAAGTTGAGACATTCTTATCTGGCACGATTGTGGTAAATTCACCCAATGGAACTTCGTCCACGATTTTCTGTGGAATTACTACCGTAAACTCAGACCCCTGTGTATAAATACTATCTACCGTAATCTCACCCTGCATCAAATTCAGCAAATGCTTGGTAATTGAGAGTCCCAGGCCAGTACCCTCTATCTTCTGATTCTTTTCTGTATTAATTCTACGGAAAGCGTCAAACAAATACTCTAACTCTTCTTTACGGATACCCACTCCAGTATCTGCTACCGAAATACGCAGAAGGACGTTTTCCTCATCGCTCTGCTCAAAACGGCAGTTGAAAATAACAGAGCCTTCCTCCGTATATTTCACGGCATTTGAAAGAATATTGAGAAGAATCTGTTTGATGCGTCTCTCATCACCGCAAAGCTGTGATGGAATATTTTTATCTACCTGAACGATAAATTTTAGGTCCTTTTCTTCCATACGAACCTGCATCATATCTACTACTTCGTGCAAGAGCTGTCCAACGCTGTATTCTTTTTCCACCAACTCCATTTTTTGGTTTTCAAGCTGTGATAAATCCAAAATATCATTTACCAACGCCAACAGCATCTTACTGGCATTCTGAATATTTTTGGCATAGTCCTGAATTTCCGTGGATGGGTCTTCACGTAAAATCAATTCATTTAAACCAATAATCGAATTAATTGGTGTACGAATCTCATGACTCATGCTTGCAAAGAAAGCATCCTTGGATTTTCCTACCAGCTCCAACTCCTTTTTCTGTTCCTGAGTCAGCTGTCTTTCCTTATCGAAAACTTTAAGCTGAAACTTCATGATAATACCAACCGTAAGGCCTACCGTAATCACTGCAAAAATTGAATCGAAATGCTTTTCAAAAGGTGTCGCAAGTTCAATTACCTGTTCTGGATAGAAATAAGAAATCACATAACAACCAACATCCATAACCAGGGTTAAAACCAAAAAGAATGCCAATTTCTTTCCTGAAAACATAATAAACACGTAAAACAATCCCAGACACATCCACAAAGCAGAACCACTATTAACACCGCCGCCTTTTAAGAAGATAAATGGCAAAGCAATTACAATAAGTGCAACACCTAATATGGTAGAGGAAAGCTCAATATTTCGAAACTTAAAGGTAAGGACCAGTGCTGAAACAAAGGCAGCCAACATAATCCCATAAATCAACATGAGGCTATCTGCATTAACTAGAGTAAGTCCCTGCACAATCGCCAATCCTACTGCTATAGTTCCAACCACCAAGATAATTCGGAACAATCGCTCTTTTATATCCATTTTGTCATCCATAAATACACGTAAAATCTTATTTAACATATATGTACCTCATTCACATATATTATGCCTTCTCCTTGATTTTCGCCACCGTCTCGTAGGCAGACATAAAATCAAACATTTCTACTTTCTTGTAAACAGGTTTTAATTCCTTTTCCAAATTCTTAGAATGATAAGCATATTTGCTCAACTCGTCTAAAATTGGAAGCACTTTATTCGCATCAAACTCGTATGTCACATTTTCCAGCTCTACTAATTTTTGTGCGAACTCTTCATCAGAAATTTCAGGTTTGTTTACAACACTTGATTCCTCTTCTGGAGCTGCCAGATCCTTGCAATTGTACAAAATCTGCATTACTCGCTCAAACTCTTTTATCATTGTAGCATGTTCTCTACGGATAAAGTCGTAATCTCCGCCTTTTCCAGCAAATTCCAGTGTCTTTGCCATTTCCGAAAGCTTCACTGCACCAATGCTCATCATAGAACTCTTGATACCATGAACTACGATAATATAGTTCTTCCAATCTGCTTTTTCATATAAGCCCTGAGCTTGTTCTATGATTTCCTTACCACTATCTCTCTGGCTGGCTAATATCTC
>CAYMTP010000030.1:0-18356 GCA_964393435.1 uncultured Lachnobacterium sp. | reverse complement strand
CTTAAACCTCACGGTCTAAGCGATTTTTCTTTTAGGGGAGTTTTTTTACAGCCCCCTTTGATAATGTACTCTCAAACCTCCTTTTTTATCTTCGTTTCACCACAGTTGTTGATTCACGTTCCACCAGCTGAGGACGAAGCATTGTCTTGCTGATAGAAACATGATTGATTAAAGAACTAAGGATAGTGTAAGCACATCGGCCTAATTCATTTCTCTGCTGAGAAATGGTTGTCAAAGGTGGCTCGGTGGTAGCTGCAATTGGAATGTTATCAAATCCAATGATACTGATATCCGTTGGTACGCGATAGCCTTCTTTGACACAGGTTTCAATGGAACCCTGGGCGAGTAGGTCGTTTGCACAAACGATGGCAGTTGCTCCTTCTTTTAAGAAGGTAGGAACATGGTAGTGGGCACTATCTGCAACAAAGCCTCCTTTTGCCATCATTTTTTCATTGCAAATAATATGGTATTCTTTTACTGCATTTTCAAAAGCTTCCTGCCTTTCGTTAGAAACAAGGGAACCAGAGGAACCATTTAAGAATGCAATTTTTTTATGCCCCAGATTAACTAAATGTTCTACTGCCATGTGGATGCCTTCGCGGCTGTCTGTACCGAGGTAACCTACGTTTTGATTGCCGTCGATAAAGTTGTCGAACAAAACCGTAGGCATGGTGGTGGTTTTCATCTGTTCCATCCAAGGGTTGTGTAGTGCAAGGCCGAGAATGAATGCTCCGCAGTAGCCATGTTGTAATAGGTAGGTATCGTATTTGTGTTCTTTCTGGAACTCTACATCGATTTCTACTACAGTAACATCCCATTTATGTTTGAATGCATTCTGCTTAAAACCGAGAACTATGTCATAACCGAAGGTATCTAAGGTTTTATAATCCATGTTTGTTACAAATAAACAAAGTTTGCGAAACTCTTCTTTTTTCGAACGCTTGGTACTATAACCCATTTCTACAGCGGTGTCCAATACCTGTTGTCTTAAATCGTCGCTAATGTCGTTGGCACCATTTAGCCCCTTAGAAACTGTGCTAATGGAAATGCCTAAGCGATTCGCAATATCTTTTATTGTAGCCATATCATATCCTCTTTGTAAAATCTACTATGTATTTTCTTCTATTATAAAAAAGTTCTAAGTACTATTCAATGTGAATTCAAAAATTTTCAAAAAAGAGACTGCAAAAGTGAAATAAAAAAACGCGTGCTGAGCACGCGCTTGTTATTTCTTTAAATTTTGATGTTCTATCAGCATTCCCTGAATTTGTTTCTGGAAATAAGCACCTACATGCTTCTGATCTTCTTTATCCAGTTCTTTGAAGGTAATTGGTTGTCCATATTCGAGAATTACATTGGAAGCCTTAATGATTGGAAAATGATCCTCAAAAATCTGATTGCTTCCGGTAATGGCAACAGGTACGATTTTGCAACCTGTTTTAGAAGCAATTTTGAAACTGCCGTCTTTAAATTCGCCGATGTCGGAGGAGTCTTCTTTGTTTTTATTTCTAGTTCCTTCTGGGAAGATGAAAATAGAAATACCTCGTTTTACTTTATCAATACAACTTAAGATGGTTTTTAAACCTTCCTTTACATCCTCGCGATTTAAGAATTCACAGTGAAGTCGTTTCATCCATGCACGAAGAGCTGGTACTTTATTTACTACATCTTTTGCAACAAAACCAGTAAGGCGTGGACATCTAGCGTAAGTGATTACAATGTCAACCATACTTCGATGGTTTGCTACATAAAGCACTGGTTCATCGGTTGGAACATTTTCTTCTCCAATGACAGTTAAGTGAATACCTGCCAACACATGAAGTACTTTGAATACCCACTGTATCATGCGAAGCTGTATCAAGTCAGCTTTTTCCTGATTAATGAGCTTGCCATAAAGCCAGAAGATTCCAAGTGGAATATATCCAACCAATAAATATAAAAAAATAAATCCAAATGTTAATATCGTTCTCATCTGTTTACCTCGAATTTCCCATGTAAAATCTTACAATTCCACCATATTATACAAAAACAAGATTAGAAAAGCAATGAAAAAAGCATAAAATCAGCCGTTCGTGAATATGTATTTGATAGACATTCTATTGTAATGGAGGGATTTTATGGAATTAAACAGACATATATGTACGCAGCTCATAGAAAAGTCCAAAAGTTTTTCGCAGATTACCTTAGATGATGATTATATCGTAAGGGATAATAAGCCAGATGTGGTTCGTGTGATTTATTCCAAAGGCGATATTCTGGTGGAAGATACTAAGGTAGGAAATCAAGTGCTTTGGGTTACAGGAAAGCTGCGTTTCTCGACATTGTATCAGAGTGATGATGAAAATCATCGTTTGGATAGTGTAAATGGGGAAGTGCCTTTCCAGGAAAAGGTGATAATGGACGAGATTGAAGATGGCGATGATGTCGTTGTGAACATGGAAATAGAAGATTTATCTGTGGGGATTATCAACTCTCGGAAGCTGGCGATTCGTGCTGTGGTAAATGTATCTGCAAGAAATTTAGAAGAAGAGGATGAGGATATTGCCTGTGCTATTTTTGAATTAGGATATGAGCAGAAAACGACAGAGTTTCCTGTACTTTGCTTAGTGGAAAATACCAAAGAGCAGCTACGTCTGCAAAAAGAAATGCTCTTACCAAATTCGAGATCCAATATTGGGCAGCTGACTTTTTATCAGGTGGATTTTCGAAATGAAGAAATTTTGTTGCAGGATGATAGAATCCAGACAAAAATGGATGCTCAAATTTGGGTATTATATCGTAGCGAAAGTACTGGGGAATATGAGTGCTATGAAACGACAGTTCCACTTAGTGGAGAGATTGATGTAGATTCCCTGCGGGGCGATGAAATATTCTGGGCGAAAATAGTTCCTTTGGAGGTAGAGATAGAGCCACGAGGCGACTATGATGGTGAAAATCGTATGTTAGGCTTGGATATGATACTTTCTGTTGAGATACAGATTTATCGGGAAGAAAATTGCCAGGTGTTACAGGATGCGTACGCTTTAGATAAGGAGTTGTTGATTGATAGAGAGAATATCCCAATTAGTCAGCTGCTTATGAAAAATGTTTCGAAAATACGTCTCTTGGAACAGGAGCAGCTAGAGCCAAATCAGCAGAGAATTTTGCAGATTTGTGGGAGTAGTGGGAATATCACCATCGACCGTGTTCAGAAAAGGGAAAATGGCCTCCTGGTGGAAGGTGTTTTGAATGTACATATTTTGTACAACACGACAGATGATAGTATGCCGTTCGCACATACCAGCAGTCAGCTTCCATTTGAGCAATTTGTGGAAATCGATGGCTTCACAGAAGATTCTTTGTATTGGCTGAGGGAGAGTATAGAACAACTACAGGTAAATCTTTTGGATAATTCGGAGTATGAAGTCAAAGCACTGATACAAATTGCAGTATTAGCATTGAAACGGGACTACATCTCAAATATCGTGAATATAGGAGAAGAAGAGTTGGATATCGATACTCTGCAAAAACAGCCAGGTATGATTGGCTATGTTCGTCGAGAAGGGGAAGATCTATGGGATGTAGCCAAAAAATATCATGCGACGACAGATAATATGATAGAAGTTGGTAATAAGGTTTTGGTTGTAAAACAAATACGCTAATGTTGGAATATAAGTGGTAAGTTATGGCAGACCTGAGAAATCAGGTCTGTTTTTATTGCAATTTCGATTGCTTTATGCCACAATATATAGTAGTATGCACAGAATTTGCAAATGGAGGCCTACATGAAATTTAAGAAGATTTTGTCCCTGATTTTAGTAGGGGGATTTTTGCTAGCGATACCAGTAACAAATGGAAATTTAGATTGGAAAAATTGGGGTGGTGGAGAGATTTTTGCCTCCACAAGCAATCGCGATGAGGCACAGAATGAACTGGATAATCTGGAAAATGAAATGGGTGACTTGGAGAACATGTTCTCCGACTTAGAAAGTCAGATGAGTGACAGGGCAAAGGAACTCAGTGACTTGTTAGCAGACAAGGAAATTATAGAAAATGATATACAGGCGACACAGGCTGCGATTGATCAGGCAGAAAAAGATTTAGTGGTAGCCAAGGAAAAAGAAAAAGCAGAATATGAAGCAATGAAACTTCGTATTCAGTATATGTATGAGAATAGCACACAGGATTCTGTCATAGCTGCGATTTTAAATGCCAACGGTGTAGTGGACATGCTCAATCGAGTGGAATATGTTTCGCAGGTGCATAAGTCAGATAGAGAGCTCATGGAAGAGTACAAGGCTGCAGTAGAAGAGGTAGAGATGATAGCTGCGAATCTGGAAGCAGAGATGAATGATTTAGTTACTTTAAAGGAAGTATACGAACATCAGGAAGCTGCTCTAGAGTCTGCGTTGGCGGAGTTAGAAGAAGAAGCGGATAATTACCAGGAGCAATTAGCAGCAGCGGAAAGACGTGCAAGAGAGTTATCGAGTTATATTGCAGAGCAGAACCGTCTTATTGCCTTACAACAACAGCAACAACAGCAGCAACAGAACAATAGTGGAAGTAATAGTAATAGTGACAGTAATAGTAATAGCGGAGCGGTTACTGCAGGGGGATATTTAAATGACCCTTCTTATGACCCAGCATTTACTTCAAATATAAGCGGAGAAGAACTGGTGAATTATGCATTACAATTTGTAGGCAATCCATATAAATGGGGGGGCAATAGTCTTACCAATGGGTGTGACTGTTCTGGATTTGTAAAGTTAATTTATGAGCATTTTGGTTTTAAAAATGTACCTAGATATTCCCAGTCATTTAAATCTTATGGCCAACCAGTGGCATTTGTAAATATCAAGGCGGGTGACATCGTAGTATATCCTGGACATGTAGGGATTTACATTGGTAATGGTAAAATTGTAGAAGCACAGTCAACGAAAGCGGGTATAACATGTACGAGAAGTGTAACTTGTAGTACCATCACAGCTATTCGAAGAGTATTATAGAGGTAGATATGAAAACTTTTTTTGAAAGTATGAAAAAGTTTAGAGTGCTTTGGATTTTTGTTCTGGTATTTGCAGTCATGATTTATATTGCAAATGAGACTCGTTTGAGTAGAGAAGAGATTGTATACCATGAGTCGTTGGATATGGTGGTGGCTACGGTACAGGGAGAGGATATTACCTTGCGGGATTTTGCGGTATATGTAGCACATCAAGAAGATGAGGTACAGGACCAGGCACTTGCTTATGATATCGATGATACCAGAAAGTATTGGAATATTCGTACCGACATGGGTTTTGTCAATCAGGTGGCGCGTAATGAAGCAATGTCCATGGCAATCCATGATACGCTTTTTTATCAGTTATATCAGGAATTGAATATGGAGTTTTCGGAAGAAGAGTTGTCCCTTATTCAGAATGATGCAGATGATTTTTGGAGCGATTTGGTAGACGAAGAAAAGGACACCAAATTGGGAATCTCCAGAGATGATGTATATAATACCATGTACAAAATCGCTTGTGCACAGAAGGCACAAATGGTTTACGCGGGAATACAGGCGGTGGATTATGAGGACATGGATTACGCGGAGGAAGAGTTTTTAGACTTCTTAAGTGATTATGAATACGAAGTAAATGATAAGGTGTTAAATCGATTGGATTTTGGTGATATTACACTGGTACATGAATAAAGGTGGTAGAAATTATGGCAACAAAAATTGGTAGAAATGATCCATGCTGGTGTGGATGCGGAAAAAAATATAAAGTCTGTCATGCAGCATTTGATGATAAAATTGCACGCTTTGCAGCACAGGGACATAAGGTTCCACCGAGAGAAATCATCAAAACACCAGAGCAGATTGCAAAGATTAAGGAAAGTGCCAAAATCAATATGGCAGTTTTGGATTATATCGAAGCAAATATTCATGCAGGTATGAACACTGCAGAGATTGATAAAATTGTATATGATATGACAACAGAAATGGGCGGTATCCCAGCACCATTAAATTATAATGGATACCCTTACAGCGTGTGTACATCTGTAAATGAGCAGGTTTGTCATGGTTTCCCTTCAGAGGACGTAATATTAACAGAAGGGGATATTATCAATGTAGACTGCTCGACAATTTTGGATGGATATTTTAGTGATTCTTCTCGAATGTTCTGCATCGGAGAAGTAAGTCCAGAGAAAAAACGTCTAGTGGAAGTAGTAAAAGAATGTGTTGAACTAGGTTTGAAAGAGGTCAAACCTTGGGGCTTTTTAGGAGATATGGGGCAGGCAGTACATGATCATGCTTACGCCAATGGTTACACGGTAGTGCGTGAGATTGGCGGGCATGGTGTAGGCCTGGAATTCCATGAGGAGCCTTGGGTTGGTTACAATACCAAACGTGGTACAGATATGTTGATGGTGCCTGGTATGATTTTTACAATTGAACCAATGGTAAACATGGGCGGTGTGGAAATTTTCATTGACGAAGATAACGATTGGGAAGTATACACTGCGGACGGAAAGCCATCTGCACAGTGGGAAATCATGGTATTGGTGACTGAAGATGGTGCAGAGGTTCTTTGCTGGTAAGTGAGGAAGAAATGAGTAAGGAAAAGAGGGTTTTAACAAAGGCGGAAAAAAATGTTATTCGCATAATGGTTATTACGGTGGTTTGCACACTGGGCATTTTTGCGTGGCGGTTGTATGCAAATGATTACTATCGGGCAGAGGCGACAGCGAAGAAAGCTATGTTGGGTAAAGGTGATATTTTAGTACAGGAGTCGGATGGTTATTATCAGTTTTTTAACGACTCGGTGGAAACGGATAAGGGTATTATTTTTTATCCAGGCGGAAAGGTAGAAGAGACCGCTTATGCTCCTTTGCTTATCGAATTGGCAGAACATGGTTATGAGGTATATCTTGTAAAGATGCCAGCGAAGCTTGCTATTTTCGGCATGAATGCAGCAGAGGATATTATGGAAGAGATGGAGCATATTGAAGAGTGGACCATGATGGGACATTCGCTGGGCGGAGCTATGGCCGCAAGCTTTAGTGCGAACCATGATGAAGAAGTAGATAGATTAGTCCTTTTGGCAGCATATAGCACGGTGGATTTGAAGGATAAGGAAATAGAAGTATTTTCCTTTTATGGTACAGAGGACAAGGTTCTCAACATGGAAAAGTATAAAGAATACTATAGCAATTTCCCAGAAGATGTGGTTGAAGAAGTTATTGATGGTGGCAATCATGCGAATTATGCACATTATGGAGAGCAAGAAGGGGATGGAGAGGCTTCCATTACCAGAGAGGAACAGCAGGAATGTGTGCTGGATGTTTTTCTTCATGCACAGAAATAAGTGTTGCAGAGGATATTTAGAAAGAGGTGCAAAATAAAAATGTTAGAAATCGAACGTAAATTTTTAATGGATGGATTTCCGATTGGATTAGAATTAATTAGTGAAGTGGAAATTGAGCAGGGATATATCAGTATTGAGCCTGAGGTTCGTATTCGAAAAGCAGTGGATAGACACACTGGAGAAGAAGAATATCGCATTACAATTAAAGGAGATGGAGACTTAACCCGAAGCGAAATCGAAACCAAAATTACAAGTGATTTTTATTATGATACAGTAG
This sequence comes from uncultured Lachnobacterium sp., assembly GCA_964393435.1. Taxonomy (GTDB): domain Bacteria; phylum Bacillota; class Clostridia; order Lachnospirales; family Lachnospiraceae; genus Roseburia. Next base: position 10,751 of record CAYMTP010000030.1, on the reverse strand, counting down.
ATTTTTTGGACGTAAATATGATCCAAAAGGATTATAAAAAATACAAATTAGGACCATGGCAGTTGGAAGTTGCCTGTGTAGAGCCAGGCACAAACAGAGCCTTTTTCTATGGTGAAATCGAATTTCCTACTGAGCAGGATGCGAAGGATTTCGTAGTGCCTAGCTATTTTGGCAGGGAAATTACCTTTAACGAAGATTACAAGATGAAATATTATTGGAAGAGAACAAGAATGTAATTTGTTCTAAGAGGAAAGAGTTTTGAATAAAAAGGAAGTATTAGAAATCAAACGCCGTTTCAAAAAAGAAGAAGCTAGTTTTACTCGTTTGGTAGGATGTTATGTAGACGGTAATAAAAACAAAATCTGCAAATTTGGTGGCAAGTTTTTGAACCTTGAGGAAGAGGAATATTACAAGTATTTAGAGATTGCAAACAAGGCGCTTTCTGGAACTTTGGGTAATAATTTGTTAGAGCTTTCTTTTCCATTGCAGGAAGAGGAAGTAGGTGGCAGACAGCAGATTCTCATGGCACTTCGTGAAAGCAAGCTAGAAGACGAAAATCTTTTAGACGCCTATTATGATTTGATTATTGATACATACGATGAAGTGGGAAATTATCTCATTCTCCTTTATCATGACAGCTATGATGTTATGACTCGCACCAGTGACAACGATGATTTGGACGAGTCGGAAGAAGTATATAACTACTTGATTTGTGCGATTTGTTCTGTGGCTTTATCAAAGCCTGGATTGGGTTATTTGGAATCGGAAGGACGTATCGGTTCCCGCGTGCGTGATTGGGTAGTAGGTGCACCAGATACCGCTTTCTTGTTCCCAGCTTTTACCGACAGAAGTACAGATATTCATTCTACACTTTTCTACACCAAGAATACCAAAGAGCCACATTCTGAATTTATGGCAAACGGTCTTGGCTGTGGTGTGGAGCGTACTGCGACAGAGCAGAAGATGGCGTTCCATTCTATCGTACGAAATGTGTTAGGTGCAGAGGATGAGCATACGGAAGATATTCTTATGGATATTCAGCAGAATCTTTCTGACATGATTGATGAATACGAGGAAACACATGATGACGATGCGGATGCATTTGTATTGGATAAAGCAACCCTTGGTAAGCTTTTGGAAGAAAGCAATGTACCAGAGGATAAAGCTAATCGTATCGAAAAATCCGTGGATGAAGCATTTGGCAATAAGGCTCCAATTGCAGAAAATGTCATTGACGCAAAGGCACTCGTTCAGAATGAAATTCGTTTAGAAAAGAAAGAGATGGAAAATCAAATCGTTTCCCTAAATAAGCAGCTGGATGATAAAAATGTGGAATTGAAAGAAAAAGAAGAGGAAATTGAAAACTACATGGCCGAAACACGCAACTATGATGTGGTGCTTCATGTGAAGCCAGAAAAGGCAAGCAAGATTCATTCATCTATCATCGATGGCAAGAAATGTATCGTGATTCCAATGGAAGAAAATGAACAGGCGACCATTAATGGAGTAAACACAACTCTGTAGGAGGTTTTGAAATGATAAATACAATCATTTTCGACATAGGAAATGTGCTGGCAGAATTCTGTTGGCGAAAGATGTTTGAAGAATTTGGATTAGAAGGTGAAGCGTTCGAAAAAGTAGTCGATGTAACCGTTCGAAACCAAGCTTGGAATGAGTTTGACAAGGGTTTGGTTTCTACTGAAGATATTATCGATACTTTCGCAGAAGGAGCACCAGAATATCGTGCCTATATTGCAAAAATTTTTGAAGACCCTACCAAGATGATTGCACAGTTTGATTATGCAAAGCCTTGGATTAAGGAGTTAAAAGAAAGAGGCTATAAGGTATATATTTTATCCAACTGGTCTGAGCCTACTTACTATGCTTGTTTGGATAGTGAACTCAACTTTTTACCATTGGTAGATGGTGCGGTGTTCTCCTTCCAGGAGCACATCATCAAACCAGATAAGAGGATATTTGAAATTCTTTGCCAGCGTTATGACATCAATCCAGAAGAAGCAGTTTTCTTGGATGATAACGAAGCGAATGTAATTAGTTCCCGTGAGTTTGGTTTACATACCATTCACTTTAAGAATTATGAGCAGGGACGAGCGGAGCTGGAAGAAATGTTAGCAAAATAAATGATAAAATTATAATTAGTGCCACTCTCGTTGAGGGTGGCATTGTGTATAGAAAATGGAGGAATCTATGGTACTGGGAATTTTGGCACACGTAGATGCAGGAAAAACAACTTTATCAGAAGCCTTGTTATATGAGACGGGGAAAATCCGTGCATTGGGACGTGTAGACCATCAGGACGCCTACCTTGATACGGATTCGCAGGAGCGAGAACGTGGGATTACCATTTTCTCAAAGCAGGCACAACTTGACATGGATGGTGTAAAAATTACGCTGTTAGATACTCCTGGCCATGTGGATTTTTCAGCAGAAATGGAGCGAACTCTACAGGTTTTGGATTATGCGATTTTGGTCATCAGTGGCACCGATGGAGTACAGGGACATACGAAAACACTTTGGCGATTGCTGAATCATTACCAAATTCCAACCTTTCTTTTTGTAAATAAAATGGATTTGGATGGGGCCGATAAGGAGAAAATTCAAAAGCAGCTAAAGAGCCAGTTGTCGGATGGATGTGTGGATTTTTCTCCGTTGAAAGATGATGTGATGGATGACGAAGACTTCTATGAAGAAATTGCCATGTGCAGTGATGCTCTTTTAGATTCTTATATGGAAAATGGAGAGCTGTCATTAGAAGAAATTCGTAATGCTATAGATGCACGTTTGCTTTATCCATGTTTCTATGGCTCTGCATTGAAATTAGAGGGCGTAAAAGAGCTCTTGGAGGGAATCAAGACATTTGCCCGCGGCGAATATGAAAAATCGTTAGAATACGAATTATCTGGTCAGAGTAAGACATTCGGTGCACTTGTCTACAAAATTGGACGTGATGCCAGAGGGGTGCGACTTACACATTTAAAAGTGACCAGCGGTGTTTTACATGTAAAGGATAAAATTAGCTACAGCGGATTGGAAGAAAAGATAGACCAGATTCGCATATATTCTGGAGATAGGTATGAAACAGTAGATGTGGTTCGTACAGGAGAAATTTGTGCAGTCACTGGTTTGGATCAAACTTATCCAGGAATGGGGCTTGGGGCGAATACTACCCAGACTATGCCGATTTTGGAACCTGTTTTAAATTATCAGATTATCGTTCCGCAGGGAGTAAATCCTGTGGAACTTATGAGAAATTTGAAGCAGTTGGAGGAAGAAGATCCTCAGCTGAATATTTTATGGAATGAACAATTACAGGAAATTCATGCACAACTCATGGGACAGGTGCAGATGGAGGTTTTAGGACGCGTGATTTGGGACCGTTTTGGGGTTAGGGTTACTTTTGGTCCTGGAAACATTGTTTATAAAGAAACTATCGCAAAGCCTGTGGAAGGTGTGGGACATTTTGAACCACTCCGCCATTATGCAGAAGCACATCTTTGGATGGAACCTGGTGAGCCAGGTAGTGGTATCAGTGTTTTCTCAAATTGCAGCGAAGATGTACTGGATTTGAATTGGCAGAGGCTGATTACCACACATATTTTGGAACGAGAACATCCAGGGGTGTTGACAGGTTCTGCGATTACAGATATTAAATTTACCATTGTGACAGGACGAGCACATTTGAAACATACGGAAGGCGGCGATTTCCGACAGGCTACTTATCGAGCGATTCGTCAAGGCTTAAAGTCTACGGAAAGCATTTTGCTGGAGCCATATTATGGATTTGTCTTAGAAGTTCCAGTGGATGCGATTGGACGTGCTATGACGGATATTCGCAGCCGTTTTGGTAAGCATGAAGCTCCGGAGTATGTATCAAGAGATGACGGGGACGTGGCTGTTTTGACAGGTATGGCACCAGTTGCCACCATGCAGGATTATATGACTGAAGTGCATGCCTATACCAAAGGGCAGGGACAGCTGACCCTGGAATTAAAGGGTTATGATGTGTGTCATAACAGTGCAGAGGTGGTGGAGCGTATCGGCTATGACAGTGAAGAAGATACTGCTAATCCAACAGGAAGTGTTTTCTGTGCCCATGGAGCAGGCTTTGTGGTGCCATGGAATGAAGTGCCTGAGTATATGCATTTGGAATATGCCTGTGATGCGTCGGGGCATATCAAGCAAATGGGTGGTCTCTCGTATGATTTGGAGCAGCAGGCAGAGGAACTTCGTGAGCTAGCTGAGCGTAGAGAAGCGGATCGTTTGGTGAAAGCTGCCAGTGCATCTTCCTGGGAATTAGACCAGGAATTGCAGCAGATTTATGCTCGCGAATTTGGTATGAACAAAGAAGATATGCTGGATTACGAACGAAAAAAATGGGCAAGGAAATCGGGGGATGGTTCAGGCAAAAAAGAATCAGTACCTCACCAGAAGCTAGATAAGAAGGGCAATCCAATCTATCCAAAGAAACCAATTTTGGAAGAACTATTAATTGTGGATGGTTATAACATTATTTTTGCACTGCCAGAACTGAAGGATTTGTCAAAGACAAATATTGATTCTGCCAAGGATGCCCTAAAAGATATGCTGGCGAATTACCAAGGTTACAAGGGCTGCCGCCTTATTATAGTTTTTGATGGATATCGTAAAAAAGGAAACCAGGGCTCCACAGAAAAATACTTTGACCTAGAAGTGGTGCATACTAAGCAGGATGAAACCGCAGATGCCTATATTGAACGAACGGTACATCAGCTGGTAAGTAAATACAAAATTACAGTTGCGACTAACGATAACTTAGAACAGTTGACAATTCTGAGTCAGGGAGCACTCCGAATGTCAGCGGGGATGCTGCAGCAGGAGATGGAACGCGTGAAAAATGATAGATGATAAAAAAGAATGGAGATTGATATGGAAGAACTTTTAGAACAGCTTATTGAAGAATGCTCTGCATACACCAAAAAGGGAACGCTTGCGAATTATATACCGGAATTAACAAAGGCTGACCCAAATATGTTAGGCGTATATATCATATCCAGCGATGGAAAGCAGTATTCGGCAGGAGATTGCATGCACAAATTCACAATGCAAAGTATTGCGAAAACGATGCTGTTGCTTCAAGCTTTATTGGATAATGGAATTGAGGTAGTAAGCTCAAAGGTTGGAGTAGAAGCAACTGGAAAACCATTTGATGCGATTAATGTTAGTGGACAAAAGCTGGCTAGTAAGAACTTAAACCCTATGGTAAATATGGGAGCTATTTTGATGTGTACGCTGATAGAGGGTAGTACTTATGATGAAAAGTTTGAGCGTGTTCTGGCTCTTACAAGAGAGTTAGCAGGTAATCCAGATATTGATATTGATGAGGATGTTTATCATTCTGAGAAGGCATGTGGAAGCAAGAATCGTGCCTTAGCATATTTGTTGAAATCATACGGAATGCTGGAAGATGATGTAGAGGAAGTGCTGGATTGTTATTTTAAGGCATGCTCTATTTCCGTTACATGTAAGGACTTAGCTAATATCGGTTTGGTTCTTGCCAATAGAGGACAGATGCTGGGTAGAAAAGAACGGATAATTCCAGTAAAATATACGCGTTATGTGAATGCCATTCTTATGACCTGTGGTATGTATGATGGTTCTGGAGAGTTTGCTATTCGTGTAGGAGTGCCAGCCAAAAGTGGTGTAGGAGGTGGAATTATGGCTGCGGTTCCAACGAAAATGGGAATCGGAATTTATTCTCCGGCACTGGATGAAAAAGGAAATAGTGTGGCTGGAATACAATTATTAGAAAAAATTAGCAGCCAGCTTTATTTGAGTATCTTTTAAAATGCAAGGGCTGTCGCAATTGCGACAGCCCTTGTATTTTATTGTGCTGCAAATGAGCCAGATTGTGAACCAACATAAATGGTATAGGTATTACCAATTACAAGGTCTGGAGTACTGATAATGACACAGGTGAAAGAGTTTTCTGGTGTGTAGGAAACCACTTCGTTTCCATCTGTATCTTCAATACGGATTTTTGTGTTAGCACTACCAGAAGCCTGAACTGCCATAGTACCTTGTGTACCATTGCTAAAGGTTTGTGCCATTGTAACAGCACCTACACCGATAAAAGTACCACCAGTTATAGTAGCTGTTGTATCGTAATCGAGGATAGCAGTATCACCTTGGGTTGGTCCAGTTACGATAGTTTTACCGCCTGTGATTTCAATCGTTCCGTTGGCATCTAATCCATCACCCTGAGCGTACATGAAAATGCTTCCGCCTGTAATAGTGATACTGCCATTAGAGTTTGAGGACATACCGCCACCCATTCCACCCATGCCACCACCATACATGGCATCACGGCCACCTGTGGTTCCGCTGGAGTCTGTACCGCCTGCGGCGTTGATTCCATCATCGGTAGATTTTATAGAAACGGATCCACCTGAAAAAGTGATATCTAATGCTTCTAAACCTTCGTAGCTTTGTGTAATATCTATCGTTCCGTTGGTAATTACCAATTCTTCTTCGCCATGAATTCCGTCATCTCCGCTAGCAATAGAATAGGTTCCACCATTGATGTAGACAGAAACATTGGAATGAATTGAATCGTCTGCAGAATCGATTGTAAAGTTACCATCGTTGATTAACAAACTGTTTGTAGATTTAATTCCTTTCATACTGGTACTATCATCAGAAGAAGTAGTTGTTGTGCTCGCGGAATTAGATACGCCACCACGGCGACCGCCGCCGCCCATGCCACCGCCAGGCATACCCATTCCGCCACCGTAGTTGCCCCAGTTATCAGAAGAGGACTGAGAACCGTTTTCATAGCCACCACCAGCTACGATGTCAAGGGTTCCGTCATTGATTTGTAAATATGCACCTGCACTTAAGCCATCACCCTCTGCGTCGATATCAAATGTTCCACTTGCTATATAAATAAATCCCTTTTCCGCATCATCGTTATTTTCTACATGAGCACCATCTTTGCCAGCTGCAATAGTAAGAGATGCATCTTTTACACGTAAACTGTCATTGGCATCAATGCCATGTCCGGAAGAAGTAATGGAATATGTTCCACTTGTGAAAACCAAATCATCTTTTGCCACAATTCCATGACCAGCAGGAGACTCTACTGTTAAGGTACCATTACCATTGAAGGTCAAATCCTGTTTGGAATAGATGGCACCATCAATATTGTTTTCATCAATAGCGGTAAAGGTTCCGCCATTGGAAAGGGTATTCGTAGAGTCCTCAGCTAAAGTTACGAATACTTTATCTGCTTCTAAAATATAGAGTGGTGCACAAGTTTCACTTGTAATAGTTACTCCGTTGAAAACAAGCTGTGGTTTGTCAGAATCCTCAGTATTTACGATAATCATTCCATTATCCAAGGTGCCTGAGAATATATAGGTTCCCTCGTCGGAAATCGTGATGGTAGAGCCATCGATTTTTACAGCGGAAGTGTTTGAATCGCAACTTGCACTAGAGCCATTTAATTGAATAGAAACCGGTTCATATTTGTACTCTGTATTCAAATCACGATCGGTAAACATATCCGCATCGGTTTGACTAAAGTCTACCTCTACGGCAGTCCCGGCGAGGGAATTACTATCATTATCCGTATTCGAGTTATTTCCTTTGGAATCTCCACTATTTCCACAACCAGTGAAAAGCAGTGTGCCCACAAGGAGTAAAGGTAATATTCTCTTATATTTCATATTGAGCCTCCTAATTTTATTTTTAATATATACTATTTTAGTTGAAAAAATACTCAAATGTAAGATGACTGTACCACGTAAATGTGAAAAAAATATGTTTTTACAATAGGAAAAGTTGATTTTAAAAAAGAAGAGTGCTACCATAAAACCATATTTGGAGGTAGTACTATGATTTACAACAAACAAGCTTATGAATTGGGTAGCAAGCGTTCCGCTATCCGTGAATTATTCGAATATGGAAAACAAAGAGCTGCTATCGTAGGTGTAGAAAATGTCTATGATTTTTCTTTGGGAAATCCTACTGTGCCAGCACCAGACTGTGTAGATGAAACCATTCGTCGTTTGACAGAGGAATTGGACTGTATCAAATTGCACGGATATACTTCTGCACAGGGAGATGTAGAAACAAGAACATCCATTGCGGAATTTTTGAATAAAACCCACGATACTCATTTCGAAGCAAATGACTTTTATATTACCATGGGTGCGGCAGCATCACTGTCCATTGCTTTTCATGCACTTACTACGTCACAGGAAGATGAGTTTATCGCGATTGCACCATACTTCCCTGAGTACAAGGTGTTTGTGGAAGCGACAGGTGCACACTTAAAAGTTGTACCAGCCGATACAGAAAATTTTCAGATCGATTTTGATGCCTTAGAAGAAATGGTAAATGCAAATACCAAAGGTGTGATTATCAACTCGCCAAACAATCCATCTGGAGCAGTTTATTCTCGCGAGACGATTGAGAAATTGGCAGAGCTTTTGGGTAAAAAAGAAGCAGAAGTGGGACATCCTATTTTTATCATTTCTGATGAACCATACCGCGAAATCGCATACGATGGTGTGGTAGTTCCTTTCGTGACAAAATATTATGCCAACACATTGGTATGCTACTCTTACAGTAAGTCGTTATCTTTACCAGGAGAACGTATCGGTTATATTTTAGTTCCACAGGAAGCATATGAGAGCAAAGCACTTTATGCAGCAGTAGCAGGTGCAGGTCGTTCCCTCGGCTATGTATGTGCACCAAGCATGATGCAGAAGGTGATTACTTTATGTCAGGGCGAAACTGGAGATATCGAACTTTACAAAAAGAATCGTGACCTTCTCTATGATGGTTTGACAAAAATCGGTTACAAATGCTTCAAACCACAGGGGGCTTTTTATATGTTTGTAAAAGCTTTGGAAGAGGATGCCAATGCATTTTGTGGAAGAGCAAAGGCAGAAGATTTGCTTATCGTTGCGGGCGATGGTTTTGGTTGTCCTGGCTTTGTCAGAATTTCTTATTGTGTGGATGAGGATATGATTAAGAGAAGCTTTGGCGCTTTTGAGAGATTGTACGAAAGTTATCAGTAGAAATAAATTTATAACTATGATATATTGGGAAAAAAGGAGAATGATTTATGGGGTTGGGAAAGAAAAAAGTCGAGCATCATTACATCGAAGGATTGAATGAGCTGAAGAAACTAAACTATTCACATGTGTCACCAGAATTACAGAAGTTGTATGATACACTTATGATTGCACATAACGGAATTGAAGACGTATTTAAGAAAAATTTGTCATCACTCGTATATATTTCTGGTGTGGATTTGAAAGTATCACACCATATGGACGAATTACAGGAAATGACAGATGATATAAAAAGTGCGACTGACATTATTTCAAATGCAGCAAAAGATGCGTCTGTAGTAGCTGATGAAGTAAGTGGACAGCATGAACAGTTGACAAATACAATCACTACTGTTGCTGCAAACAGTGACAATGTATATATGAAAATCGAGCAGGGGCAGGAAGCTCTTACAAATATCAAGAGTTTATCAAATGATACAATTGAGGCTTCTAAACAGACAGAAGCAGATATGGTAGAACTGGGTGAAGTGATTAATCGAATTAATGAAGTGATTAATGGCATTAATGAAATATCGTCTCAGACAAATCTGCTCGCCTTAAATGCTTCTATTGAAGCAGCACGTGCAGGTGATGCAGGACGCGGCTTTGCGGTTGTGGCAGAAGAAATTCGTAAGCTTGCAGAACAGACACAGGGTTTGACATCTACAATGGGCACCTTTGTGGACAATATCCGTATTGCATCTGAAAAATCAACTCAGAGTGCAACAAATACAGTAAATGCATTAAATAGCATGACAGAGAAAATTTCTGAAATCTGGGATATTAATGAAGAAAATATGGAAGGTGTAAAAGAGATTGCAAACGATGTTACTTCACTTGCAGCAGTTAGTGAAGAAATCAGCAGTTCTATGCATGAACTTGAGACACAGACCGTACAGATTTCGGAGCAGTGTGAACAGTTGACAGAAACCACTGCTTTGATGGGTGGTGTATCAGAAACTGTTGTAGAATCTGTAAAACCGTTCTACAAACTGGTAGAGGAATTGAATTTGGCAATTAACAGCATTCATGATATGGGACAGAGTGGAGTATTCCAAAGGGAAGAACGTACTTATTATTTGTACATGAGATGGATGGCGATGATGCCAAAAGAATGGTTAAAGACCTTCCGTGAAATGTTGGATAACCAGAAGGTTCAGCCGGTTGTACTAGAACCACAGGACAGCATATTTGGACAGGTATATGCAGTACTTACTCCAAATAAAGAAGAGGCAATGCCACTCTGGGAAGAATCAGGAAAACTACATTTAGAATTACATAAAAAAGCAAAAGAACTTTATAATGCAATTTCTTCAGGTAATTGGGCAATCGGAGAACGCATCTATGGTGAAATGGACGATATTTCAGACAAGATTGCTGCTAAAATGGAAGAAGTTGTGTCAATTCAGGTTAAGACTGACTTTTCAAAATTGTATTAGCAGAGAGCAAGCGAACAGTAAAAGATCCTAAGACAGCTTCAATGAGAGAACTTGAGAGAACTCGGCACATTTTTGTGCCGAGTTTTTTGTCGCCTTTTTTACCTCTTCAAAACCGAGGCATAGCTAGCGTAAAATTTATGTAGGAAAATTAAATAGACAAAAGAAGAAAGCACCGCTTTGTGTTAAGATTAGT
>CAYMTP010000029.1:0-18509 GCA_964393435.1 uncultured Lachnobacterium sp. | reverse complement strand
GTCTACTTCATCTTCATCTACGATTTCAGCGTTCTTTAAGATTTTTTCGATTTCTTCAATACGAGCTTCGATGTCACGCTGTTCATCTTTTGCTGCGTCATATTCTGCATTTTCTGATAAGTCGCCCTGTTCACGAGCTTCTTTAATTTTCTGTGCTACTTCTTTACGTTTTACAACGATTAATTCATCTAATTCGTCTTCTAATTTCTTAAGACCTTCGCTAGTTAAAATGTTCTTTTTAGCTGTCATTTTACCTTACCCCTTTTTGTATTCACGTTTCAAGCGCACCTCTTAGGTGCTTGCAACTCATAGCATTATAGCCAATCGCACCTTCTATGTCAAGGAAAATCGTGGTTTTTAGCCGTTTTGCCTACATACCTTGTACAAGAGTGCTTCTAACTCATTGTATGTCTCTACTTCATTTATCATTACACGAAGTTTTGCAGAGTTTGGATAACCTGCAGTATACCATGCACCATGCTTACGGATTTCTCGAATACCTGTGTATTCTCCTTTGAATTCCAGCATCATGCGGGCATGACGAAGCATCATCTCTGCCACTTCTTCAAAGCTTGGCTTTGGTAAATGCTCTCCTGTTTCAAAGTAGTGCAGCACCTGGCGGAAAATCCATGGGTTACCCTGAGCACCACGGCCTATCATGAATCCGTCACAACCAGTCTGTTCCTGCATAGCGATAACATCCTCAGCCGTAAGCAAATCTCCATTACCAATAACAGGGATGGATACGGCTTCTTTTACCTGTCGAATAATATCCCAATCTGCTTTTCCAGAGTAATACTGCTCTCTGGTTCTACCATGCACTGCAATCGCTGCTGCTCCGCTGGCTTCTGCTATCTTTGCCATTTCCACTGCATTTACATGGTCGTCATCAAAGCCCTTTCTTATTTTTACTGTAACAGGTTTTTTGATGGCTTTTGCAGTTTTTTCTATAATTTCGCCTGCCAGCTTTGGATTCTTCATAAGTGCAGAGCCTTCTCCATTGTTGACAATCTTTGGAACTGGGCAGCCCATGTTGATATCTAGGATATCGAATGGACGATCTTCAATTTCGTGTGCAATACTGGAAATGATATCTGGATCAGAACCGAAAAGCTGTAAGGATACTGGCAATTCCCTCTCATCAATCTTCAAAAGGTCGATGGTATTTCTATTTTTATACATAATTGCCTTGGCACTAACCATTTCCATACAAAGAAGTCCTGCTCCCTGCTCCTTGCATAACAAGCGAAATGGCAGGTCGGTTACGCCTGCCATAGGTGCCAATATTAAATTATTTGGTAATGTGACACTTCCAATTTGGAGTGGCTTTATCATTTTGTTCTCCTATTCTGCTTTTTATACACCAAATGGATTCCTTTCAGTGTTAAATTCGCATCATATATATCGATGGCATCGGTGCTTTCAGAGATAATACGTCCAAGTCCGCCTGTGGCTACTACTTTTAGGTTCTCCATTCCCGATTCTTCTTTTACTTTTTTAATTAAATATTCTGCCTGACCTATTTGCCCATACACTAAACCAGACTGCATACTAGAAATGGTGTCCTTTCCAATAACTTTTTCTGGCTTGGCAATTTCGATTTTTGGAAGCTTTGCCGCATCTTCCCACAGTGCCTTTGCAGAGATAGCGATACCTGGTGCAGTAATTCCTCCCACAAATGTACCTGTTTCATCTACCAAGTCATAAGTGGTTGCTGTTCCATAATCCATAACAAGGACTGGTCCTCCATATAATTCATAGGCTGCTACTGCATCTACGATACGGTCTGCACCAACCTGCTGTGGATTTGGCAACTGAATACGAAGCCCTGTTTTGATACCAGGTCCGACGATAATTGGCTTGATATCCAAGTACTTAATCATGGCACTAGCCAAGGAATGCATCACGTCTGGCACCACGGAGCAAATAATTGCGTCCTGTATTTCATCTGGATTGATTTTGTTCTGCTGAAGTAAGTTGCAAAGTAGCATGCCATATTCATCTGAGGTTCGTGGTATTTTCGTAGTAATACGAAATGTTGCTATGATTTCGTCTTCCTTGAAAACCCCTCCTGTCATATTGGTATTTCCAACATCTAATGTTAAAATCATAGGATTATTCCTCCTCGTCTAAACCTTCTCCCAAGAAAACAATTGCGTAGTAGGTTTCTAATGCCTCTAACAATTCTCGTTTTGCATTCTGATACTGTTTGATTTTTAACACGCTTCCAATTTCATCGTAAAAGAAATCATTTTCTTCATAGGATGTACGAAATTCCAGGTTTCCATCCTCATCAAATACCAGCTCTAATACGCCACCTACATCTTCCGTGTAAAGTACACACATAATTTGAAGTTCTTCTTTAATGGCTTCTGGTAAACCATTGAAGTTTTCATTTAAATAAAATTTTTTGTTATATGCATTGGATGCACATAATGTAATTTCCTGATTAGACATATCCATATATTCCTCTCACGGAAACTTCACCGCCTGAAACATACCGCCTTCCGTTTTCTGTTTCTACGATAAGCTCCCCTGTATTTGTTACTCCCTTGGCAATACCTATATACTCACCCAAAGGGTCTAATACATTTACTTTTTTTTCTTTATTTATTAATGCCTGCTCGTATTCCTCTTTGAAAAGGGATAAATCCTTGGTCTGTAGAAACTGCTCATAATACACAGCAAACTGTTTCCACACCTCGCTTATCAACAATTCTCTGTCGATCTCCTGCTTCGTTTCCAGTGCAAGTGAGCTGGCTGTCTGGGCAATTTCCTCTGGAAAGGATGTATTGCTCACATTGATGCCGATTCCCACCACTACAAAATCGATTTCGGTGCCTTTTAAAGACAGTTCTGTTAAAATCCCACAGATTTTCTTCTTGTTCAGCACAATATCGTTAGGCCACTTAATCATAGGCTGTGCCTTATAGCAAACGTTCGCAATGGCTTTTTCCACAGCCATAGCCGCCACTAAAGTCAGCATGGAAGCTTTATTCGTTTCTATCTCTGGACGAAGCACCATGGACATATAGATTCCTGTACCTTTTTCCGATGACCAGCTTCGGCCGCGACGACCGATCCCAGCCTCTTGGGCATCCGCTGTCACTAGAGTTCCATGGGAACAACCTCCACATGCCAGTTCATTTGCTTTTTTATTCGTGGAATCAATGCTTTCAAAATGATAGCGTTTGGTTATCATCCTTTTCCCCTTCATCTAACAAACTCTTAGTCAGAAAGAGTCGCTTTCATAATCGCTTTAATGGAATGCATACGGTTTTCTGCTTCATCAAATACAACCGAACGTGGACCTTCAAATACATCATTGGTTACTTCTAACTCTGTTAAACCAAATTTTTTGTATACTTCTTCGCCTACTCTTGTTTTCAAATCATGGTAAGCTGGCAAACAATGCATAAAGATGGCTGTATCTTTTGCCTTTTCGAATGCTTTTTCATTTACCTGATATGGAAGAAGATCATCGATACGCTCGCCCCATACTACAGCTGGCTCACCCATGGATACCCATACGTCAGTGTAGATTACGTCTGCATCTGTAGTTGCTTCTTCTACATCTTCTGTCAATGTAATGGTTGCACCTGTTTCTTCGGCTACGCTCTGTGCGTATTCCACCAATTCCTTCTTAGGGAAATATCTCTTGTTAGTACAAGCTACGAAATGCATGCCTAATTTTGCACAGGTTACCATCAAAGAGTTACCCATATTGAAACGAGCATCTCCCATATATACAAATTTCAATCCTTTTAATGTTCCAAGTTTTTCACGAATTGTAAGCATGTCTGCAATCATCTGTGTTGGATGGAATTCGTCAGTAAGTCCATTCCATACTGGTACACCTGCATACTCTGCCAATTCTTCTACTGTTTTCTGAGCAAATCCACGATACTCAATACCATCATACATTCTGCCCAATACTCTCGCAGTGTCTGCCACACTTTCTTTGCCGCCAAACTGAGATGAGGCTGGGTCTAGATAAGTTACATGCATACCTAAATCATAAGCTGCAACCTCAAAAGAACATCTGGTTCTTGTACTGGTTTTTTCGAAAATGAGTACAATATTCTTTCCAACAAGGCTATCGTGCATGATACCCTGTTTTTTCTTTTCCTTTAATTCTGCTGCTAAGTCAATTAAATATGTAATTTCCTCAGGTGTGTAATCTTTTAAAGTTAAAAATGAGCGTCCTTTTAAAGTCATAATCTGCTCCTCCTATTTTTGGGAATGATAGTATTTTACTCTATTTAGCTCACAAATACAATAAAAAAGGCCAGTAATCACTGACCTTTTAGGGTATATTATGGAAAATATTCTCTTAAAACCGCCTGAATTAAGCGATTTTGGGCTTCCTCCTTCTCTTTTCTCCTGATTTTCTCTTCTTTTGTAGACTCTTGCAATACCTCTTCTTCCATATCCTCTGTAATGTAGGAAATATAATTCATCACCTCTTTGGTAATCTCATCTACCTGTTTCTTCATCTGCATCTGCTTTTGTAAAAAAACAATCATTAGGATTCCCATTGCAATCTGCATGAGAAATAACCACTCGAGACGAACCATTTTTATTCTCCTTTTTCATTTTGACCATTTTTAGTTCCCTATCATTATACCTATTTTTTTACGCCCTCGAAAGTGGACAAGTCCTACTTTTCACCGCAAGTTTTCCCCTTTTTCGACACCTAAAACTTAGTTGACATTTCCTTTTTTGGGTATAATATAATAAGTAGTAATTCATCTATAAAGAGAAAGGATGTTTTTATGAAGAAAATTGTTATGACAGGCGGCGGTACTGCTGGCCACGTTACACCAAATATCGCACTTATGCCAGCCTTAAAGGAAGCTGACTATGACATTCACTATATAGGCTCCTACACCGGTATTGAAAAGGGATTGATTGAAGCACAAAATATTCCTTATACAGGTATCGATTCTGGTAAGCTTCGTCGTTATTTTGACCCAAAGAACTTCTCAGATCCATTCCGTGTTATCAAGGGCTACGCACAGGCACTTGGCCTTATGCATAAGTTGAAACCTGATATTGTTTTTTCCAAAGGTGGTTTTGTTTCCGTCCCTGTGGTATTAGCAGCAAAAACCTGTGGTGTACCTGCGATTATTCATGAATCCGATATTACACCAGGATTGGCAAACCGCATTGCTATCAAAGGGGCCAAGAAAGTTTGCTGCAATTTTCCTGAGACCCTGAAATATCTCCCAGCGGAAAAGGCCGTGCTTACTGGCTCTCCAATCCGTCACGAGCTTCTTAGTGGAAAATCAGAAAATGCATATAAACTTTGCGATTTTCCTACAGAAAAGAAACCAGTTCTTCTTATTATAGGTGGAAGCTTAGGCTCCCGTGCCATTAATGAAGCGATACGAAAGGTGCTTCCAGAATTATTGAAAAATTTCTACATTATTCATTTATGTGGAAAAGGAAATCTGGATGAATCACTTATAGCTACAAAAGGCTATGCACAGTTTGAGTACGTCAATGCAGAACTCCCTGATATGCTTGCTCTTGCAGATTTAGCTATTTCACGTGCAGGTGCCAACTCTATTTGCGAACTTTTAGCTCTACATAAACCAAACATTTTGATTCCGTTATCTGCTGCAGCCAGTCGTGGGGACCAGATTTTAAATGCAAAATCTTTTGAAAAACAAGGCTTCTCTTATGTTATTCAAGAAGAAGATGTTACCGACGAAGTGCTTTTAGCTGCTGTTCGAGAAGTTTTTTCAAACCGCCAGAAATATATTGATGCAATGTCGGAAAGCGGACAGATGGATTCCATTGGAACCATCTTAGAATTAATCGAAAAAGAACGTATAAAGAAATAACTACAAAAGGCGGTTTTCAAACCGCCTTTTGTGTTTCTTTTCTAAAATTTATTCTACTCTTAAGCTTTCTGTCAAAGCCTTAATATCCTCCGCATCCATTTCTCCTGCTGGATATTTCAAAATCTGCGAATTGTCCATATCCGCATAACGTGGAATCAGGTGTAAGTGGAAATGGAAAATTGTCTGTCCTGCAACCTCTCCATTGTTTTGAAGGAGATTATAGCCATCACAGCCCAATACTTTTGTTGCATGTTTAATTACCTTCTGTCCAACCTGAATTGCTTTTCCTAAAACCCCTGGCTCAATTTCATAAATGTCACCATAATGATTCTTTGGAAGAACCAACGCATGTCCTTTTGTCGCAGGAGCTGCATCCATAATTACTCGAAATTCTTCATCTTCATATATGGTATTGGTAGGAATATCACCATTTGCAAGCTTACAAAAAATACAATCGTCTTTTTTCATATTATAAGTCTCCTTTTTCTATCTCATACTAGAATAAAAATACCTGGTCTAACATACGGAGTGTTTTGAAGTTGCCCTTTGCCGTCATTTCTCCCGTCATAAATGCACGCTGGAAGGTCATTCTTCCATCTACAATAGACTGCATAACATCCATTGATAATTTCGCATATACATCAATGTCTTCCTTCTTTCCATAGTGTACATCCAATTTATCATTATCAACATAGATGCAAAGTGGATTTTTGAAACCTTCAATAGCAATCGAATAGGTCGCAGAGAAATCATCCTGTGCAACAAAGTGATTTTCCAACTCCTTTACGAAAGGCGCTCTCTCTTCGCTAGCCGCTTTTCCCAACATATCCTTAAACATAGAGGTTAATTCTTCAATGTCTTCTTTCTGCTGTCGTACATAAGCATCATCGGATACATATTTGGAAAGCTGCTCACTTTCCTGTGGTGTAAGATTCATCTGCTGTGTGCGAAGTACACTTCGTTTTACCGCATTGTTACTAGTAGGAAGACTCTTCATTTTCTGAGAAATCATTCGATACAGATTCTCCGCTTTCTTTTCGATAATCTCTGTATACTCTGTATTTACCTCAAAACTAACCAAATCCTCTACATAACCACAAAGACCGGGACATGGCTGTCCTCCTAAAATATCCCATGCATTCGAAAGAGTCAGCTCTCCTTCTCTTTCTCCATAGGTGGTAGACATAACGATTGGCTGCATGTATAATTCACTGATTTTTTCTTTATCTCCATATAACCAACATGCATCCAAAAACTGCTGCATATATCCACCAATACCTAACCACTCTACCGTTGTAGCAAGGATAATTCCATCGGCATCTTTAAAGGTCTGCGGCAAAGTCGCAATCTCGTTCTTATGCTCGTAAATATTATATCTTTCTACTTTGACGCGAAGCTCCTTCAAAACGTCTTCCATCTTATTTAAAACATATAAGGTTGGATCGTCTAAAAGGCCTCTTCCACCATAATATACATTAATCTTCATTTTCTACCTCACGTATTTCTTTTGTCTTACTTAAGTATATAAATTTTGTTCATCAAAATCAATCTCTTTTGTATTTCTACGATAGAAAATGATACTAATCAAGAACCCCATGATAAAACCGCCGATATGTCCCCAGTTATCTACATCGCCTGTGGACGCACCATAATAGAGACTTAGAAGTACCATCATAATCATCCCTTTTCCCGTCAAGGTCTCGTATCTTCCCTTATGTAAAATTAGTATCCACGCCAAAGCACCAATAATTCCAAAGATAGAACCCGAAGCTCCTGCCGCTACCGCATACTCTTCGCTATGCATCATCTCTAGATAAGAAAGCACGCAACCTCCAATTCCCGCTGTAAAATACAAGATTAAGTATTTTATTTTCCCTAATGCCCGCTCCAATATTTGTCCTGCAGCCCCAAGCATTACCATATTATTAAGAAGATGCTGAAATCCAAAGTGCATCAGTGTTGCCGTAAAAAATCTCCAGTACTCTCCTCCTTCAGTAATATATGGAGGATACACAGCACCATACTGCATCATAAATGCCGCACTTTCTGTGGACCCCATAAGTTCCAAAATAAGATAAATAATTATATTAATAATAATCAGGGAAATCGTAATATTCATTTTGCATCCTTTACCAATCTTCGTTTAATAAGCTTTCTTATTCTTATTATACTACATAAATCGGTATTTCACATCAGCAAATCGTATCACATCTCCTGGTGATAATGCTCTCTTTTCCTTATAATTGAGTGTCTCATCATTTACGAAAGTTCCGTTTGTAGAATTCATATCTTCTATATAATAGTTTTTATCAATATAATCGAACTTTGCATGAAACTGACTAATCGTTTCTCTATTAATATGTAGTTTTACTCTAGGATTCTTCCCAAGTATGCAGGTTCCCTGTTCTAGCTCAAAATCTGGATAATCCCCCATGCCCTCATAAATAAGAACACCTCTTGGCTCTCCCAAAGTTGCCGCCAAACAAATCGTCGGATTCATCGCTCCCCCACTCTCTTCTTCTGGACTATCCTCAGGATAGACCACCATAGGAATCTCCTCTTTATCTTCTTTTTTACTCCGAAGAACTTCTTTTACCCGTTCCAACAATCCCTGTATCTTTTGTTCAATCTCTTGAAATACATCGGTCTCTTTCTCAAACGAAGCGACAACCTCTACATGCTCTTCCTTATTCATGATGTAGGAAGCCTCTTTTTCCATACTAACATGCTCCCATTCTCTTCTGCTCAAAATTGCTTGCTTCAAATCTGATATACTATATCCTTCCGTCAGTGTCATGTCATAAATCTGATATGCTTTGTGCACACCTTCCTCATCTCCATGATTCAACTTGGTCAAAAGATACTCCATTAGTTGCTGCAATTCATCCAAAAAGTTCCCCTTGGTATTCGGATATAGGATAAAGGAAATGTCTTCTCCGCTATAATTTACAAAAATAAGCTCAGGGTCTACTACCAAACAACTAGTATCAATTAGATTCCACTCCAAAACCTCCAGCTGACTACAAATACGAAGTAAAAGCATTTCGAAAAAACCATGATTAATAGAATTTACCCTACAATACGCATCCAGTGCCTGTCTTCCTGAAATATTATACCAATACTGCCCACAACCATTCACATAGCACTTTTCCATGGGTAATATCCCCTGAAAATCCTTCCGAAACATCAGCCGTTCATCCAAACATTCTTCTACCACCGCTGGTATTTTCATATAACTTTTGTTTACATCCCTCTCATATGTAATCTCTCGATTAATCATCTACTATCTCCTTTCGTACCTCATCTATGATTTGGTACCCATAAAATTCTTTGACACTATCCAACTCCTGCAAGGACTCGCACACCTCCCGCTCTTTACTCTCCTGCCAATAATCAATTGCAATCTCCAGAGTTTGAAACATCAGAAACAGAATCATCGGAATATATATTGCTGCTTCAATGGTGTAACTTCCCTTATATCTCTGCTTTTTCATGCCCCATTTCCTCCTAGTTTTATCAAACATTCTATTCCATAAGCCAGGCTCAAAAATGGTATAAACGGAATGCGATGATTCCCTTTTTTTCGAAATATCACCAGTAAAACAAGTGCCACAATTCCTGCTATGGAAAAAGCCGCCATTACTATGGAAAGCAAATGCTCCAACGACAAAAATATCCCCATTACTATCAACACAATTCCATCTCCATATCCAATTACCTCCTTCGTCAGTTTAGAAAAAACTAATGCTGCAACACCCGGAACGCAGGAAAGTACCACACTCCCAAGCTCCCGCTCTTCGACGACACAAAAAACGATTCCGATGATTGCTCCAAAGATAGAAAACCAAAGCGGAATTTCCTTATATTTAAAATCTACACAACCCTGTATCCCTAACCAAATACCTAATACCAACTCTTTCATAATCCATAACAAAAACTACACGGACGTCGCTCTTCCACATCTCCTATATCTATTTTTTCAACGGTCCTTTTTATCGCACTGCAAGCGATATCTTTATGATAAAATGTTCCATAATCCGTGTAATAAACCCTTTCCCTACTACTATTTTTCCAATCACACCAGGTACATTCATAGTATTTTTGTCCATCTTTTCCCCGTAAGTATGCGATTGCATCTAAAGTGCTCTCCTTCACCGACAAATTTATGGAGCGACAGGATAAATTTGCATGATACACCTCTCCTGTCGGTGTCACATACACAAAATTCTCATCTGTGTCTAGCGACCTGTCCCCAGTCCATTTACGAAAACAATTTTGGCTAGATAGCTCTACCTGTCCAATTCCGAAAAAAGAAATCGGCAGCTTCACCACATATTCTGCTCGCAAAACAATATCTTCTTCTTCAACTTCTGATTTTAACAGCGTAATACCCCATGCACCATGCTTCACATATTTCTCTATCTGGGAATCATCTTTTAACGTGGATAAAACACAGGCTTGGGCAGATATAAGCAAAGCTTCTTCCGAATTCACAATACTGCTTTCTACCGCAGTTTTTCTTCCTGCATACAGCAATGCTTCATCTACCTTGCACTGAATTTCCAAGATGGAAAAGAAGAACAATAATGTTACCAAATATCCAGCCATTAGCGGTATTACCACTGCCGCCTCCAATGTATACGATGCCCTGTGGCAGATACAAAAGGATGCTCTTTGGAATTTGGTAGGTATATGATACGTGCGTTTTTGGGGAGAACGCATTTTTAGTTCGGATTGAAAAAAGGTCCAAAGAGACATCCTTTTATACCTGCCTTTCAGTAATATCCATAATTTTCATTTGTTGAAACCCTGTATTCCCACCGCTCTTGTGCGTCAATTACTCGCAAAAAAGGAAAAACCGGTTCATAGCTATATACGATTTTGGCATTCGCCTGAACGATAAGTGCATCCATCTGAAAGGAGGCATCCTGATACGTTTTTCTTATCGTGGCTTCCTGTATATTCATCGCTCGCATTGCAAGGTTCTGCTCCTTTTCGAAAAGCAAAAGCACCCCTAAATAATTTTCATAGGTAAGTCCCCAGGAGCTTTCCTCTGCCATCTCAAATTCCCCGGTTATCAGACTTAAATTTTCCAATTCTGTTGTCCAGCTTTCTGCACTTTTTATCAACGCAATCCTTTTTCCTACCAGGAGTGCTCTTACATCCAAAATGCTTTCTGCAAATGCCCAGGCCGTTAGAATTCCTATTTTTACAACGTTTATAATTGCGGGATTTAAAGAAGCTCCTGCCATCATAGTAGCTAAACCTTCTGCCTTCGCTACCTTTACAGAATCTGAAATTAGGTATAAGAAATTGGCTGCTTCTCTAACTGCCAGAATCTTGTTCACAGCCACTTTTAAATTTTCTACATCACTAGATTTTGCTCCTAGCAAATACTCCAGTTCATAGGATAAAGCTCTGTTCGATTGCACATCTCCGAAATTTGACAAATACGTCAATAAATACTGCTGTAACAAGATGCGGTCTCCCCAATTCGTAGATTGCACAATACTATTCTTACCACATTCTATTGTTCGTTCTAGTAAACCATTGCTAAAATCCTGTTCCTCTCTCGATATCTGTTCCGTATCATTCAAGACCAACTCTAAAATTCCAAACTCCTGCCAGCTTTTTGCTACTTCCAAAATAGACGCGACATCTATACAATCCTCTGCTTCCTGTGTACCCGACGTACCAAAGGAATTTGGTCCCTCCGTCAAATCTACATTTTCGAGCTCATTCAATGCCTCTCCTATATTCGATAAATCCATTTGGCTTTCATCCATTAGATTTTTAACCGCTTCGTATTGGTTGTATATTTCCTTCGCAGATTCATACAAAAAATTCTCTCTCATATAAGAAGACACGCTTCCTATAAACACGTCTCCAGTTCCGTCGGTTAGAAGAGTATAACTTTCCACCTCTATTTCCTTTGGTCTTAATTGAAGAAAATTTGTTCCGCTACCAATCCTTGCATTTGCAGTTTTCTCCAATATCTCATTCATCTGCCCTTGATTCGCTCCCAGCAACCGATAGTTTTGCCACAAACAGCTATTATAGTTTGCAAATACCGATTCCAACGCTGACTCTGTTTGCAAATCCGCAATCCGTCGCATCTCCTGAAGCCTAGTGCCCTCTAGCAAAGCAAAAATCGCTGCAGTTATAAGCAGCAGAGAAATCAACGAAAAAATCGTAATACTTCCCTTTTCTCGTCTCATTGCTACACTTCTCCTGCTGATTCCAAAATAGTATCAAAAATATCCATCACCAAATTAATAATCTGTTCTTTAAAAATCAAAGTAATTGCAATTAAAATAACCAATAACAGCAGCATTTCCACTACCGCTGCACCCCTTTGATTTTTCATCAATTTTTTGTACATAATTTTTCTCCCTTCTTCTATATTTGAAACTCGATTAAGGCTGGAAGCATGATCATTCCCATCACAAGCATCATCATGAGCATCAGTGGTACCAACATTTTTGTGGAGGCTTCTTCACCCCGCTTCTTTGCCTGCACAATTCTCTGTTCAAAAGCAAGCCTGCTTTCTTCCTCCAGACGTATCCCTATTCCTACCGTCCCCTTCTCCAAATTTCCGAGCAAAATACGCATCAGCTTATGATAGCAGGAAGCTGGTATTTCCTCTGAAAACTGGAGGTATATACTTCTTTCACTTTCCCCTTCTGCAAATCTTCGGTTCATGCGAAGAATGGATTCATATACCGTTCTCTTTTCTATCATCCCTGACTTTCTCTTAAAACTATATTGATTCGCGAGTCTATTCCACGCCTGTCTCGTCGTCATTCCCGCACCTAATAAGAACGCCAACTGATTTACTAAATCTGGATAGTCCCGTTCCATCTCCAAAAGCTTTTTCCTCTCATCCTCCAAATGCTTTCTTTTTGATGCTACCCAAAGAAGAATCAGTGCAAGGCCTTCCTGCAGCAATACTTTCGGCGTGATATATTCTCTTTTCTCTGACCATACCAGCGATTTTCCATCTATCTCTGTCGGCAACTGAATTTTGTCAGTTCCCTCCATTTCCATCTGCTGCCCTATCCAACTCTCAATTTTTTCCAACATCTGTTCTTCTTCAGAAGCTTCCGGTAATTTTAACAAGAAAGAGAACATATATATTTTTTCATAAGCTCCACAAGTAAGCTCAACCTGTGCCTGAATCACACTTTCCTCTTTTTCCAACTTCTCTTTATACACCTTGCCTTCGGAGTCTATGATGCCAAATGGTTGAAAACTCCAATCCGCTTTTACGATGCCTTCGATATATTCCTTTTTTAAGGGCACCTCTTCCTCTACATTTTCGAAATCCTTCTCTATTATGGCAATAGCTTTCTCAAAATAAGTCTCTGCTTCATCTTTTGTAGGTGCTGTTGGCTCTACCTCTAGGAGATATTCGTACTCCTCAAGTACTTCTTCCATATCCACCTGTAGTTGAAGTTCCTTTTCTTCGCCACCAATCTCTTCTCTGTCTATATAACCATCTTTTAACGCCCCGCCTTTCATTACATCTGCTACAATCGCCAAAAAAAGTAACAGCACAAAGGCCACGATTATCTTTGATTGATCTGTAAGTTTCTTTTTCATAACTGCACCTTTAATATTTTCTGAGCGAGAGCAATTATGACCACGTATGCTATTAGAAAAATAGTCATGCATATAACACCAAACCAGTTATGATATAAAACCGCCATGTAATCCCATGCGGAAAACTGTAAAAATGCTAACAAGGCCAACGGTATGATATTCATGACTTGTTGCTCCATTTTCTTTTCCGCCACCATGACCTCTATTTGCTGCATTGCCTCATAACGTTCTGTCATTTGCCCCACCGTAACCTCAATAATTCTCTTCCAGTTACTTCCACTTCGTTTACCAAATTCCAAAAGCTCCGCAAACTGAATCACATCCTCCACCTTACATTTATATGCAAATTCTAAAAACAACTTTTCAATTGGCTGGTTATGGGCGACCATTTGATTGATTTCTTTCAATTCCAGATAAAATTCCGAGGAACTTCCATAGAGAAATTTGGTTTCCTTCTCCACCTCTTTCCAGGCATTCTCCATAGAAAGTCCCGCCTGTAAAGAGCTATTTAGCACACTGATTCCATGCAAAAATTCTTCTTGCAACTTCAATCTTCTTGCCTCTACTCCTGTTTTTTTTGCCAGATGCAATTCCAAAAAATAAACAACTGGAAAGAAAAGAATTGCCCAAAAGGAACGATAAAACAACAGCATAATTACTCCTGTAATTCCCACCGCCTTAAAAAGTGTGGAAGCTAATTCTCTGGAAGATAAACGATATACTCTATACTCCATCTCTCAAATCTCCAACCTTTTGTAACCCATTTTGATATTGATACAGTGGATTTAATTGAATTTCACCATCACGCACCCCTACCAATTCTGCTATCTCAACCACCCTTCTTTTGTGGTCTCTGCCTCTTTCCAAATGAATCATAATATCAATACCCATGGAAATCTGTTGTCGAATGGCCTGCAAAGGAAGCTCTGTTCCCATTAACACCATCATCTCTAATCGACTGAGCATATCTTTAATCGAATTTCCATGTCCCGTGGATAAACTCCCATCATGTCCTGTGTTCATCGCCTGCAACATATCGAGAGTCTCCTCTCCTCTACATTCTCCGACGATGATTCTATCTGGTCGCATACGAAGTGCCGTATGAATCAGCTCACGAGCATTAATTGCCTTCACTCCTTCCTGGTTACTATTTCGCGTTTCAAGACGTACCAGATTGGTAATTTTTTGCAACTGAAGCTCCGCGGAATCTTCAATGGTAATTACTCTTTCATTTGGTGGTATAAATGCGGATAACGCATTTAGAAATGTGGTTTTTCCAGAACTTGTTCCACCAGAAATAAATATGTTATATCTGGCAACCACGATTTGTTTTAGAAATTCGGCAACCTCTTCATTTAAGGTTTCCAAATTAATCAATGCCTGCATATCGATGGGTTTCTTACCAAACTTTCGAATGGATATTGCAGAACCATCAATGGCAATCGGCATAAGAACGATATTAACTCTAGATCCATCCTCCAATCGTGTATCTACGATGGGGCTGGTTAAATTTACAACTCTATTATGTTTTCCTACAATCTGCTGGACAACATCCTGTAATTTTTCCTCTGATGAAAAGTGATAAGAATGTTCATAGAAACGCCCGTTTTTTTCATAAAAAATATGATTGGGGCCATTTACCATGATTTCTGTAATCTCATCATCTTCTAAGAGTTCCTGTAAAACATCCAGCTTTCTTAGGGAATTGAACACTCTTTGCTCTACAGCAATTCTCTGCTGGATACTTAACCTCTCCACATCCTTCTGACAAGACATTTCCCTTGCAATCAACTCCTGCAATCCTACATCTGGAAGCTCCTTGGTAAAATCCATTCGCTCCAGCACCTGCTTACGAATGTTTTCACATAGCTGCTCCATAGATTTTCTCCTTTTCCAGCCTATGTCGCAATAGTTCTCCTATGTGACCCCAGCTCCATTTTTCTACCAAAGCAACCCATGTTGTCTCTCGATTTGCTACTTGAGGAATCTCTATTTTTTGCATTCGTTGTAGGAAACCATCTTTTTCCTGACGTCTCAGCTCTTGATAAAAAGCCTCTTCTCGCCAGCCTCCAGCTGCTTCCTTGCCACATAGCAAGTAGAAATCCTGACTTTGTTCCATCATCTCGAGCTGGCCAGAAAATGAAGAACCAAAATTGATAATAATTTTCTGATATCCCAACTCCTGCACCAAAATTTCCATCAATGCTTCATACAGCTCCTTTGTCCCCTCCGCCAGACATTGATTGTTTTGAACCGGATATACATAATCGTAATTTTGCTCATGTCGAATACATTCTAATATTCTTCCCTTGCTATACTTTCCTGTTGTTGCAACACTAAGCAGGTCTTCTAATCCCATGGAAGCGGTCTCTATCTCCATCCCCTTAAGTCCGCTGTAATTTTGCAGATCTAAAAGCAATACTTTTTGTTTTTCACCATAGATTTTTCCCAATAATGCTGCAAAAGGAACCTGATACATTTCCTGTGTAAGAGAAAAAACTCCTACGCTTTCATATTCAGCCTTGGTATAGGCAATTCCCTGCGTCTGTACTTTGTCCGCAACCAAGCGTTCTACAATCTCTGCTATTTTGTATACTTCTTGGTATTTTTCTGTGTATATCATATTTTCTACGAGTGCTTGTTCCTTTTCCACAACGTCTTCCGTCAGATTTAAAATTATCTCCCCTCTTTCGACAAAATCCGCCATTTCTTCTGTGATATACTCCCCAGTAATAATGACTGCATATTCCAATGGATTTGCTATTTTTAGTTGTTCCAAATTGGTAAATACATGCAGCTCATACTGGTGCTTGTAATGATTCATAAAGCAATTTACAAATCGAGTCTGGTACTCTAGGTCCTTCATGCAAATTGCAAGTTTCATTTTATTCATGCAACCTCCCTTTGTGTTCATTTGTTTTCTGCAGAAACTTTGAACGGATTATAGCAACCCAATTTCAGGCTGTCTATAATTTTGAGATTTTTTATTAAAAATTTGTGGATATAGGACAAAATTCGACCGTCCATTTTTGTATAGAATTCCCAGTTTTGCTTATACTTGTAATAAAGGGATTACCCAGGAAAGAGGTGTGCTTATGAAACTTTTTAAACTTCAACCTTCACAAGAAAATACCCCTTATATGATTTTGAAAGACGATATAGAAAAGACTGCATCCGAACTCAATGCAGCCTATACGAACCTTCAGCAGGTAACGGAGCCGGAGCTGATTGACTACTACATTTATCACACCAAAGCCGTTCAAACCCGCTACCATTACTTACTCAGCTGTGCAAAAAAATTAGAGGACTCTTATACAAAGAATCCTCTGTGATTATCTTCAAAACAACTTTCATTTAATGTGCTTCTTCCGTAGGTCATACCTGCGTATACCTGCTGTGTATTTCGCATTAATGGTCCTGAAGTGTCTGATTTCGCCGCCTCACAAAAGGATGTGTATAAGCGCTTCAGGATTTTTTCTGCTTCCTCTAAGCCATCCGTACGATTTTGATAAACAGCTTTTGCCAAACAATTTTTTGCATACACATAAAGCTTATGCAAGTCTTTTGCTATGTCATATTTAAAGTTTAAAGCACCGATTAATGTATCGATTGCACCTTGGCTTTTTTTGACTGCTACCTTATATTCCTCATAGGAGCCTGCCAAATGTGCCAACTTCGCCTCATCCATATAAGCGAAAACAATATCATACATGATGACAATCATTTCACCACTGTTACACTGACTGAGTCTTCTTGTAAACTCCTGTTTTAAACTATTTTCCATAGCTTCCTCCAGCTATTATTACTGCAACATAGATAAAATCTGCTGTGGCAATTCATTTGCCTGTGAAAGAACAGAAATTGCTGCTTGATTCAAAATATTCTGCTGCGTATATTCTGTCATTTCTTCTGCCATATCTGTGTCCAAAAGGCCAGAATAAGCAGCTGTAATATTTTCTTCCGAAGATGCTAAACTCTTTTCTGCATATTCCAATCTGTTCTGGAATGCACCGATACGTGAGCGTGTTGCAGACACCTTTGCAATTGCTTCGTCTAATGTTACCATTGCACGTTCTGCCCCATTTTCGATTGCCACATCCACATCATCTAAGTAAAGAGTTTGTGCAGAAATTTCATCAATTCTAACATCCATTGTCTGGTACTCATTCGCACCAATTTGAATAGTTAAAGAGCCGATATCTGTTACGTCAATTTCAAAATTTCCATTTACTGCATCTGCAGTTGGTTCGTAATCCTGATCTAAAAGAAAATCGATAGAAAATCCATCGTTGTCGGTTATAACAACACGATTTCCATGGGTTTCTATGGTTGTTGTAGAAGTAAATCCACTTCCTTCTAAGTCTGTAGGAATCGTAGCGATTGCATCTACGCCTGTTGTGTTTACCTGATATATCTTTTCATCTTCTAAATACTGGCAGTCTTCATGTACAGTAATTCCTGTTGCTACTGCCAATTCCTCTGTAATAGAGACTGCAATCGCTTCATCATATCCGTAAAAGTCTGATACGATGGACATTTTATCACCTGTTATTTCTACACTACAGCCTGCTTCTGTTGCTGCATTACGAACTGCTTGTAAATAAGCTTCTTTGCTCATTCCTACTGTAATCTCAGCACCAACACCATTGATTGTTATGGTACCATCTGCCTGTGGAACCTCGTAGTTCAATGCTACTGTTGCCTGTGTTGCAACTGCTTCTACGTTTAAGCTGTAAACCTTCGCATCTACAGCGTCTGAAACCTGATAGCGGCTTCCATTTTCTCCATAAACACGCACATTAGAAGAACCATCTAATAATTTCTTGGTGTTGTATTCGGTATCTGCCGAAATACGATCTACTTCTTTTATTAGTTCACTTACTTCATCCTGCATACTCTGTCTATCATCAAATGAATTTATTCCATTTGCTGCCTGAACAGAAAGTTCACGAATTCTCTGCAAAATACTACTTACTTCGTTTAAAGCACCATCTGCAATTTGGACAACAGAAATACCATCTGCAGCGTTTGCTTCAGCCTGATCTAACGCATCAATCT
>CAYMTP010000028.1:3379-18785 GCA_964393435.1 uncultured Lachnobacterium sp. | reverse complement strand
CAATTGAACCTAAGATTGTATCAGGAACAAGAACAATCGCAATCGTTCTTTGGGTTATCTTTGCAGTATCATTAGTTCTTTGGATTGTAAAGAGAAGCAAATTCATGAAATCAGAAGAAGCGGTTGCTTACAAAGAATTCAAAAAATCTCTAAAAAATAAATAAGATTTAGAAAAGATGTCGTACTCTGTACGGCATCTTTTTTTATGGGAATTTTATACTCTTTTGTGATTCCGGAAGATGACTATTTAAAAGAACTATTTTTTATGATATCATATGAACTATGATAATAAGAAAGAAGTTTTTGCTATGAATAAACAAGAATTTAAAGAAGGGATTCGTGATGGATTACCAATCTGTCTGGGTTACTTATCCGTGTCCATGGCGTTTGGGCTTACTGCAGTAAAAGATGGTATGCCGATCTGGTCAGCAATTCTTATTTCCCTTACAAATTTAACCAGTGCGGGGCAGTTTGCAGGAACGAATCTTTTGCTGGCACAGAGTTCATATATTGAACTGATGATAACAACCTTTATTATAAATATTCGCTATTTTCTGATGTCGCTTTCTGTTTCGCAAAAGGTGGACAAGGAGTTTGGGTTAAAGGAACGACTAATTGCATCCTTTGGTGTGACAGATGAAGTGTTTGCAGTATCTATGCAAAGAAGAAGTGAATTGACGTTTTCCTATATGTTAGGACTTATCTTAACGCCGATTTTTGGGTGGACAGGTGGAACGATTATTGGAGCAGTGGCAACATCGCTTTTGCCTGCTAGCTTAACAGATGCGATGGGAATCGCACTCTATGGTATGTTTATCGCTATTATAGTACCGCCAGCAAGAGAGCATCGAAGCGTGTTAATTGTAGTGATACTAGCGATTGTGGTGAGCTATGCATTTACCTATTTACCATTCTTATCCGTATTTTCAGGAGGCTGGTCTGTAATCATCATTACAGTGGTAGTCAGTGCATTAGCAGCGTGGTTATTCCCTGTACCAGAGGAGGAAATGTAAAATGAGTCCTTTATATATTATTGGCGGAATTGCTATTATGGCTCTGATGACTTACATTATTCGTGTGTCGCCAATGGTAATCTTCCGCAAGAAAATTGAAGACAATCGAATCAAATCATTTTTATATTACATACCATATACGGTACTAGCAGCTATGACTTTTCCTGCTATTTTTTCCAGCACAGCCTCCCAGACGGGGGCTATCGCAGGATGTGTGGTTGCGGTGTTGTTGGCATATTTAAAAAAGGGATTGCTGGTGGTAGCACTTGGTGCAGCAGCTACCGTATTTTTGGTGAGCATATTAGGGTTATAGTAAAAATTGTGTTGGAGGGAAAACGGAGATAAATTATGGAAAAGAATGCAAAGGACAAATTAATCTGGGTGGATTTATTTGACAAAGAAATCGGTTCTGGCGACAAGCTGGAAACTCATGTGAAAAATCAATTACATAGAGCATTTTCTGTATTTATCGTACACGATGGAAAAATGCTTATCCAAAGACGTGCTATGGAAAAATATCACTCAGGTGGACTTTGGGCAAATGCATGCTGCTCTCATCCAAGATGGGGCGAGCTTTTAGAGGACGCGGTTCAGAAACGATTGGAAGAAGAATTGGGAATTCTGCAGGGAAGCTGTCAGCCAAAGGAGTTATTTGCATTCAACTATTTTAGTCAGTATGATGGTTTGAGCGAGTACGAAATCGACCACGTATTTTTAACAGATTATCATGGGGATGTTCAGGTAGATCCAGATGAAATTATGGAACTTCGCTGGGTGTCTTTGGATGAGTTGAAGAGTGAGATGGAAGCGAGTCCACAGAGCTTTTCTACATGGTTTTTGATTGCAGCACCACGTGTCATCGAATATGTGCAGAAGAATGGTTAAGAGGAAAATAAAATTATGACAGGGAATAATATTGCACCAGTCACAGCAGGAAATATAAGAGAATTATTGGAATCTTATGTGGACGAGAAATTCAGGGATTTTACCAGTGCACTTATTCCTGATTCGCGGCCAATTCTAGGTGTCCGTATTCCGATGCTTCGTCAAATTTCGAAGGAAATTGCGAAAGGTGACTGGCAGACCTTTCTTAAGGAGGCTCCAGAGGATACTTATGAGGAAGTAAATGTAAAAGGATTTGTCATTGGTTATGCAAAAGCTGATTTAGAAACATTGCGTCCTTATATAGCTGGTCACATCGAGAAAATCAACGATTGGTCTTTGTGCGATGGCTTTTGTAGTAACTTAAAGATTGTGGCAAAGCATAGAGAGGAGTTCTTGGAATTTCTTTTGCCTTATGCAAAGATGGATGATGAATTCAAACAACGTGTGGTAGCTGTTATGCTGATGGATTATTATCTAACAGACGAATACATAGACATGACTTTGGAAGAGTTGGATTCATTAAAAAATGAAAAGTATTACTGCAAGATGGCAGTAGCCTGGGCAGTAGCTACTGCATGGGCAAAGCAAAGAGATAAGACCTATGCTTATATGCAGGAGGGCAATAATACTTTGGATGATTGGACTTACAATAAAGCCATTCAGAAGATGATAGAGTCTTATCGTGTAAGTGATGAAGATAAGGCGATGCTGCGAGAAATGAAACGAAAATAAAAAGAGGCCATCATGCCACAGACAGTGTTTGTCTATTTGGTGATAGCCTCTTTTTAATTGAGTTCTTAGTTGGCTTCCGTTGTTTCACGAAGAATCTGAAGCTGTTCGAAAGTACCATTTACGTTATCTGAAAATCTTCCGAGGTTTTCAAATGCGGTTGTAATAGTTTCCTGACAAGTTGACGCACTAGCAGAAACTTCGTCAGATGCAGCGGATAATAAACAGATACTATCTACGATTTGTGTATTAGCAGTTAAAACAGATTCGATATTGGCGGTAATTACTTCTACACTGCCTTGCAACTGCTCCATACCTGTTTCTACTTCGGTAAAGCTTTGGTTTACAAGGTTTACTTTTTGACGCTGTTCATTGATGCTGTTGCTTGATTCAATGATACCTGCCTGTGTCTTTGTAGTAACTTCAGTAAGTTCGTTGATGATAGCAGTAATCTTTTCGGTAGAAATTTTGGTTTCTTCCGCCAAAGAACGAATTTCATCTGCAACTACAGCGAAGCCTCTTCCAGCATCCCCTGCTCTTGCGGCTTCAATAGAAGCATTTAATGCAAGAAGATTGGTCTGTGAAGAGATGTTCAAAATGGAATCGGTAATACCATGTACTCTTTGTACATTTGCTACCAGTTCATTTACGGTATTTGAAATGTTTGAAATATTCTTGTCAACAAGGTCTGATTGCATTTGCAAGTCATCAGCAAGTTGTTTTCCGTCTTCAATAACATGACTTAAGTTTTCGGTAATGGTTCTTGCTTCAGAAGCAAGTGTATTTGTCAGTTCAAGATTTTCATGAATATGGTTTGTGCTGTTAGCCTGAGTGTTTACTGCACTGGCGGTATTTTCTGTACTGTCTGAAATATCATTCATAGCAGCATCTGCAGAACCCATAGCATCATTTACGGTAATCAGATCTTCCAGCATACTACGGAAGTCGGTATCTAGTCTGTGCACAATGTCGGATACGGTAACGGCTACTTTTTTTCTGTTTTCTGCTTCTTCTTCAATTACGGAGCGGTCTTCATTTCCAAATTCAATCAGTAGTAAAATAGAACGGATAGAACCATATATACATACAAAGAATCCAACCAAAATAAGGGTAGCATAGCCGAATAATTCCATGTTTCCAGAAGAATATATGGTTACAGTTTTGATGATACATAAAATCATTACAGAAGCAATCCCTAATACTACAACTGCGGAATTTAGATATATCATAAAACCGATAAGTGCAGGGAATACCAATACCATAACAATGGCTCCATTGTTAAAAATCATGATTGCATAGGTAAATAGAAATGCGATTGCAAAAAATACCATGCAGAATTTTTCATGAGATTTTAGTTTGAACATGATGGCACAAACGATGATGTTTGAAATATATAGGGCACAGCGAAGAAGGGTTCCGATATTAAAACCATTTTTACCAATGTTCATAAATTCTACTATAACATAGGTGATATATAGAAGAATTAAGATAACCATCATAACTTTGTTGGCCCGATGATACTGTGATGGTGTTAAAGATTTACGTTGAATTAGTTTTCCCATGAGGATTCTCCTTTGTGTAAAAATCTAGAAATAACTCTTTATACATTATAATTTTTTTGTGAGATAACTGCAAGAAAATTGTATAAATTTACTGAATTATTTTGAAAAATCATCATAAAATTAGTAAATGTGATTTGGGAGATGTCATATGAAAATACGTGAGAGATATGGATTGCGGGATAGGGTTAAACTGTTATTGATACTACTAATGATATTAGGTCTAGTCATAGGTTTGTTTTGCATGATAAAGCTTTCTGAGAAAATTGAGCAAAAAAAGACGTCTAGCATCAAACGACTTTTAGAGATATCTCTTGAGCCGGTGGGTTCCACTATGTATATTTGGGGTGGCGGCTGGGATGATGAGGATAGCAATGCAGGAGCAACATCGACACAGATTGGATTAAGTCCGCAGTGGGAGATTTTTGCAAAGGAACAGGACGAAACCTATGATTTTGAAGAACACCGCTTTGAAAGAGAGAATGGATTAGACTGCTCTGGTTATGTGGGATGGGTCATTTATAATACCTTTGAAACAGAGAATGGTCAGCAAGGATATGTGACCATATCAACAGATTTGGCAGAGAGCCTTGCGAATCGAGGATGGGGAACACTGATTCAAAATCCAAAAGAATTTTTGCCAGGAGACATTGTCAGTATGGAAGGACATGTGTGGATTTGTCTTGGTACATGCGAAGATGGAAGTGTTCTTTTGATTCATTCCAGTCCACCAGGGGTTTCGGTGTGTGGGACGTCTTTGACGTTAGGAAATGAAAAAGGAGAAAGCATTGCGGTACAGCTAGCCACAGAATTTATGACTACGCATTATTCAAAATGGCAGGATAAGTATCCAAGTAGAAGTGTTTCTAGTTCCTATATGGAAAATGTGTCAGTTTTTCGATGGAATGAGAAGATTATGCTGGATGCAAAAGAGATACAAAAATTAAGCGGAGAAGAAATTATTGGATACATGTCGCCAGATATTTAGTTGGGCGATTTATTATGTCATAATCACTTTAATTAAGTAAGTTGTGTAGAGTCGGAGGAAGGGAGGTATAGAGAAATTATTAAATTCCTTGACCGCTATAGCTTAAAATGTTAGTATAAAATCGGCTAGAAACGGACCTTTATAGGCCGTTATCGATGCCGATTTTCTAATTACAAAATTATAGTTTGCACTATTCCTCTCGGTGTGATAGAAGCCATTCTTTCGGGAGTCACTGTTTCTGCAGTGGGCGTGGTGCTCAATAAGATAAAACCAGTGAGGTGAAAATTATGTTAAAAGGAAAAACAGTCGTTCTCGGAGTAACAGGCAGTATTGCAGCTTATAAAATTGCAAATCTTGCGAGTGCATTGGTGAAGCTTCACGCAGACGTGCATGTAATCATGACACAGAATGCTACCAACTTTATCAATCCGATTACATTCGAGACTTTAACCAATAATAAGTGCTTAGTAGATACATTTGACCGTAATTTCCAGTTCAACGTAGAACATGTATCATTGGCAAAGAAAGCCGATATATTTATGGTGGCTCCAGCCTCAGCAAACATCATTGGAAAAATTGCAAACGGAATTGCAGACGATATGCTTACCACTACGATTATGGCTTGTAAATGCAAGAAATTCATCTCTCCAGCCATGAATACCAATATGTTTGAAAATCCAATTGTTAAGGATAACCTGAAAAAGCTAGAACACTACGGATATGAAATTATAGACCCAGCATGTGGTTACCTTGCATGCGGAGATACAGGTGCAGGAAAAATGCCTGAACCAGAAAACTTGCTTTCTTACATCCTTCGAGAGATTGCTTTGGAAAAAGATATGGTAGGAACAAAGGTGTTAATCACAGCAGGACCTACGCAGGAAGCCCTTGATCCTGTGCGTTTTATTACCAATCATTCTACTGGAAAAATGGGTTATGCCATTGCAGAAAACTGCATGCGTCGTGGAGCAGAGGTGACCCTTGTAACGGGACCTGTTTCTATCGCACCACCACCATTTGTAAAAGTAGTAAATGTGAAATCTGCGGCAGACATGGCAGAGGCAGTAAAGGCTTGCTACAAAGAACAGCAGATTATTATTAAGACTGCAGCAGTAGCAGACTATAGACCAGCTCATGTGGCAGATGAAAAGATTAAGAAAAAAGAGGGAGATTCTGTACTTGAGTTAGAACGTACGGAAGACATCTTAGCTTACCTTGGTGCAAACAAACAGCCAGGTCAGTTTATCTGTGGCTTCTCTATGGAAACAGAAAATATGCTGGAAAACTCCCGTGCTAAATTGGAACGCAAAAATGTAGACATGATTGTAGCCAATAACTTGAAAGTGGATGGTGCAGGCTTCGGTGTAGACACCAACGTAGTAACATTCATTACCAAGGACGAATGTGTAGCACATGAACTTATGTCAAAATCCGAAGTGGCAGGCAGTATTGTGGATTATATTTTAACCAAGATGGTCATGCCATTATAATTAGAAAAAAAGAAAGTTGAGTATATATTATGAGTATTTTAAATGTAGAACACTTAACACATGGATTCGGTGACAGAGCCATCTTCGATGATGTGTCCTTCCGTCTTTTAAAAGGGGAACACATCGGTTTAGTAGGTGCAAATGGTGAAGGAAAATCCACCTTCATGAATATCGTAACTGGCAAACTTATGCCAGACGAAGGAAAAGTAGAATGGTCCAAGAACGTTCGTGTAGGATACTTAGACCAGACCGCTTCTTTAGAAAAAGGTATGACAATCGAATCTGTTTTAAAATCAGCTTTCGCATGGCTTTTTGAAATGGAAGAACGCATGAATCACATTTGTGATAATTTAGGGGAAGCAGACCCAGATGAGATGGATGCCATGATGGAAGAGCTTGGAACGATTCAGGATATGCTTGATAGCCACGACTTTTATATTATTGATGCAAAGGTAGAAGAAGTAGCTCGTGCACTTGGACTTTTGGATCTAGGTTTGGACCATGATGTAACAGACTTAAGTGGTGGACAGCGTATGAAGGTTCTCCTTGCGAAGCTTTTATTAGAGAAACCAGATATCCTTCTTTTGGACGAGCCTACAAACTACTTGGACGAAGAGCACATTACATGGTTAAAGAGATACTTACAGGAATATGAGAATGCCTTCATCTTGATTTCACATGATATTCCATTTTTAAATGAAGTAATTAATATTATTTATCACATGGAAAACCAGCACTTGGATCGTTATGTAGGTGATTACTACAAGTTCCAAGAGGTTTATGAAGTAAAGAAATCACAGTTAGAAGCAGCGTATCGTAAACAGCAGCAGGAAATCAGTGAATTAAAAGATTTCGTTGCTCGAAACAAAGCCCGCGTGGCTACCCGTAACATGGCAATGTCCCGACAGAAAAAGCTGGATAAAATGGATGTTATTGAACTTGCAGCGGAAAGACCAAAGCCAGAATTTAATTTCCGCGTAGGTCGTACTTCTGGAAAGATTTTGTTTGAAACAAAAGACTTGGTAATCGGTTATGATGAACCATTATCAAAACCACTAAACATCTCTATGGAACGTGGCGAAAAGATCGCTCTCGTAGGTGCCAACGGTATCGGCAAGACAACACTTCTTCGCAGCATTTTAGGATTAAACAAACCAGTAAGTGGTGAGGTAGAATTAGGCGATAACTTAGAAATCGGTTATTTCGAGCAGGAAATTAAAGAAGAAAATTCCAATACCTGTATTCAGGAAATTTGGAATGAATTCCCTTCTTTCACCCAGTACGAAGTTCGTTCTGCCTTAGCAAAATGTGGACTTACCACAAAGCATATCGAAAGTCAGGTACGTGTACTCAGTGGTGGTGAACAGGCAAAGGTGCGTCTTTGCAAACTCATTAACAGAGATACCAATATCCTGCTTCTCGACGAACCTACCAACCACTTAGACGTGGATGCAAAGGACGAGTTAAAGAGAGCATTGATGGAGTACAGGGGAAGTATCCTTCTCATCTGCCATGAACCAGAATTTTACAGTGACATTGTAAGTAAAGTTTGGGATTGTTCTCAGTGGACGACGAAGGTATTGTAAAAGAAAAGTGGCTGTTGCAAAACAGACGGTTTTTACGTCTATTTTGCAACAGCCACTTAATTCTATTTAAGATTTTAATATCCAATCATTAATCCAAATAGTAGTAATAGACTTGTCAAAATCAGATTCAAGAACTGGAACTTCCAGCTCCATTTAAACCATTTTCCATAATCTACATCTGCTAAGCCCAAACTAATCAATAGAACTGGGTTGGTAGGATAAAGTACATTAGAAAATCCATCTCCAAATGCAAACGCAGCAATACAAAGCTGTGCAGAGATTCCAAAGGTCTCTGCGATTGGAATAATCAGTGGCATAAGCAAGAATGCCTTTGCTGAACCAGATGCAATGAAGAAGTTTAAAACAAGTACAATTAAATAAATGAACAAAATAACAGACCATCTTGGAAGAGTTGCTGCAGTAGCAACCATCCCCTGTAAGATAGGATCTAGGATGTTGCCTTCTATCATTGTGTATTTAATGGAATTTGCCATAAGTATCATAAACACTGCGGCAAATACACTGCTTACACCATTAAAGAAAGTCTTTGGAATGTTACCCCCTCGACCAGTCGTAGCTACCGCTACAAGACCTGCAACGAGGAATGTGACAGCAACAATTATCATGGTGATATCCTGTAAAAAAGTGAGTACTACAGAGCTAAGTACCAGAAGGATCCCGCCACACATAATACCAACAAATAGTTTCAAGCCTTTTGCCATTTTTTCATCATATGTGAATGTATGCCTGAAGGTTTCTACATCAATTGGCTTTTCTATTTTCTTTGCATAAAAATAGAGAAATGCGAAAAGTAATGCATAAACTAAAACAAATCCAAGGAGACGAAACCAGATTCCCGAGAACATCGGAAGTCCAGCTAATTCCTGTGCGACACCTACAGTAAATGGATTACATACACCAGCAGAAAAACCGCAGCCAATGGCAAGAATACTCATCCCTAATCCTACTAATGAATCCCAGCCCAAACGTATTGCTAACGCAACTACAATAGGAACCATAGGAACCGCTTCTTCAAAGGAGCCAATCATGGAACCCATTGCCATGAAGAAAAGAGTAATCAACGCTAAGAGCTTGTATCTTTCTTTGCCAAATCGGTTGGTAATGGTATCCAGCATATATTGCATCAATCCGCATTTGTCCAAGCAATTAAAGATACCGCCGATGACTAATAAGAAAATAATGACTGCAATTAATGAGACATTACCCTCTGCACCTAGAACCAAAATTGGTGATAATGCCCATTTCCAAAATGGAATACCTCCACCTGGAATAATAAAGGTCAGGACATAGGTCAGTACCATTAAAATAAAAATAACAACTATAGCAGTGATAAAAGATTTTATGCTAATATTTATTCCTGTATTTTCCGATTTTTTGCTCAAAATTACACCTCGATTCTACAAAAAAATCTTTTCTAACCACTTTATACCTAATGAAAAGAAAATGCAAGAAAAATAATAAAAAATGGCTCTGGGAAAAAAATCCCAGAGCCGTTTTACATAAACAAAATATTTAGTTTAAAAATTCCTCGTAAGCTGGTCTTGCAGGATCAACGATTTCTTCTACATCAAATAAGTCAGATAAGTTGTTTTGCTGACCAGTTAAATTGTACCAGAAGCGTATTCCATCCAGATTACGACGTCCCTGACGTAGGTAAGTTCCACCAAAATGAGTACGTAATTCGTTGCTGTCTACGTTACAGAATACATCAAAACCTTCTGACATGAAGTACTGTACTTTTTCATTTGATAAATCATAGTCACCCCAGTCGTCAAGGTCTGTTCCATGAGCAAAGACAATGACATTTGTTTCTCCAACGATTGGAGCGACATTTTTTTGCCATTTTTCATTGTCAGTTTTTAAGGTAGAAAGGGATTTGTTTCCAACATTCAAATGACCCCATGTGTGGCTTGCGAAGGTCCATCCATTGGCTTTCATAGCATCTGCTACTTCTTTTGCAGCCGCACGTTCTTCTTCAAGGTTGAAGTCTGGATGTGCTTTTAACCATTCACGTTTGTTTTTATCTATATCAGGATTTTCAAGGTTGTCAAAAGTATAGGTTTCGTCGGTACGGTATCCAAGAATTCCATTGTAGCCAGTAAGAGCTATCGTTCCTTTGGCTCCGCGATAGGATGCATCTGGATGTTCTTCAATAAATTTGTCTAATAGAGGCACGCAATCATATAAGCCATAGTGAACGTTGCCTTCTGCATCAATATATTCGTTAATGACATCACCATTTTCATCAATGATAAGTTTTGCAGCGTAGCCATAGTTATCATAGCTGTGATAGTAGCTTAAGTCGTCCAAAGAAAGTACAAATGCCTTTTTTCCTTCTGGAAGATAAATATCATTTTCTACCATAATCTGATTGCCATTTTCGTCGGTCTCGTATCTGTATAAGTCATGAATACTTACAAGTACGTAACCTCTGTCATACATTTCCTGTGTGATTTTGTTGAACTCGCTGATAGTGGTCATCCATTCGTAGTTTCCGCGTCCCTGATAATCATTTGGGTTAAAGGCGCGCTCTGGATCAACTACAAGCGTATGATAGAAAATATGTGTAACGGTTGACATATCGACTCTTACACAAGATGCTTTTGTCGTTTCGTATTCGGTAAGTTTTGCAGACAATTCTGTGTCTTCTGCGTAGCCTTCCCATGTCTGAATCAGAGCAATAGCACCATCATAATCGTATGTGGTAGCCAGATATTCGGCTTCTTCCATAAGGGACGCTTTTCTCTGGGCTAAGAGCTCTTCTGTAGAAACCTCACTGCCAGATTCCGTAGGATTTTTTCCACCGGCAGGTTTTGATGAAATAGCCATTACGATAATCACTACAATTATAATGGCGAGAGCAGCAATACCGATGCCAATAAATTGATGGAGACGTTTTTGGGACATCCCCATGTTGTTGTTAAAATTTTTCATAGTCTTATCCTCTTATAGTTGTCTTATGTTATATAAGTATATGTTACTTTGTTTTGATAAAAATTTCAATGCCTAAAATATGGAGAATTTAAGTTGTATACAATGACATTCTATTTTGGAGGAAGTATAATACAAATATAAATATGTCACAAAAGCGAAAGGGGGATTTTTATGAAGAAGAATTGGGGGAAACTTCTTGTAATTGCTTTAGTACTGTGTCTTGTTGGCGCTTCTGGTGCTTCGTTGATTCAGTCAAACTTTGGCAGTGTAGAAATCACAGATGTGGTAATTCGTACCAGTGCAGGAAAATACACAGGTTATCTGTTTGTGCCTGATACAGCTACTGCTGAAAATCCAGCACCAGCGATTGTAACTAGCCATGGTTATCTCAACAACCGCGAAATGCAGGATTTGAACTATGTGGAGCTGGCTCGCAGAGGTTATGTGGTTTTTGCACAGGATGCATATAATCATGGTGATTCAGGTGTGCTTGTAGACGGAGTCGGAAGCGATATACAGCATAACACTGCAGGTATGGTGGACGCAGTAGAGTATCTCTATGAATTAGATTTTGTAGACAATACCAGAATCGGAGTAACCGGACATTCTATGGGTGGAGGATACTCCAACGCAACAGCAGCTTACTACAGTGAATTAGAAAGAGAAGCATTGGCAAATGGAGCTACAGCAGAAGAAGCAAAGGCGTTGAATAAAGTAGCAGCTTGTCTTATCATAGGAAACTATCCACTTGCATTGTCTCAGTCAGAGGACACCACAGGAGCTAGCGGATACCTTTGTGATTTGGGTATTGTAGCAGGTCAGTTCGACGAATTCTATACAGGAATGTCTGGCTACTATGGATATGAACTTTTGACTAGCGAAAATACCAACAATTTAGTAGCGGTGCAGACTGGTATCCAGTTAGACGGAGCAGCAGAGGAAGGAAAGTTCTATACGAATGAATCCAACGGATATGTACTGGCTCTTTACAATCCAGCAGAATTCCATGCACTGAATCATTTTTCACCAGCGACGGTTGGACATATCGTAGACTTCTTTGAAGAAACCTTAGGTGCACCAAATCCTTTGTCAGGCTCTAACCAGACATGGTGGATCAAGGAAGCCTTTAACCTCGTTGGCTTAATCGGTTTCTTTGGAGCTATCGTACCATTTGCAGCCCTTATGCTTGAACTTCCATATTTTGCAGGATTAAAAGCAGAAAAAACAATCGTAGTTCCAGCATTAACAGATAAAAAAGCAAAAGGAAAATATATTCGTGTGAACATTTTAAATGGTGTGATTTGTGCAATCCTTATATTACCATTGCTTTTGATTGGTTATGTAGGATTACTGAATCCCGTATTGCCGCAGGATACGACAGGCGGTATTGCATTCTGGACATTAGGATGTGCTCTTATTGGTAGATGGATGCTTCGCATCGGAAACGGAAAATTAAAAGGACGTGGAGAAGAATTCGGAATAGTTGTTCCAAAAGGAACCAGACGTCGTACCTTAGTGCTGGCACTCGCTGTGGTGGCAGCGACCTTTATGCTGGTATTTATCGCAGACTATGTATTTATGACAGACTTTAGAATCTGGACATTGGATATTCGAGTATTCGATTTCTCCAAAATTATTGTAGCAGTGAAATACTTACCATTCTTCTTGGTATTTTATTTGATTAACAGTTTGAGCTGCAGTCGTAACTGTTTTGAAGACTGGTCAGAGAGAAAACAGATTTTGGTGACAATAGGATTTAATATCCTTGCACCTACATTATTCTTGTTAGTAACTTATGTACCAGTTATTTTCACAAAGATGACCATTTTTGGCGGTCTTCCAGGAATGCTGGTGGCAGTTGGAGCTTTAATACCGATTCTTATTATTCCAATTGTGCCAATTCTTGGTATTGCAGGATATTTGAATATTAAACTTCAGAAACTCACTGGAAATATATGGTTGGCAGGATTGGTAAATGCATTGCTGATTACGATGATAACCGTAGCAAACACATCATTCTCATTTCCATATTAGTTCCCTCCTCGGAACTAGCAAAAGCCCTCGGCTCGAAAGAGTCGGGGGCTTTTGTATTCATATATGTTTCAATTATACATAACTATCAAACACTACTGGTTCTGGTGCAGGTTTCTTTCTGCGATTTTCCAATACTTCATCCAATTCCCCTTTTGCATCCAAATAGAAAAGGGTAGTAGTCTGCATCACATATGGCTGTACCCATAAGATTCCGATTCCGAAAGTAAGTCCCGCCAATAAATACATGCCACCAAAACTTAACTGCATGTAGAAGAAACGTCCTTTGTGGGTCTTTACAAGATTTAAAGTGTATTTTAAAGCATCCACTACTGACAAATTTTCATGATCAATTAGAACGAAATAGGTCAATCCGAAAGTAACCTGATATAGTATCGTCAGTACGCATCCTAGTAAACTAAGAACCAATGCTACAGTGTACATACTCAAATCATCGTAAAAATAAACGATAGCTGCGGCTCCAATAATAGGTGCCATGCAAATCAGTTCAATTACGAAAAGAATCACTTCTGTAAAAATCAAACGGTTTGCATCATATTTGATAGGATAAAAAAGTTCCTTTAAATGCAGTTCCCCTGTACGAGCGACGCCTAAATGTAGACAATATTGCCCAACGGTCAATACCACAGATGCAATGGTGATTAAAATTACTGCAATATAATAAATAATATTTTGTGTAGAAAATTGCACTTCATTTGTCATCATAGAAAATGGTGTTTCCAATAATGATACAATCAGATTACAAAAAACAAATGCTCGTATAAGCTCCAGAAAATGTCCCTGAAGATTCCCACGAGCAATGCGTTTCAATTCTTTTACTTCTCGCTTCATAGTACTCCTAAGCTTTCATATCTAGATTTATGCCACGAAGAAATCCACCCTGCATATTTTTCAGATTCTGCTGATAAGGGTTTTCTTCGTTGCCATATTTTATCTGTGTTCTGGTAGTGCCACCAGATACATAGGTTTTTCCGCATTCTGGACAAACAGAGGTATGAATCTGCACGCTTGCAGAGATTACCTTACCTTTATCCTTTGATGCCTTTTCGTAGGCGTTGGACACATGCTCTTGTTCATGTCCTCGCACTGCGGATGCAGCTGCCTCTGGGGCAATATTAGTAGCAGATTTAAAGGACACATTTTCATCGGAGCCGTCCTGATACTTTCGGTTTGCACAGGTTTCGCACTTATAGTTTGGGTCGGATTTTGCCACTTTTTTGCTATCCACAGGTTGTCCTGCTTCCACGCCTTTAGCGGCTTCTGTTGGTGAGACTTTCTCTCCACTAGGTATGTTGCCAACATTAACTGCACCAGCCATATTTGCATATGGACTAACATATGAAATTGGAGTATATCCACCGATTGCACCTACGTTCATCTTGTGTCCTCCTTTTCACTCTGTTTTCCGCGTAAATGGTATTTATTCAAATAAGCTTCCGAATTCTGCTTCAAAATCAATTCCGGCTGTTTCGCTAAGATAGCGGAGTACGCCTTCCAAACTTCCATATTCTTCTAATAGGTATAAAAATGAACCAACAAATAAAACTGTCGATAAAACGATGCCTGCAATA
The DNA here is from genome assembly GCA_964393435.1 of uncultured Lachnobacterium sp. Taxonomy (GTDB): domain Bacteria; phylum Bacillota; class Clostridia; order Lachnospirales; family Lachnospiraceae; genus Roseburia. Next base: position 3,957 of record CAYMTP010000028.1, on the reverse strand, counting down.
CCTAAAATCACACTCCATTTTGCTTTGGTACTCAATTTCATTTGAGCTCCTCTAGAGAGAAGTGCAAAAAGAATTGCAAGTCCTGCAAACATATATGAAGTATAGATAACTGTGGAGCTAAATAAACTTGCAATGGCAAATCCAAAAGCAAACAGTTCAAAATAATTTGGCTGTAACACCACACGTCGAAATGGTGGTGTCCCATTTGTTTGAAAATCCTTTGGCAATCCCCCCTCTGGTGGATTGGTATATGGGTTAAAGTTCTGTTCCATGTTAATTCCTTTAAAATAATACTTTCCTTGAAATCATTGTACCACTTCGTTTATAATAGAGGAAGTAAATTTTTCATGAGAAAGTGAAAAACTTTCTCATGAAACGCTCCGCGGGGATGCACAGCTCGCGGAATGGAAATTTGTTGCGGTGCAACACCGCTCGCGTGCAAAAGATTGCACGAGTGCAATCTTTAATTAGAGAGAGGTATTACATGGATATTATTTTGAAATTATCAGAAGAACTACAAATTAAAAAGGGACAAGCTGAGGCAGCAGTCAAGTTAATCGATGAAGGAAATACCATTC
>CAYMTP010000028.1:0-3279 GCA_964393435.1 uncultured Lachnobacterium sp. | reverse complement strand
AAAAAGGGACAAGCTGAGGCAGCAGTCAAGTTAATCGATGAAGGAAATACCATTCCATTCATTGCTCGTTATCGTAAGGAAGCGACAGGTGCATTGAGTGACGAAATCCTTCGTAACCTTTTTGACAGACTGACCTATCTTCGTAACCTTGAGGATAAAAAACAAACTGTACTTGCCAGCATTGAAGAACAGGGCAAATTAACAGAAGAGCTAAAGGCACAGATTCTCGCTGCAGAAACACAGGTAGCTGTAGATGACTTATATCGTCCTTACCGACCAAAACGTCGTACCCGTGCTATCATTGCAAAAGAAAAAGGCTTAGAACCATTAGCAAATATTATCATGCTACAGATGCTGAAAACTCCATTAGTAGAAGAAGCAGCTCAATACATCAATGAAGAAAAAGAAGTACTCACAGCAGAGGATGCTATCGCTGGGGCAAAGGATATCATCGCAGAAATGATTTCCGATGACGCTGATTACCGTACCAAGATTCGTGAGCTTACCATGAAAAAAGGTCGCCTTCTTTCTACTGCAAAGGACAAAGAAGCAGAGTCTGTATATGAGATGTACTACGAATATGACGAAGCTTTGACAAAGGTAGCAGGTCACAGAACCTTGGCTATCAATCGTGGTGAAAACGAAAAAATCCTCACTGTGAAAATCGAAGCTCCTATAGATGATATCATCGCATATTTGGAGAAGAAAATCATCGTTCACGATAATACGGAATGTGCAACAGCTATCAAAGAAGCTATCGCAGATGCATACGACCGTCTTATTGCACCTTCTATCGAACGTGAAATTAGAAATGACTTAACAGAAAAAGCAGAAGACGGCGCTATTAAAGTTTTCGGCAAAAACCTAGAACAGCTTCTCATGCAGCCACCTATCGCAGGACAGGTAGTCCTTGGATGGGACCCAGCCTTCCGTACCGGTTGTAAGCTGGCAGTTGTAGACCCAACTGGAAAAGTATTGGATACTACAGTTATTTACCCAACTGCTCCATTTAAAAATAAAGCAGATGAAGAAAAACGTATTGCTGATTCAAAGGCGGTATTAAAGAAACTGATTTCAAAATACAATATTACGTTAATTTCACTTGGAAACGGAACCGCTTCCCGTGAATCGGAACAGGTTATTGTATCTCTCTTAAAAGAGATCCCAGTACAGGTGCAGTATATTATCGTAAATGAAGCAGGTGCATCTGTATACTCTGCTAGTAAATTAGCCACAGAAGAATTCCCTAACTTTGATGTAGGACAGCGTAGTGCGACATCAATGGCACGTCGTTTGCAAGACCCTCTTGCTGAGTTGGTTAAGATTGATCCTAAGTCAATAGGTGTTGGTCAGTATCAGCATGATATGAATCAGAAAAAACTCAGCGAAGCCCTTGGCGGTGTCGTAGAAGATTGTGTAAACAAAGTAGGTGTAGATTTAAACACAGCATCTGCATCCCTGTTAGAATACATTTCTGGTATCAGCAAAGTGATTGCCAAAAACATCGTAACTTACCGTGAAGAAAACGGTGCATTCAAATCCAGAGCAGAGCTTCTTAAGGTTGCAAAGCTTGGACCAAAAGCATACGAGCAGTGTGCTGGTTTCATGCGTATCACTGGTGGCAAGAATCCGTTGGATGGAACTGGCGTACACCCTGAAAGTTATGAAGCAACCAAGGAGCTCCTTACAAAGCTTGGCTACACCTTAGAAGATGTAACCAATCGTACTGTAGCTGGTATTTCAAAGAAAGTCAGCGATTACAAGAAGCTGGCAGCAGAGCTTGGCATCGGTGAACTGACCTTACAGGATATCGTAAAAGAATTAGAAAAGCCAGCCCGTGACCCACGTGAAGATATGCCAAAACCAATCCTTCGTAGTGACGTTTTAGAGATGAAAGACTTAACTCCTGGTATGGTATTAAAAGGAACCGTTCGTAACGTTATCGACTTCGGTGCCTTTGTTGACATCGGTGTGCACCAGGATGGTCTCGTTCATATCTCTCAGATTTGCGATCGTTACATCAAGCATCCACTAGAAGCAGTTAGTGTAGGGGATATCGTAGAAGTAAAAGTTATGAGTGTGGACTTGAAAAAACAGAGAATCCAGTTGACGATGCGTAATATCTAGTGGTTTATACATTGTAAAAAATCGATATTTATGATAGAATTTATTCATATCATTTAGAAGAAAGTGTATTGGGGGAAAAGATATGAGATTAGTAACACGTTCCGATTTTGATGGATTAGCATGTGGTGCATTACTTTTAGAAGCAGGCATCATCGACAGTTGGAAATTTGCACATCCAAAAGATTTACAGGATGGGCTCATTCCAGTAGATGAAAATGACTGCTTAGCAAACGTACCATATGTAGAAGGTTGCGGATTATGGTTTGACCATCATTCCAGTGAACACGAAAGATTAGAATTAGAAGGCAAATACAAAGGAGAAAGCCGTATTACTCCTTCTTGTGCACGTATTATTTACGAATATTATGGCGGAAGAGAACGTTTCCCACAGTTTGATGATATGATGGAAGCGGTAGACAAAGTTGACTCAGGTAACTTAACCATCGACGAAGTTATGAATCCTACTGGCTGGATTTTAGTTGGATTCCTTATGGACCCAAGAACAGGTCTTGGAAGATGGCGTCAGTTCTCGATTTCCAATTATCAGTTAATGGAAAAACTTATGGAAGCATGCCGCACCATGACAACAGAAGAAATCCTTGCCTTACCAGATGTTCAGGAACGTATTGAGGTTTATAACGAACAGACTGAGATGTTTAAAGAAATGGTTACCAAATACACCAGAACAAAAGGTAATGTTATCATTACAGACCTTCGCGGTGTAGATCCTATTTATACAGGAAATCGTTTCATGATTTATAGTATGTATCCAGAACAGAATATCTCAGCTTGGATTGTAAGTGGTCGTGGTGGATTAGGATGTTCTGCAGCAGTTGGCTACAGCATTATGAATCGTACATCAGACGTAAACGTAGGAAGCCTGATGCTCAAATACAATGGTGGTGGCCACAAGAAAGTAGGAACCTGTCAGTTCTCAGACGAAAATATGGAAACTGATTTACCAAAGATGTTAGAAGAACTTTGTGAGTTAGCAAATATGTAATCCATTAAGGGCTTATATATAGATAATCAAATCTATATATAGGCTCTTTTTTTTTGTGTATTGCTATTGACAACATGATATCAAAATGATATCATTTAAGTATCAAAAGAGACTTACAAGGAGGTATTGTATATGGAAAAAGTATTAAC
>CAYMTP010000027.1:0-18887 GCA_964393435.1 uncultured Lachnobacterium sp. | reverse complement strand
GCTGGGCTATCTCAAAAGAAGACCACGAAGAAGATATCGCTCTTATCAAAGAAGTTGGTGCAAATACAATCCGTCTTGCTCACTATCAGCATGACCAGTATTTCTATGATTTATGTGATAAAACAGGTTTCGCTCTTTGGGCAGAAATTCCATTTATCTCTAAATTTATTCCAACAGAAGAAGCTTATGAAAACACTATTTCACAGATGATTGAATTAGTTGCTCAGAACTACAACCATCCATCTATTTTCTTCTGGGGAATTTCAAACGAAATTCTGATTGGTGCTGACAATGAACCACTTCGTAAGAACTTACGTGACCTTAATGATTTGGCAAAATCTATGGACCCAAGCCGTGTGACAACAATCGCTCAGGTTTCTGCGACACCTATGGATTCAGAACATAACTATATTACAGATGTAGTAAGCTACAACCATTACTTTGGATGGTACGGCGGAGATGTATCACATAATGGACCATGGTTTGATGCATACCATAAACTTAATCCAGATATTCCAGTTGGTGTATCGGAATATGGTGTAGAAAATATTGTAAAATGGCATAGTGCAACACCTATGAACCACGACTATACAGAAGAATATGCTTCTTACTATCACCATGAAATGTTAAAAACATTTGCAACACGTCCATATCTTTGGAGTACACATGTATGGAACTGTTTCGATTTCGCTGCAGATGCACGTGATGAAGGTGGTGTAGTCGGACGTAACAACAAAGGTCTTATTACATATGACCGTAAGTTAAAGAAAGATGCATTTTATATTTATAAAGCATACTGGACAACAGAACCTATGGTTCATGTAGCAGGTCGTCGTTTTGCTGATCGTGCTCCAGAAGAAAGAAATATTACAGTATATACTAACTGTGATGAAGTTACTCTCGTAGTAAATGGTGTAGAAGTAGCAACTCAGGCTGCAGTAGATCATGCAGTAGTATTTGAAAACGTAGCATTAAATGAAGGTGCTAATACAATCACAGCAAAAACAGGCGATGTAGAAGATACTATCACATTAAATGGTGTAGCTGAGCATAATGCAGATTACACATTACCAGATATTGCAGCTGCTATGGCAGTAGGTAACTGGTTCGATGATATTGCAGATGATGACGATAGCGAAGAAATCGAAGTAATCGAAGGATATTACTCAATTGAAGATCCATTTGGTGACTTGGCTGCTAACGAAGAATGTGTAAAAATCGTAAAAGGCTGGTTCATGGCTCAGGGTAACTTGACTTTAGCTTCTATGATAGGAGCAGTTGCAGGAATGATGGGTCAGGCTCCTATTACAATGCTTCAGGGTATGATGGATGGAGTAACACAGAAAGACTTTGCAAAACTAAATAGACAGCTGAATAAGATCAAAAAGTAATTAAATAATACGAAATGGGCTCTACATATATTAGATTCACCCACCCTGTCGGGAAGTGGTTCATCTAATATATGTAGAGCCCATTTCTTTTAAAAACTTTTTGTAGCTTATTTATCTGTCTATAGGATTGGATACAATTTCTTTTAATATTTTAACTACACGTTCCATGGAATCGGTACTTACATGCTCGTAAGGACCATGGAATGCATAACCACCGGTACCAAGGTTTGGACAAGGCAGACCCATGAAAGAAAGTCTTGCACCGTCAGTACCACCGCGTACTGGAGAAGAAACAGGTTCTAAACCAACTGCAAAGATTGCATCTTTTGCCAAATCTACCACATACATGTTTTCTTCGATAACAGAAAGCATATTTTCATAGGAATGTGTGATAGTAAGTTCTACGGTATTAGCACCATATTTCTGATTCATGGCAACTTCTAAAGCGCGAAGGCGGTTTAATCGCGATTCAAAAAGGTTCTTGTCATGGTCGCGAACGATATAAGAAAGCTTTGCAGAAACTACATCGCCGGACATATCTGTTAAGTGGAAAAAGCCCTCTCTATTTTCTGTGTGAGCAGGAGTTTCACGTTTTGGAAGTTTCATAGCAATTTCGCAGGCAATAAGTCCTGCATTTACCATAATATCCTTTGCTTCGCCAGGGTGAACACTTACACCTGTAATATTAAATTCAGCACTAGCCGCATTGAAATTTTCGTAAGCAATATCACCTTCATAGGCGCCGTCTACCGTATAAGCATAGTCCGCTTTGAAGTAATCCAAATCAAAGCTATTTGGCCCCATACCTACTTCTTCATCTGGAGTGAAACAAATCCAGATATCTCCGTGAGGAATATCGCTGTTTTTGATTTCTTCTACTGCGGTCATAATTTCTGCGATACCAGCCTTATCATCTGCACCGAGAAGAGTAGTACCATCTGTGGTAATTAAGCGATGTCCCTTTAAATTTTTAAGATGTGGGAAGTCACTTACTTTAATCCAGGAATCACTACCTTCTAAATGAATGTCTTTGCCGTCATAGTTTTCTATAATCTGCGGTTTTACATTTTTCCCTGAAAAATCAGGCGCAGTATCCATATGGGCAATTAAACCAATTGCTTTTTTATCTTCCATACCAGGTGTGGCTGGAAGAAGACCATAAACATAGCAAGTCTCGCTTAAAAGGACTTTTTCCAATCCCATGTCTTTTAATTCCTGTTCCAAAACCTTTGCAAGGGAAAATTCTCTCTCGCTAGTAGGGTTTTGTGTTCCGTTTTCATCGGAAGTGGTCCAATAAGAAACATAATTTAAAAAACGTTCTTCTACTCTCATAATGTTATCCTTTCTATAAAAAATAAATTTTTGAAAAAATTAAAAAAATAGTTGCAATTCTAATATTTATGCTATATAATAACTTTTGCGTCACAAAGACGCTTTACATATATGCACCCTTAGCTCAGTTGGTAGAGCACCTGACTCTTAATCAGGGTGTCCAGGGTTCGAGCCCCTGAGGGTGCACTTAGAGGTCTTAGGCTTACAAGATTGTAGGTTTAGGGCTTTTTTTTGTTGCCAAAATACTAGACATCCTGATTAAGAGTCAGTGTGCCAATTTTATCTTGATGCGATTAATTTACAAATTGGATTCCCTTTGCTAGAGAATTTTTCTTCATATTCTGTCATGACATTTCCGAAATTTAGCATTGGATCTTCGTGCAAATCGTAAGTATGTACATCAATATGCCATACATCTGAATTATTGATTTCTTCTAGTGAGAAGTCGAATAACCCTACATTATCGGTTTTAAATTCCAAACGACCATTCTTTGCCAAGAATTGGTCATAGCGTGCTAAAAATTCAGAAGAAGTTAGACGGCGACGTGCATGTCTATCTTTTGGCCATGGGTCTGAGAAGTTCAAGTAGATACGGTTTACTTCTTCAGCAGCAAAAATTTCTGGTAAAGTAGCGGCATCAACGCAGAGGAATCGCACATTAGGTAATGGATTTTCTTCCATTTTTTGTACGGCACGAAGCAAAACGCTTGTGTAACGTTCAATGCCGATATAGTTGATGTTCGGGTTTAGAGCAGCTAAATCCATGATAAAGCGGCCTTTTCCCATACCAATTTCAATATGAATAGGATTTTCGTTTTCGAAAACGTCGGACCATTTTCCTTTATGTTCAGTAGGAGTCTGGATACAAAATGGGCTGCTAGACACCACCTCGTCAGCTCCTGGAATATTGCGAAGTCTCATAAGGTTTCTCCTTGTCATTTTATTTCATACATATTATACTTAAAGTTAGAAAAAAAATCCACAGGAGTTATATATATGAATAAAAGAAAATCTCGATGGAAAAGAGGAATCAGTGCTGCTTTAGCAACATTCATGCTCTTGACCATCCCTACTGAGGCGAAAGCAGATGTGTATTGGCCGGACGGACCGTCTATTAGTACGCCGAGTGCTATCGTAATGGAAGTAAATTCTGGTGCGATACTCTACGAAAAAAATAGTGATGAGGTCAATTATCCAGCGAGTATTACCAAGGTCTTGACGACTTTGCTGGCGTTAGAGAATTGTGACTTGGAAGAAGTGGTAACTTTTTCAGACGATGCGATTAAATACAATCAGGGAGATACCTCTCACATTGCCCGCGATTATGGTGAACAGATGACCATGAAGGAATGCTTATATGCAGTTATGCTGGAATCTGCGAATGAATGTGCTTATGCAGTAGCGGAGCATGTAGGGCAGAAACTGGGAGGCGATTATAATACCTTTATCGATTTGATGAATCAAAGAGCGAAAGAGCTGGGATGTACTAATACGCACTTTGCCAATGCAAATGGTCTTCCAGATGAAAACCATTGGACAAGTGCACACGATATGGCTCTTATTTCAGCGGAGGCCTATAGAAATGAAACCTTCCGAATCATTGTAGGAACGAGAAGTTATCGTATCCCTCCAACTAACAAGCACGATGAAATTACACCACTCAATAATCATCATGCCATGATTAGTAATTATAAAACAAATAAATATATGTATGAGTATTGTACAGGAGGAAAAACAGGATATACTGATGCAGCGGGAGCAACTCTGGTATCATATGCAGAAAAAGATGGATTAACATTGGTGTGTGTTGTAATGAGAACCAGCAACGGAATACATTATGAAGAAACGAGAAGTTTGTTTGAACATTGTTTTAAAAATTTCCAAAAAGTATCTATTGAAGAGAATGGTTCAATAGAAGCGGATCAGAATATAAGTACTGGAATTATGAACAATCATGATTCTTTCGTAAAGCTCGATGAAAATGCATATATTGTACTTCCAATCACAGCAGATATTGCAGATGTCGAAATGTCATTGGTAAGCTCCGATTTACCAAGTGGTGTAATCGCTCAACTTAATTATACCTATGGCGGATATCAAGCAGGTTGTGTGGATGTAGTTCTTTCAAAAGCAGAAGTAGAAGAAAACTACTTTGATGGACAGGAAAAAACATCAGATGGAAATGTAATTGAAATCAAACCTTATTATATTTTCTTAGGCTTAGGAATTATAATAGCAATTGGTGCGGTAATTTTGGTTGGAAAGAAATTGTATGATAATTTTTATGTTATTTTACATGACATGGAAGTAAAGAAACAGAGACTAGAGAGATTTCGTCCAGTTTCGAGTCGAAAAAAGAAATGGAAGAAGAGAGATCGTATGTTCAAATAGTCTTATCTAGAATAATAGACATAATATAAGACAAAAATAATAAAAATCGACAATGTGTATGGAAAGCACGTTGTCGATTTTTTGCATTATGACATGTCGATTTTAAGGTTAAATTGTCAGACTATTTAATAAAATAAGTAGCTGACTCTTGTTTTCGGTGTAAATAAGCAAGCCATTTGAGGTTTCTACCATGGTAATATATTTGCCCTGAAAGGTTTCTGTAGTTTCAATGAGGTGAATCAGGTAGGACTTCATGTATGAATTCACGGAAAGGAAAATGGTATCTACCTGCTCCATTGGATGAACTGAAACATTTGCTGTTTTTAGAAGCTGAGTAATTTGTTTTTCGTTTTCTAACTGGGCTGCAGTTTTGTTTACAATATAGTAGCCCCTTTCATCCTTTGGCATATCCAAGGCTTTGATGGCACGTTGTACCTGTTTGGTAAGTGCATCTGAAGCTGGATACAAAGATTCAAAGTAGTTCATAAAATCCGAAGCAAAACGGAAGTGTTTGTTGCTTCCATTCTCTAATACTTCTGTCATAAGGATTCGTTTTATAATGTTCTCGCAGGTTTCGCGAGATGGATTTTTTCTTAAAGCTGTACTACGTTCCATAGGTACTCCTGTCATAAAATACAATATAGACAATCAAATATGTCCTAAATAAGATTATAGGACGTTATTATCAAAAAATCAAGCAAAAACAGACAAATTATGAAATATAAAATCTTAGTTGACGTAGCATAGATTTATGGATAAAATGAGAAATATATACCACAAAACTTTTTATAAGGCGGAAAAAAATACCAATGATTTATAAGAGAACCGAGGGAACAGAACGTATATTAAAAGATGTATATCAATGTATCGATGACAACGGTGGAATTGCGAAGAAGGAGCAATTGGCTGACTTGGGAATCGATTATCGCAGAATTCTTGATTTTGTCGAAAATAAAGAAGTGATTCGAATCAAGAATGGATACTATACCTATGGTATAGAACGTTTTTCCGAGGAGGCATTGGTATCTAAGCTTTTTCCAGATGGGTTACTTTGCATGGAGAGTGCCTTATATGCCTATGGCTATATCTCTCGCAAACCAGTTGGTTTCCATATCGCCATTGATAAGAATACTTCGAAGTCGAGATTCAAACTGGATTATCCTAAGGTGATTCCTTATTACACGGAACCGGAGGTATTGACTATTGGTGCGACTACAATTCAATATGAAGGATGTGAGTTCAAAGTCTATGACAAGGACCGCCTAATATGTGATTGTCTGAAATATGAAAGCAAAATGAATCGAGAAGATTTCAAGGAAGCCATCCAGTCCTATATTAAGGATGAGGATAAGGATATTTCGGTGTTGATGGAATATGCCAGAGAACGCAAAGTGGTAAAAAGAGTACAAAGCCTTATTGGAGTGTGGTTATAATGAAACTCGGGATGACGTTTCCACAAAAGTGGATAGACAAAAGCACAAAGGACGGAATCCAGGTATCTGATATTTTATACGGATTGGCCGTAGAGGATTTGCTGCTTCGTATTGAAAAATCAACCTTCCAAGAATATCTATGGCTGACAAATGAGCAGGCTGTCGGACTGGATGCATATAAAAAGAAAAGTAAGGATCGCATAGAGTTCTTATATATAGAAAGCGGGAAGAAAAATTATCTTTCTCACGCAGTTGCAGGACAAACTTTCGATCAGGAAGTGTTAGAGCTTTTGCTGGAGGAGTTATTTGCTCAGAAAGAAGCGGAGTCACAGTGGGAATATAGAGTTGTAGACGCAGAGAAAGGGAAATCCTTATTTCTTACCTATAAGTATTTAGACATGCAGGTACCAGTTTCTGTGTTTATTAGGATTTCTGCAGTTAGAACACAGAAGAGAAAGAGAAAAGAGCTCATTCTTTTGCTGGAGGAGAGAAAGACCTGCACCTATCTATGCTACTCCAAGGAGAGTATTTTGGCGGAAGCCTTATTTGAGATTATGCGTAAGTTGGAATTGATTTCCGATATGGAAGCCTATTACGAAGCAAATCAGATTTTGAAGGATTATTCGATAAGTGGACGATATATTTTGGAAGAGTTTTCTGCCATGGCTGAAAAGGAGCCGAAGGTAGTGTCCATGAAACGATTGGAACAGATTGCTTCCTATCAGGGTTATGGTTATATGAGGAAACGCTGGCAGCAGTATGAGAGAAATCATAGAAGTGAAAAAGAGGATTGGGAAAAAGTGGTTGCTAGAATCCTTGCTTTTATTGGACCGATTTGGAAGGCTCTTTGTGAAGATGAGATTTTCTTTGATGATTGGATGCCAGAGTTAGAACGATTTTTAGGATAGAAGATGGATTGGCATTGTCAATTTTTCCTAACTATAATATACTAGAGGGATAGGACAAATGGGTAAGATTTTTTGTGTTATGGGAAAAAGTGCAACAGGCAAAGATACGATTTATCAGAAGCTGTTGACCGAAAGTAAGCTGGAATTAAAGAGAATTATTCCATATACCACTAGACCAATCCGAGAGGGAGAGGAGCCTGGAAGAGAATATCATTTCTGCACAGAGGAGGATGTACAGAAATTGGAGAGCGAGGGCCGCATCGTAGAGCTTCGTGCCTATGATACCGTATATGGAATCTGGAAATATTTCACCGTAGATGATGGAAAAATCCAATTGGATAAAGAAAATTATCTGCTAATCGGAACCTTAGAGGCATATACCAAGATTCGAAATTACTTTGGTACAGAAAAAGTACTTCCTATTTATATTGAAGTAGAAGATGGCGAACGCCTGCTTCGAGCTATTGCCAGAGAGAAGAAACAGGATATACCAAAATACGAGGAAATGTGTCGGCGTTTCTTAGCTGACGCAAAGGACTTTTCAGAGGAAAAACTTATTGCAGCAGGTATCGAGAAACGCTTTGTGAATGTAGAGCTGGCAGATACAATTGCAAAAGTAGAAAAATACATTCAAACAGAAATGTAATCAAAAAGGAGGTGGCCTTGCATGGATATGAATATGAAAGTCAATGAGTTGACTCAGCTGAATCAGGTTGGAGAAACACAGAAGACAGTTCAGGGAGATGGTTCCTTTAAATTTACCCTGTCAAGTGCCATTAGCGATGCTCAGCTTCAGGCAAAGGTCGAATCCTTAATGATGGACATTACTACACAGGGCGAGCGAATCGCCAGACACATGGATATCCGAGATTTGAAACGATATCGAGGTCTGGTAAAAGAATTTTTAAACGAAGTGGTGTATCGTTCTCATAAATTTTCACGAGAAAACTTCTTAGATAGACGAGGAAGACATCGTGTATATGGTATCATTCGAAAAATCGATGAGAATTTGGATGCGTTAGCAGAAGAATTGGTGGCAGATGAACAAGATCATCTGGCAATCTTAAGTAGAATCGGAGAGATTGAAGGTCTTTTACTAGATATTTTTACGTAATAGATATTTATGTAGTAGATAATTTGGAAAAAACAGGAGAGAGAATGGCTGGATTTCAGGATATTATCGGACACAATCAAATAGTAGAACATCTGAAAAATGCTATTCGCATGGAAAAAATCTCCCATGCTTACATTTTAAACGGCGAAAGTAATGCAGGAAAGATGATGTTGGCGGAAGCTTTTGCTACAGCTCTACAATGTGAAAGCCATGGCGATGAATCTTGCATGAATTGCCGCTCTTGTCGTCAAGCGGCGGAACATAATCAACCAGATATTATCTACGTTACCCATGAAAAACCAAATGTGATTTCCGTAGATGATATCCGTCATCAGCTTAACAATGATATTGTAATTAAGCCTTACAGTAGTAAGTATAAGGTTTATATTGTAGATGAAGCAGAAAAAATGAACATTCAGGCACAGAATGCTCTCTTAAAAACCATCGAAGAGCCACCTGCCTATGGCGTTATCCTGCTTCTTACCACCAATGCAGATAGTTTTTTGCCAACAATTTTGTCTCGTTGTATTACTTTGAATCTAAAAAGTGTTAATGAGGACCTAATAAAAAGCTATCTTATGAAGAAATATCACATTCCAGATTATCAGGCAGACGTATGTGCAGCCTTTGCCCAGGGAAATGTGGGAAAAGCAATCCAGTTAGCATCCTCTGGAGAGTTTAATGAATTAAAAAGTGCAACACTTTCTTTGGTAAAAAAGCTGGATGACATGGATTTGTACGAATTAAATGGATGTATCAAACAAATCAATGATTTCAAACCAAAGATTAACGAATATTTCGATTTATTGACTCTTTGGTTTCGAGATGTGCTTTATATGAAAGCCACCAACGACGTAAATAACCTCATTTTCAAAGATGAGGTTTATGATATAAAAAAACAAGCAGCAAAAAGGTCTTATTCTGGAATAGAAAATATATTACAGGCTTTGGAGCAATCTAGAGTCCGATTAAACGCAAATGTAAATTTCGATTTAGTAATAGAATTGTTGTTGCTAACAATTAAGGAGAACTAATTATGACAAGAGTAGTAGGAATCCGTTTCCAAAAAGCGGGAAAAATATATTATTTTGATCCATGTGGATTTGATTTGGAAACAGGAATGCATGCCATCGTAGAAACAGCCAGAGGTGTGGAAATGGGAACAGTCCTAATTCCACCAAAGGATGTGGAGGATGACAAGGTAATACAGCCACTGAAACCAGTACTTCGCATTGCTACAGATGAAGATGAAAAAATCGTAGAAAAAAATAAGGAAAAAGAAAAGGAAGCCTTTGAAATTTGTAAAGAAAAGATTTTAAAACATGGCTTGGAGATGAAGCTGGTGAACGCAGAGTACACCTTTGACAATAACAAGCTTCTCTTTTACTTCACTGCAGATGGACGAATTGACTTCCGCGAATTGGTAAAAGACTTGGCAGCAGTATTCCGTACCAGAATCGAACTTCGACAGATTGGTGTACGAGATGAGACCAAGATTCTTGGAGGCATCGGTATCTGTGGACGTCCACTTTGCTGTAAGACTTATCTTGCAGACTTCGTTCCAGTATCTATTAAGATGGCAAAGGAGCAGAATCTTTCTCTTAACCCTACCAAAATCTCAGGGGTTTGTGGAAGACTTATGTGTTGCCTCAAGAATGAGCAGGATACTTACGAATATTTAAACAGCCGTCTTCCAAACGTAGGGGACACGGTTTTCGCTAAGGATGGGGCGAAGGGAGAAGTACAGAGTGTCAGTGTACTTCGCCAGCTTGTAAAAGTCGTTATTGATAACGGAGATGAGAAGGAGTTACGCGAATATAAGGTAGATGAACTTAATTTCCGCCCTAAGAAACGTAAAGATGTAAAAATTACAGAAGAAGAACTGAAAGAATTAGAAGGTTTGGAAGATGAGGACGTGGTTGAAGAAACAACAGTACGTCCAAACCGTAACCATAGTCGTGAACGTCAAAACGATCAAGATGAAAATGGCGAAAATACCAATTATAAAAAACACTATGATGGAAAAGGAAAACGTTACTTTGGAAAAAACAAAAGGCGAAACAACAGCCCTTCTGAAAAATAAAGAACGCTTAGATGACCTAAACATAAAAGGATACCAGATTATCCAGGATCCAGAACGTTTTTGTTTTGGGATGGATGCAGTGCTGTTATCTGGGTTTGCTCATATCAAAAAAGGCGAAAAGGTGCTGGATTTGGGTACTGGAACAGGCATTATTCCGATTCTTTTAGAAGCGAAGACCCAAGGCGGGCACTTTACAGGGTTGGAAATCCAGCTAGAAAGTGCGGATATGGCAGCTCGAAGCGTTCGATATAATCATTTGGAAGATAAGATTTCGATTGTAAAAGGTGATATTAAAGATGCTTCAAATATATTTGGAGCATCTTCTTTTGATGTAATCACCACAAATCCTCCTTATATGATAGGTGAGCATGGGTTAAAGAATGACAACTATGCGAAGACTATTGCACGCCATGAAGTGCTTTGTACGCTAGACGACACATTAGTGCAGAGTGCTCGAATTCTAAAGCAGAATGGACGATTCTATATGGTACACAGACCATTCCGTTTAGCAGAGATTTTTTCTAAAATGGTGGCCTACGGAATTGAGCCAAAGCGTATGCAATTGGTTTATCCACACATCAATAAGGAGCCAAACATGGTTTTAATCGAAGGATATCGAGGTGGGAAATCTCGAATCACGATTGAGAAGCCTCTTATCGTTTATAACGAAAATGGCACCTATACAGATGAAATTTTGGCGATTTATCGAATGTTAAATCAAGATTAAATAAAATTTTGGCGGTTTTCGGCCAAAAGGAGGCAAAAATGGCAGGTACACTATATTTATGTGCGACTCCGATTGGAAATTTGGAAGACATTACCTTCCGAGTACTTCGTACACTTAAAGAGGTAGATTTGATCGCTGCGGAGGATACGCGCAACTCAATTAAATTGTTAAATCATTTCGAAATCCAAACTCCAATGACCAGTTATCATGAATTTAATAAAATAGAGAAAGCATATCAGTTAGTGGCAAAGCTAAAAGAAGGAAAAAATATTGCTCTAATCACAGATGCAGGCACACCTGGTATTTCAGATCCAGGCGAAGACATCGTACGCATCTGTTATGAAGAAGGAATCGAGGTCACTTCACTTCCAGGTGCTGCGGCATGTATTACAGCACTTACTATGTCAGGGCGTTCTACCAGAAGATTTGCTTTCGAAGCCTTTTTGCCAAAGGATAAAAAGGAGCGTGCAGCAGTCTTAGAGGAATTAAAGAATGAGACCAGAACCATTATTCTTTACGAAGCACCACATCATTTGCAAAAGACTGTAAAAGAATTATTAGAAGTACTAGGCGATAGAGAACTTACGGTATGCCGTGAACTTACCAAGAAGCACGAAGAGAAGATACAGACCACCTTTTCATCCCTTCTTTCTTATTATGAAGAAAGAGAGCCTAGAGGTGAATATGTGTTGGTTATCTGTGGGAAGAGCCGTGAGGAAATCGTGAAGGAACAGCAGGCCAGTTGGGAAGAAATGAGCATTGAAGAGCATATGGAACACTATGAAAGTCAGGGGATTGATCATAAAGAAGCCATGAAGCTGGTAGCAAAGGACAGAGGCGTCAGCAAGCGAGATATTTATCAATATTTAGTAAAGTGAGCTTAAAATACGCTTTAATATTCGCAGAGCGGAAGAAATTTCGCTCTGCGAATTTAGTTTTGTATAGAATTAAGGAGAATAGTATTTTGGTAGATATTTCTCCAAAATAGAAAAGGGTGCAGGACCAATGTCTAGAACTGCCTGATGGAACTGTTTTTCGGAATAATCCATGCCGAACAATTCCTGGGCATAGCCGTTTAACTCTAAAAATTCAATATATCCAACATAATATTTCAAATAGTTACCTGGTTCAGACAAGATGAGCTGGGTAATTTCGTTTACAATAGCCTCGTTGGTAATTCCATAGCCGGCCCAGAACTCTTTCATTTCGGTCTCTGTCCAGCCATAGTAGTGTAAACCGATGTCCGAAGAGGCATATAAACTAAGGGTGGCTGCCTGATTGTGTGAAAGAAATGAAGCCACATCTTCATCCAGACCTGCGTAATCGTACGCCATCATTTCGATATAGGTAGCCCAGCCTTCCACATATCCACCATAGTTTAAAATGGAGCGCACATTTGGAAAATCATAGGTATAGGTCATCACCGTTTGATACAAATGTCCAGGATAGCCCTCGTGAGCCAAGGTGGTAAAAGCATAGATATCGGAAGAAATATATCCGTCGTTTATGTAAATAACATTTTCTGTGTAGTTATCAATTGGTGCCACGATATAAAAGGCTGGAGCTAGATATTCTTCCAAGGCAGGTTCTACGTAGTTGATCTCATAGGTGCAATCTGGTGGAGTAGGAAAATCCTCCAAAATTGCGGACTGTAGACTAGTCAGCATAGCATTTGGGTCCTTCATTTCCCATTCCAAATAGCTACACTCCTGGATTAGGTTTTCATCGGACGCCTGTAGCTGGGAGCAAACCAGCAAATCGTTCATACGCTGGTTTTCAATGCGTCGGAAAATGGTATCTACACTATCTTCGCAGCCAGTTTCAGAATAAACGAGAAGTTCATAATATTTCTTGCCATCTTCAAAATAGCAGACTCCCTTATCATTTACTCCAGTTTCCTTTAATTCTTCCAACTGGATAATCATATCTTCATAGGCTGGAAACAGTTGCTTCTCAAGAATCGTCTCATTTTGTCTGCAATAAGAAGCAACCTTTTGTTCGGATAAATCCAGCTCCCCTAGTTTAGATTCAAAGGTTGTAATCAAATAATGATTCTCCTTATCCAGCAGAAAACTTTCACAGCTATCTATCACCAATTCACATAAATCTTGGGACATAAACAGTCCTTTGTCAGATTTTTCCGCTTCGAACTTCATAACTTGGTCGAAATATTCGTCCGTAAGAGCGATTAGTTTCAGGTAGTCCTTTACATCCTGTTCTGTTTGAAACTCATATTCTGCATATAAAATAGGAAGCTCCATCTGTAATCCACCAGAAAAGGACAACGGTTCCTGATATAAATCATAGTTACAGAGTGTAATCTGGCTATCTAGGTAGTCCATCAGGATATCATAGGTTAGCTGGTTTTCCTGAGATAAGTCTTCATATGCAAAGCTTAGAAGCTCCGCACGGGTTTCCGTTAAATATGTACTAGAAGCCGCTCTTGCATTCGAAGAGAAATCTCCTAAGGAAATTTCATAATCCTCGATACCAATGGAGCTTGGATTTTCCACGGAATAATGTAGATTGATAGTATTTGTCGTGATTTCTTCCAGAAATAAATCGTTTGTGAATGTTTCGAAGTCCGCATTGATTGCGCTGGATTGGGACTTTGTCTCTGTGTCGGTTATTTTACTTTGCTTCTGGCACCCCGTAAAAATAAATGTACAGAGAGCTAGGGTAAGGACGATTGGCAGTATACGTTGTAAAAAAAGTGTATATATTTTCATGGTTCCTCATTTCAAAGTAGTGTTATCATAATAATTTATGTATTCTATTATACATTTATGAAATAATTTTGATAATCCTAAAATCTCTCTAAATTTATCTTAAAAGTCTCGAAAATCCATTTACTTTCTCGGATAAGGGAATATAATGTCTCAATTGGACACATTAAAATTTTTGGTAAATGATAGAAAAACACAATTATGCTAAGTTTTTATTGAATTTATATGAAATAAGGGAGGAAGAGTCATGGTTCGTATAGTAGCAGATAGTACTTGTGATCTTAGTAAGGAATTGATAGAAGAGTATGGTATCTCCATAGTGCCATTACACATCGTGTTAGGTGAAAAGGAGTACTTGGATGGGAAAGAAATAAGTCCAGATGAAATATATGCCTGGGCTGATGCAAATGAAGATACCCCAAAAACTTCGGCAGTTGGATTTGAAGAAGCGTTAGGTCTTATGCAGCCAATGTTAGAGACAGAGGATGAGATGATTATTTTTACAATCTCAGAAAAAATGTCTACAACAGCGAATGTCTTTCGTATGGCCGCAGAAGAATTAGAGCTGGAAAACCGCGTATCAGTAGTGGATTCAGCTAACCTTTCTACAGGTATAGGTCTTATGGTTATAAAAGCAGCAGAGCTGGCCCAGGAAGGTAAAAGCAGAGAAGAAATCTGTCAGTATATAGAAGAAGCAAAACCAAAGGTAAAAGCATCCTTCGTAGTAGATACACTTACCTATTTACATAGAGGCGGCCGTTGCAGCAGTGTAGCAGCATTGGCAGGAGGCGTGTTAAAATTGCATCCTAAAATCGTAGTACAAAACGGTTCTATGAGTGCGGATAAAAAGTATCGAGGAAAAATGGACAAGGTCATTATGGATTATGTGAAGGATATAGAGGAAGATATGAAGTCAGCGGACAAGAGCCTCGTATTTATCACACATTCCGGATGTGAACAGTCTATCATCGATAGCGTATATTCTTATATAAAAGAATTAAACTATTTTGACAGAATAGAGATTACCAGAGCTGGCGGTGTGATTTCTTCGCACTGTGGTCCTGGAACGTTAGGAGTATTATATATTTCAAAAGAGTAATGGGAGAAAGAAAAAGGAAACTAGAATAGTTTTTAAATAATAGAGGGCTACCGCTTTACGAAAATTCGTTAAAGTGGTAGCTCTTTTTGGATGTTAGGAATTTAAGAATGCCAACATTTCTGGCAGATTTTTTTCTGCATTTCCGAGTAGATCATATTCGCCACTACTTAGGCACCAGTAATATACAAATCCAAGAGTGATGGTATCAATTATGTCTATTGTAAATGCAATTCCTACAATTGTAGAAGCAGAAGCAGGTTTATATCCATCTATCCGTCCACAGGTAACTTGGACACAAGATCTTCGTGATTCCGTAAGATAATTCATAATAAAATCAGGGAGGAGGAATTGAATAATTCCTCCACTTTTGTAAATTTCCCTAATTATAAAAAAGCAGTTCCAAAAAAAATATGGTCATAAGAGGTCTCTTGTGGAATTTTCGAACCAAAGGTAGAAAATGTTACGTTTTGGGACAACAAGAAAAAATTGTCCAATTAAAATTTGGTAAAATTTCTTAGAATAGCTTTTTTTAATGGTATAATGAATAAAGCTTGCGATTTATTATTACAAGGAAACGGAGATAAGAATGGCAGATTCAAGTATAACCAAAAGAGCATTGGCCACAGCGTTAAAGGATTTAATGCAGGAAAAAGCGTTCGAGAAAATCAGTGTAGGTGATATTTGCGAGAAATGTGATATGAACCGAAAAAGCTTCTATTATCACTTTAAAGACAAATATGACTTGGTAAATTGGATATTTGATACCGAGTTTATCTCTCTTATGAAAAATAAGACAGAAGAGGATACCTGGGACTGGTATTCAGAAATTTGTAAATATTTTTACGCTAATAAAGCATTTTATCGTAAGGCTTTGCGTATTACAGGACAAAATTCTTTCTCCGAACATTTCCGAGATGTAATGTTTTCTATTATTTCCAAACGATTTGGTGATATGTTTGGAGTATCAAAATTGGATAACTTTCAAAGTAATTTCTTTACAGATGCAGTGGTTTTAGCATTTCAGAGATGGATGATAGAAGATAGCGATATGCCAGCAGAGGAATTTGTTCATAATATTAAAGAATGTCTTCGCTATATGGCGATGCGATATGATGATTTTCAATAAAAACATGTTAAGGGATATACAAGAACACCACGACCCGAAAGTCGTGGTGTTCTTGTACTTAAAAGAAAATTTGAGGAGTTATACTAACTCTTTTTAGGAAATTGGGTTTTTAATATATCAACAAAGGACATCTGAAACAGATTGCAAGTGTCAACATAATCGATGTCGGAAAGAGGAATAGAATTTCCATCCACATCAAAGTGTATAGATGCAGCATCCTCAGAGATAATACTGTCTATAAATAAAGTATCATAAATAATATCAAAAGGAAGTGTTTGATAATTTTGTTCCAACCGAACAGCCTTGATATAATGATATATTTCTGTTTGTAGTTCTGGGGAACAAGAGGAACTAGCCTTAAAAAAAGAAAATATTGGGTGAAGGGTTTCAAGTTCCATTAAGGTCTGCCCGTTTAAAATATTATCACCGTTATCCTCTGCGTAGTTATATAAAACAGAATATAAAAATTTGCGATTGCGTAGCAGCTCACATGCTTCTTCAATACCTTCGGAATAATCCACTGCAAACATAGTATTAAATATATTATTAGCCTCATCTAATAAATTACTTGTAATTTCTTTTGGAGCACAACAGAAAACAAATGCACTATCTGGAAAATCCTCTGCCAGTTCCAAAAGATGATGGGTGTCATCAAAAGAATAAATAATCCAAGTATAGATTCCTAGTGCTTCGCCATCTTCGATAAGTTTATGGTACTCGTCACTGTGCTGCCAGTAGGTCAAAGAATTCATATCTAAGGAAACACACCAAGGAATATTAAAATGGGAAATTTCTTCTATTTCTCGAATGGTTCTAGCCCCTTTGGTGCAGCCATGATAACCCACGTTCATGCCGAAAGTAACGATTCGTTTGCTATCCACATTGGACATAAGGTCTGGAATCATGCGATAGTAGGCACTCTGTTCTTCTTCCAACATTTTTTGTGTTAGTTTCAAAAAAGATTGCTGAAAGCGACCTTCTGAAAAATGAAGTCCGATATCTACCAAATTACGAGTACTACGTTCTGGATCATTCTGAATTCTCTTAATCGCCTGATTTACTGTAGTTTCTATTAGAATTTCATTCATGCTTTTTTCCATAAAACATTCCTCGTTTATCATTACAACTACGGTCTACAAATTAATTATAAATTTTCATCACGGTAGAAAAAAATGGACAAATAGATATGGTTGTCCCAAAAGGTAACATTTTTTTCCCTTGTCAAAAATTAAGACAGCTAAAAAAGTCTGTCTAATGCACGAAAATAAAGGAATTCATATACTTTAAGCAAAAGAAACTTGAAGATTAGATTTCAAAAAAGGAGAGAAATTTATGGCTGAAAAGAAAACAAAAGATATGAAGCAAGGAATTCAGGAGTTTACGATTAAAAAGGCTTTAGAGTATCTAGAAAAGGACCCAGAGAATAATGCTCAAAAAGTATTAGAAATGGTAGATAAGGTCTGTCCAGAGGATTGGTTTGCAGGTGCAAGAAAGAATATTCATAAAATCTTAGATGAAAAAGGAAATTGGTACGACTTACTCCTTAAGATTTATGATTTAGATCCAGGTGTACGAAAGACCTTCTTTGAAAACTTTATTATTAATGCCGGATTGAATGGTTTTGCTACGCAAAAAAAGATGGAAGAAAAGCACAATTGTAATATACCTTGGGCGATTCTTTTAGATCCAACATCAGCATGTAACTTGAAGTGTACCGGTTGCTGGGCGGCAGAATATGGTCACCAGCTTAGTCTTAGTTTAGAAACCATTGATTCTATTATTAAGCAGGGCAAAGAATTAGGTACATATTTTTACATTTATACAGGTGGAGAACCACTCGTACGTAAAAAAGATTTAATCAAAATCTGTGAAATGCATCCAGATTGTGAATTTTTGTCTTTCACGAATGGTACTTTAATTGATGAAGAGTTTTGTCAGGAAATGCTTCGCGTAAAGAACTTTGTGCCAGCTATTAGCTTAGAAGGCTTCGAAGGTGCTAATGATGGCCGTCGTGGAGATGGTGTTTACGATAAAGTAATGAATGCTATGAAATTATTGAAAGAGCATAAATTGCCATTCGGTATTTCTACTTGTTACACCAGCAAGAATGTAGATGATGTATGTAGCGAAGAATATTTTGATTTGATGGTAGAAAGCGGGGCACTGTTTGTATGGTTCTTCCACTATATGCCAGTTGGAAATAGTGCAGTTCCTGAGCTTTTACCTACACCAGAACAGAGAGAAAAGATGTATCACAAGATTCGTGAATATAGAAATACTAAGTCGATTTTCGGTATCGATTTTCAAAATGACGGCGAATATGTTCAGGGCTGCGTAGCAGGTGGTCGTAGATATTTCCATATTAATGCAAAAGGTGATGCGGAACCATGTGTATTCATTCATTACTCCAATGCAAATGTGCATGACACTTCCATTCTGAACATTTTGAAGAGCCCGATTTTCCAGGCGTACCATGACAATCAGCCATTTAATGATAACCATTTGCGTCCATGTCCTATGCTGGAAAATCCAGAGTGTTTGAGAAAATTGGTAAAGG
>CAYMTP010000026.1:11286-18923 GCA_964393435.1 uncultured Lachnobacterium sp. | reverse complement strand
GAGCCAGGCAGTGCGCTGACTCATTATATAGCAATGATGTTAGCAATGTTAGGAGCAGTACCACTTTTGATAAAGGCTACCTATTCTCAGGATGTGCGTCATGTGGTGGCGATGCTTATTTTTATCTGCAGCATGGTGCTTTTATATGGTGCCAGTACGCTGTATCACTCTGTGAACTTAACAGGAAATGCATTAAAGGTGTTTAAGAAAATTGATCACATGATGATATTTGTTTTGATTGCAGGTTCATATACTCCAGTATGTATGTTGGTGCTGGAGAAAGAGCAGGGCTATCCGCTACTTGCATTGGTGTGGGGAACTGCTATTGTAGGAATGCTGATTAAATTCTTTTGGGTTACCTGTCCAAAATGGTTTTCATCGGTGATTTATATTGCCATGGGTTGGGAGTGTGTGTTGGTATTCCAGCCACTTTTGGAAAACCTTCCAACTGGTGCATTTTTGTGGCTTCTTATTGGTGGAATCATCTATACCGTAGGTGGTGTGATTTATGCATTAAAGATTCCATTCCTGGATAAGATACACAAATACTTTGGTTTACATGAGATTTTCCATCTCTTTATCATGGGTGGAAGCTTCTGCCACTTTATGTTTATGTTTCTATATGTAGCATAACTAGTAAGAATATTAAAAAGACTTCATTGACCACGTATCATGAATGCGGGGCATGAGGTCTTTTTTTATTTGACGTACGTCAAATGAAAATATATAATGAGATAAAAGGAGGCGGACTATGAATAAAGTTATTACGGAAAAACAAGACCTAACGTATCTTACATGGTCCCATGTAAGAAGTTCAAGTGGAACAGCGGGAACATTTTTGAAGTCACAGTCGGTGCTATCTGGAGATAAGACATATTATAAGTTATCAAATTTTGATAGTGAAAAAGGTATTATAGGCCATGAGTGTGTCAACGAAATTATCGTGGATCGTCTACTTACTATCCTGGGGGTTCCGCATTTGGAATACCAGCTCATACATGCAGATGTTGAAATAGAGGGAAAGGTGTACGAAACATGGTTATGTGCTTCAAAAGACTTTAAAAAGATTGGCGAAAGCAAAGCTGCATTGGATAATTATTATCAAGTAAATAAGGAAGTTGAAGAAACACGATATGATTTTTGTGTGAATCATGGGTGGAAAAAATATATTGATACGATGCTGGTAGTAGACTATCTGATACTAAATCGAGATAGACATGGTGCAAATGTGGAGGTTCTTCGTGATGCACGAAGGCGTACTCTTAGGATAGCACCATTGTTTGACCATGGACTTTCGTTTTTATGTTCCTGTTTTAATGAAGAGGAAATTGAGCGATTTCAGATATTAGAAGATAAGCCATGCCAGAACTTTATTGGAAGTCGTTCTACTTATGAGAATTTAGCATTTGTTGAAGATAAAAAAGGTGTTTTTTCAAACGCTTTAAAGACAGAGGACAAAGAAATCTTATTTGCAAATTTGGATTCTGTATTATCAGAGGTGCATTTGGATAAGATATGGAATATGCTCTGGGCAAGGTGGTGTGAATATGAAAAGCTATGCGATTTATGATGAACAGCTGGAACGTGTAGAACCAATTGGATATTTGTTTTATTATGAAAAAGCACAAAGTTTTATCATTGAGTTGTCTTCGGACATTGATGAATGGCAAGCACCATTATTATTTCAAGGGTTGGTGAAAAAGAATATTTATACAATTCCCAAAGATATTGCACTTATGTGGGTGCGAGAAAGAATCATTCCAAGTGGTAGACAAAATATAGGCGAAATATTGAAAACCCATAAATTAAAGGAATACAGTGAGATTGCTATGTTGTCTTTATCAAAGGGGCGTTCCTCACAGGATGCTTGTTATGTAAAAGAAGTGCGTGAGGAAGAGATTCCAGAATGCATAAAAAATAGATGGCTTGGAAATGTAGTTGAGTGCTATCCAACAGAGCGTGGTGATATTGTATGTATGTTTCGTGATAATACAGCTAGGCTGATTTGTCTTGATAGACTCGTAGATAAATATCCAAGGATTACACATGTTGTGAAATATAGAGAATTATTGGAGAGTGTACAGGTAGGAGTAGGGGGATACAGCATTTCTTTTAATGAGTCGATTGAAATTGCGGCATCGGATTTGATAGAAACTGGTGAATTATTACCTTTACAAGCGAGTGATTTCTATGGGTTTGTACAAAAAAATATAGTAGATACAACAAATGCCTGTTTGTTGATAGAATGTTCTCGTCAGAATTTATCTTATCTTGTAAGGGAAAAACGATTGAAACCTATCCTTCAAGGGACAAAAGAGAATCTCTATACAAAAGGTGAAATCTCTCGCCTTAAAAATGATTAATTAGAAAAATGCCCTTCGGGGCATTTTTTTGTTGACAACCAACTGTATTAATGCAATAATACAGTTAGAAGAAGTGTATTATTACATTAATACAGTTAAAGGAGGAGAGCACATGATTTCATTTGAAAATTTCATGATGACGGATGGAAGTCCTATTTATTTGCAAATCCTTTTATATATTAAGCGAGGCATTATCGCAGGCATCATATGTGAGGGAGATGAACTTCCATCTAGGCGAGTTCTCTCCGCATTATTAGGGGTAAATCCAAATACGGTACAGAAGGCATACAAGATGCTGGAAGACGAAGGGCTGATTCAATCACGAGCTGGTGCAAAAAGCTATGTAGTGGTGACAGAAGAAAAGTTGGCAGAGATTCGAGCAGAGCTTTTGGAGGCAGATGCGAAAGAAGCAGTAGCGAAGCTGAAGCTGATGGGCGTTTCACAGGAAGAGGCTCATGGATTGATTGATAAGTACTGGGAATAGGAGGAGAGCCACATGAAAAAATATTTATCTGTTTTTGAAATGATTGCAAGAAGTAGTATCTACAAAGTTTTAGGCTGTATCGTAGTCATGACAGTGATAGAATTTATTGCGTTTTATAAAGAGTTTCAGGAACTCATTGGTTTTACAGCAAATGGAGTTTTCCTGGAAGAACTTATAGATGATGATTTGTTCCAAGTTATTTTTATGGCTACCTACGTGTTGATCACAGGTATCTTGGTATTACAGGGAACCAATATGGGCAGCGTGCAGAGTTATACATTACAGCGACTTCGTATTAAGGAAAAATCCGTATTTCGGCTGCAATGTATTTATAATATGATGGCTTATGTTTTGCTTTGGGGCGCTCAGCTTGTGATACTTTTGCTTTTTACTGGATATTATGTGAAAAATCAGTCGTGGATAGAAGTTTCCGACCAAACCGTATTTCTAGCATATTATAGAAATTATTTCATACATAGTATTCTGCCATTAGAGGATATACCAGGATGGTTTACCTTGGCATTTTTAATCTGTGGTACAGGAATTGCAGCAGCGGCTTTTACATGGAGACAGCGTCGTGGAAAAATCGGCTGGGATTTAATCATATTCTTAGGTGTGATGATATTGTCATTTCCAAGAGAGCTTGGTAGTGAGAATTACTTTTTCATACTGGTGTATGGAATCCTTTTTGTACTGAGTTATATTATACGAAAATTGATGAATATGGGGGAGGATGAGTCATGAAAGAAAAGACAAAGCGGTTAGAAAAATATGCACCTCCTGGAATACAAGTAAGTACTGAGGTAGGCTGGTTTTACTTTGGAATGATAGTTGCGACCTTTCATAGCATGCTGTTTCTTATCCAGTATATATCGGCGCGAAATGAATTGTATATACGAACAAGCCGTGGGTTGGAGCTGATAGAAGGGGCTATTATACGAGATTTTGGAACCCTAACTGAGAATGTATTTTTAACCTTCTATCTGGTTTGTATTGTAACCATACTGGTAGGAGTGTATCACTACTTTTACCATTACCAAGGAAGTAAAATGATGTATCTGATGAGACGATTACCAGATAAGTGGGAAGTACATAAACGATGCTGGATTTTACCAATCGCTGGATTTTGTATCACAGTAGTTTGGATGTTGATTGTAAGAATGCTCTATTATGCAATCTATATCTTTTGCACACCAAGTCAGTGCTTGCCACTGTAAAAGGAGGGAAAACCTATGCTAGAGATTAAAAATGTAAATAAATATTATGGAAAACAGCAGGCATTGAAGGACGTAAGTCTTGCTATTCCGCAGGGCGAAATCATCGGTCTTTTTGGAGAAAATGGTGCAGGTAAAACTACATTGATGAAATGTATTCTGGGATTTCTGCCATATAAGGGAGAAATCACATTGGACGGGGAGAAAATCACCAATAAAAATATTGAGCGTATTTCCTTTGCTACCTGTGAACATTCCTTTATACCAAATCTGACACCAAAGCTTCATGCAGAATTTTATCGTGAACATTTTCCAAAATTCCGTGAGAAACGCTTCAAGATTCTGATGGAGTTCTTTGAACTTCCAATGAATAAGCCGGTTCGAAGCTTTTCGACTGGGCAGAAAAATCAGTTTGAAGTGATTTTGGCTATGTGTCAGGGTGCGGATTATATCCTAATGGATGAGCCATTTGCAGGAAACGACATCTTCAACCGTGAGGATTTCTACAAAGTACTTTTGGGAATTTTAGAGCCAAATGAAACAGTGCTACTTTCGACACATTTGATTGAAGAGGTTTCCGAATTTATCGGTAGAGCCATTCTCATTCGTAAAGGTGAAATCGTAGCAAATACTTCTATGCTAGAAATCGAAGAACAGGGTGACAACCTCATGTCTTATATCAAGAAAACCTATAATTACAAGGCAGACCGTGTCGGTCGTGCCATCAGTGAAATGGAGTGGGAGGAGGAATAATTATGAAAAAATCCTTCGTACTATTAGTTGCATTACTTTTATTGATTACTGGTACTGTTTATGTTGCGCAGACCACGATTTTGGAAAACAAAGATAAGGTCACATTTACAGAAAATGTGATATATGGAGACAAATCAATAGTGGATGGTGTAACGGTAGAAATGAGAGCTGATTATCTATATCAGTTGTATTGGAACTCTACCTATGTCATCGGCGAGAAACCACAGGTGGATACGGAATACACCTTTTATCCATGGCGACATACAAATTATCGTTATGAATATGAAGGGACTTTTTATACCGAGGCATATTCTCACCTTAGATATGATGTGGACTTTGAAAATCCAGAGGGGCTACAGGCTGCGATGCTCGAACTATATGAGAAGACAGAGCCTGGCGAAGAAGGAGAGATGATGGTATTTTTAAAGGATTACATACCTTACTATCCTTTTGATATGAATATTACAGGGGCCTATTCTCATGATGGAGAAACGTTGGATTATGATGGAGTATTAAACCTTAGCTTCAATGAAAGTGATCTTATTTGGGATATCGAGAATTCAGCCAACGCAAAAGAAGTAGAGAGCGCAAAAGAAAAACTAGCTGTGTTGAAGAAGTTTCATGAATATTTCAAGATTCCAACCTTGGAAAATGAAGTGTATATTTTGAACTTAAGAAAGGATAGCGCTGGAAAGGTTATCGGTTATGGTGAAAGTAGCCACAGCGGTGGTTCTGCG
The DNA here is from genome assembly GCA_964393435.1 of uncultured Lachnobacterium sp. Taxonomy (GTDB): domain Bacteria; phylum Bacillota; class Clostridia; order Lachnospirales; family Lachnospiraceae; genus Roseburia. The sequence goes on along the minus strand of CAYMTP010000026.1, from coordinate 13,372 downwards.
ACAGGTGAAATCGGTATTCCTGATGCACCAAGCTTAGAAGGAGGCACAGATACCTATACCTTTGATATAAGAGCAGCTGTTGAGTATGAAAAGTGTTATTTTACCTTTGATACGCATACAATGAATGGCGCAATCGTTGATACCAGCCTGATTCCAGATGGATATGGCATTTATTACTTCCCATATGACGAAGAGAAAAATGAAATCTATCCTGATGAGTTGAAGATGGTATATGCCCTGGATCCAACGATTCAGGTGTATCATATAAAGTATGATGAAAGCGGTAAATACTTGTTACTGTTCACAGAAGAAAATGATGCTATGTATGTTTCAGTGATTGAGGAAGCAAGCATGACGCTAAAAAATAAGGTTGCAGTGAGTACGGCAGAATATGGATTGTCTGGGATATGGGAATATGATGATTTCCTAGTAATCAATGGGGAAAAACTAATGGTTATGGTGCCAGATGAAACCCTAGGTTATAAGGTGGCTTGGCAGGCTTCTAAAGAGGCCTTGGAGCAGGCATCAGCGGAAGCTACACTTGTAAATGGTGGCGGTCAATGGTATGGTGAAAATCCAGTCCCTAGAGATATTTTTGATAGTGAAATCGAATTTGACTGGAATGGAGAGACCCTGATTTGTACTAACTATCTATATGATGAAGAAGGCTATAGTACCTGTGATTTTCTTGTGGCAGCTATAGATGAAACAGGGCTCACATTTTTCGGAACCTATGCTAGTTCTTTGACACCATCACCAAGTATAGGAGATAGATGTACGCCAATTGATGACTATCCACTTTCTATCCGCTGGGATTGAAAACGAACAAATAATTGAATCATGAGTCCCGCCTGGTGAAATAATTTTAAAAAGTTCGCTAGGCGGGATATTTTGTGTCTTATATAAGGCTTTATACAATTTGTTGGTGTAGACCATTTGGGTTAGATATGTTATAATCATATAATATTATAAAAATGGGGTTTTAGGATGAAAAAATTAGCTTTTGGTCTGATGAGACTTCCACAATTAGATGAAAATGATGCTACATCCATTGATATAGAACGTGTAAAAGGTATGGTAGATACTTTTATAGAAGAAGGGTTTACCTATTTTGATACTGCCGCACCATATCATGGAAAGCATAGTGAGATTGCTTTTCGTGAGGCGGTTGCAAAGCGTTACGAAAGAGATAGATATACCGTCACAGACAAGCTGTCTTTGTTTATGATTGAGAAAGCAGAGGATATGCAGCAGTTTTTTGACGAACAGTTCCAAAGATTGGGTGTAGATTACATAGATATTTATCTGCTCCATGCATTGGGAAAAGAAACCTATGCAAAAGCACAGGAGTTTGGAGCCTTTGAGTTTGCGGCTCAGAAAAAAGCAGAAGGCAAAGTAAAACATGTAGGTTTTTCTTTCCACGATAGCGCAGAGGTTTTAGAGCAGATTTTGACAGAGCATCCAGAAGTGGAATATGTACAGCTTCAGATTAACTATTTGGATTGGGAAGATGAAAATGTACAGGCTCGTAAATGCTATGAAGTGGCAGTAAAGCATGGGAAAAAGGTATTGGTTATGGAGCCAGTGAAAGGCGGAGCTTTAGCGGTGGTTTCACCAGCGGTGGAAAAGCTGTTCAAGGATTATAATCCCGATGCTACACCAGCTTCTTGGGCGGTGCGTTTTTGTGCCAGCTTAGAGCATGTAGTGATGGTGCTTTCTGGTATGAGTACAGAAGAGCAGATTGCAGATAACACCAACTATATGAAGGATTTTGTTCCATTGAATGAAGAGGAAATGGCGATTGTAGAAAAAGCAGCAGAGATGATTCGAAATGATATCGCCATTGCTTGTACAGGCTGTGCATATTGTGTAGAGGATTGCCCACAGAATATTGCGATTCCAGAATATTTTAAGATTTATAATCACTTGAAACAATTTCAGGGAACCAGTGAAAAGTGGGATAGACAGAAATATGTGAAAAAAGCAAAGGAGAGGGGTAAAGCCTCTGATTGTATCGAATGCGGTTTATGTGAAGGACATTGTCCACAGCATTTGGAGATTCGCAAGCTGTTAAAGGATGTAGCTT
>CAYMTP010000026.1:0-11186 GCA_964393435.1 uncultured Lachnobacterium sp. | reverse complement strand
GAAGGACATTGTCCACAGCATTTGGAGATTCGCAAGCTGTTAAAGGATGTAGCTTGTACATTAGAGTAGGATTTTTACAGGGGGATAAAAATGTTTTTAGGGGTACAAATAGTTTCAATAGCAGTTTTGCTATGTATTATGATTGGTTATTCTGGTTTAAGAAAGTTGCCAATACTTTCTACAAAGTGGTATGGACGATTTTTATGTGCGGCACTAACGAATTTTTTGTTCGAAATTTTTTCATTGATGACACTTTATGAAAAACTGCCGGTAGAGTGGAATCGGATATCACATCAGCTCTTTTTCATATCTTTGATAGGTGTACTACATTGTTTTTTGTTTTTTATTGATATAAAGGGAAGAAATCAGAAGCGTTATACCCATAAGGAGTTTTTAATTAGAACGATACCATTTTGGTTTACCATTCCAGTAATTTTATTTGGAGAAGTAAATTATCATATTGATGGCATGATTCGTTATTCCTATGGTTCCATGGTAACAGGTATATCTATTATTGCGGGTATATATATTGTGTCTTATATATTGCTTGTTTACCATTTTAGAAGAGTTTTGGAAAAGCGTGAGATTGCTACGTTTGTTTATGCATTTATCTCGATTTCCATTATTACGTTGATTCAGATATTTGTGCCATTTTTACTTATGACATCTATGAGTGTGGCACTTGTGGCAATGAATGTGTTTATGACATTCGAAAATCCAAGAGAATACGCGGATTTAGAAGTGTTACATGCATTGAACAAAAATGCGTTTCTTACAATGGTAAATGAATATATTCAGAGTAAGCAGGAATTTTATATCGTCAGCATGACCTTGACGAATTCACAGATATTGAAAGATGCAAAAGGCTATAATGCGATAGTAGCATATATGGATGATGCAGCACTATACTTACAGAAATATGCGGATACTTCTTTGATTTATCATCCAAAGAGAGATTGGATTAGTCTTGTGTTTGCAGATAAAAAGCAATATTACGCTTTTATGGAAGAGCAGAGAGAACTTTTTATGCAGGAAGGCCATAATGAACGAGGTTCTGCCAAATTCATGATGAGTGTTTTGAAATGTCCAGAATTTGCCGATAGTGTGGATGAAGTTGTAAAGGTTTTGGATTACGTAGATAAGATTAAGGGAGAGATAAAGGAAAAAATTCTTCGTATTGATGAGACAATTCTGGAAGAGAAAAAACATTTGGCAGAAATTGAAGCAGTAGTACAGAATGCTATTGATAATGATGGTTTTGATGTGTATTATCAGCCTATATATTCTAATAGCAAAAAAGCATTTGTTTCTGCAGAAGCGTTAGTTCGCTTGAAGGATACACAAACATTAGGATTTATTTCACCAGAAGTTTTTATACCGATTGCAGAGGAAAATGGTATGATTCGTGAACTGGGAAATATTGTATTTCGAAAGGTTTGCCAGTTTGTCAGTGAAAATAATCTTGCATCCTATGGTATTCAATATGTGGAAGTTAACCTATCTGGTGCTCAGTTTATGGATGATAAATTAAACGAAATTCTTTCTTCTTATGTGAAGGAATATAATGTTCCACCAGAATTTATTAATTTAGAAATTACGGAAACAGCTTCTATTGAAGCAGCAGCTATGCTGGAATATAACATGCATCGCTTAAAAGAATGTCGTTTTAAATTCTCAATGGATGACTTTGGAACAGGTTATTCCAACTTAGCAAAGATTGCACAGTCGGATTTCGACTTGATTAAGCTGGACAAGAGTCTTCTTTGGCCTTGCTTTGAAAAGGAAGGACAGAAGGACGCACGCATTATTTTAGAATCCTCTGTGGATATGATTTTGAAATTAGGAAAAATGATTGTTGCAGAAGGTGTAGAGACCAAAGAGCAGGTAGACTATTTAACAGAGCAGGGCGTAGAGTATTTACAGGGATATTACTTCTCCAGACCACTGCCTGGTGACAGGTACCTGGACTTTATGAAAGAATCACAATAACGAGATAGATGAGATAAAGAGAAAAGTAAAAACGACTTCGTCGACCACACATGCTTGCATGAATGTGGGCGTATGAAGTCGTTTTTATTTGGCGATAAGACAAGTAGCGAGCGGAGTAGTCGCAAAGCGACGGAAAGGTGCGTAGCACCGTACCGCGAGCTAGCTTTTCTCTTTATCTTGTAGTATGGAAATAGACGCGCGGAAAAGTTTTTCTCCACTTGGAGTGATTTTGCCGCGCGTGATTTTAATAACTATTGCGATTGTGCCTATACAAAAAAATTATCTTTTGAGATACAAAATTTCTTGCTTTTTGTGTCTATATGAGATTTTTGGCATAAAAGTACACAAAATCAGTGCTAAACCTCTCTTTTTAAAGGTTAAATTATTATGTTTTTATATGTTTTTGTGCCTTTTGAATAAAAAATTTTATATAGACACAATTTATTTGTGTCTCATAGAAGGAAAAAATTGTATAGACACAATTAGAGTAGAACAGAAGAAATCACGCGCGTTAAGACCAATAAAATAGATAAAATAAGTCTCCGCGCGTAGACTTCCACACTACAAACTAGTGAGAAAAGCTAGCTCGACCCACGCCATTTCACGGCTTTCCGTCGCAAAGCGACTCGGCTCTCGCTACTTGGCTAATCGCCAAGTTCGCCCAACAAAAAAGAATGGTTCACAAGCAAGCTAGCCCCCATTCTTTTTTATTGTTCTACTTTTCTCACTAGTTATCTATCTCGTTATAATACTTTGGATAAAAAGTCTTTTGCTCTATCTGTTTTTGGATTTGAGAAGAATTCTTCGGGAGTAGCCTCCTCCATAATTTTTCCTTCGTCAATAAAGAGTACGCGGTTTGCAACTTCTTTTGCGAAGCCCATTTCGTGGGTAACGATAATCATGGTCAAGCCTTCTTTTGCAAGTGATTTCATCAAGTCTAATACTTCTCCAACCATTTCTGGGTCGAGAGCACTAGTAGGTTCGTCGAAGAGAATCACATCAGGATTCATGGCAAGGGAACGAACAATAGCTACTCGCTGTTTCTGTCCACCAGAAAGGGTAGAAGGGTAAACATCAGCTTTTTCTTCCAAACCAATTCGTTTTAAAAGGTTCATAGCATTTCCTTTTGCGTCTGCTTTAATCTGAGCCTTTGTGGTTGTGATCGGAAGAAGGTTTTGTTTTTTATCTGCGGATTTGAAAACATTAGTGATAGTAGTAATCACATTTTTGCGTTTGGCTTTCGCAAGTTCCTGACACTGTACATGAACAGGAGCGAGCATGATGTTTTCGATTACTGTTTTGTTGTTGAAGAGATTGAAGTGCTGGAATACCATGCCCATTTTTCTACGATGCACATTGATATCTACACTAAAATCAGCAATATCTATGCCATTAAAAATAATTTGACCGCCAGTTGGGTCTTCCATACAGTTTAAGCAACGAAGGAAGGTGCTTTTTCCAGAGCCGGAAGGTCCGATAATACATACGATATCACCTTTATTGATTTTGACACTGATACCGTCTAATACATTTTTGTCACCAAAGTGTTTTTCCAAATTAATTACGTCTATCACTCTTTCTCAAGCTCCTTTCCATAAGTTTTACGCCTGCACTAATAATCAGCACAAGTGCGATATAAATAAGTGCCATTACGATGTATGGAACCATGAATTCGTAACTACTCGAACCGATACGGTTAAATACGAGGTAGAGGTCTGTGGCACCTACGAAGCTGACTACCGAAGTTTCTTTTATCAGAGCAATAAATTCGTTGCCAAGAGTAGGCAAAATGTTTTTGATTGCCTGAGGAATCACGATTTTTATCATGGTAGTACCGAAGCTTAAGCCTACGGCACGACCAGCTTCCATCTGTCCGCCATCTACGGAGAGGATACCGCTTCGCATAATTTCCGAAATATAAGCACCGCTATTAAGACCGAATACAAGCATCGCCACTTCAAGACCTGCCATACGTATGCCCAAAAGAGGGAAGAGCACGTAGTAGAAAATCAGAAGCTGTACTACGATTGGAGTACCTCGGAAGGTCTCTACATAGCAGGTACAGATGCCATTTAAGACACGTGGTAGTAGTTTATATTTTGGTATGACACGTACTGTTGCAATGAGGGTACCAATTATGGTGCCGATAAGTAAACCGGTTACTGCAATAAGCAGAGTGTTCTGAAGGCCTTCTAAGACCTGTAGGTAAGCTTGTTTTCCAATAAAAACATCTAGGAAACGCTGTACCTTTACATCAAAATTTCCCATATTTTTCTCCTAATAAACACAAAATTAGTGGCGCATCTCTTGGTATGCGCCACATTCTTAAAAAATCTAATTTGCTACTTAGTTTAGTTCATTGCATTAAATGATTCTACAATTTTTGCTGCTGGCGCTGAGTCAATAATAACATAATCAACACCACCATTCAATAAGTCTTGTACTGCTAAAGAGCCGTTTGAGTATTCCACACATTTTACAGGGAATCCTGCAAAGCCCCAGTCAGCATCACCTGCAACATACCAGTTTCCAGTAGTACCCTTTTGAACACCGATTTTGCAAGAGTCATCTTTTGCATTCAAGATAGCTTCTACATCTGCTGCAGTTTTACAAGCATCGAAATCTGTACAGTCTGCACTTACGATAATCTGCTGTGAAGCATTGTAGTAAGAGTCAGAGAAGTTTACAAGGTCTTTTCTGTCTTCTGTAATAGTAAGACCTGCCATGGCGATATCGCATTTGCCAAGCTGTACAGCTGTACAAACTGATTCAAATTCCATATCCTGAATTACCAATTCTTTGCCAAGTTCTTTTGCAAGTAAAGCAGCGATTTCCATGTCTACGCCGTAGTATGTTTTTCCGCCATCTTCTGTATATTCAAAAGGAGCGAATGCTGCATTTGTTGCAACTACTAACTGATCTTTGCTTTCATCGAGCTCTGCTGAAACAACTGCTTCTGGGGTACCATCAGCGAAGTATTTGTCGCAGATTTCATCAAATGTACCGTCTGCTTTGATTTTTTTGATGAAGTCGTTTACATCTTCTAATAATTCAGGCTGATTTTTGTCAACACCGAATGCATACTGTTCTTCTGTAAGGTTGATTTCGATAACCTTTGCGCCAGTAGCAGTAGAACCGCCACCACATGCTGTTAATGTGCCAAGCACCATTACAAGTGCAAGAGCAAGTGCCATAATCTTTTTCATTTTATTGTCCTCCGTTTATTAAAATGTGCATAAATTTATGTATAGAATGTATATTTATGCAAAAACACATAGGGTTACTATACTACTTCTTATTATAAAAAGCAAGTACATTTTTTTCTTGAATTGTAGATAATGCTGTTTTATAATTTATCTGTGATTTTTCTCAAAAGAATGATGATACAGGAGGAACTATTATGAGTATCAGAGTAGGAATTATGGGATATGGCAATCTGGGAAGAGGCATTGAGTGTGCATTGAAGCAAAACGCGGATATGGAGCTTGTTGCAGTTTTTACTAGAAGAGATCCTAAGACAGTTCAGATTTTAAGTGAAAATGTGAACGTATATCATGTAGATGATGCACCAAAGATGAAGGATGAAATAGATGTTTTGATTATGTGTGGCGGCAGTGCTACAGACCTGCCAAAGCAGACAAAGGAATATGCCAAGTATTTTAATGTGGTAGATAGTTTTGATACCCATGCTAAGATTCCAGAACATTTTGCGGCAGTAGATGAGGCTGCAAAAGAAAATGGTACTGTTGCCATGATTTCTGTAGGCTGGGATCCAGGAATGTTCTCTTTGAACCGTTTGTATGCTAATGCAATTTTACCAAGTGGTAGCGACTATACATTCTGGGGCAAAGGCGTTAGCCAGGGGCATTCCGATGCTATTCGTCGTGTAGAAGGTGTGGCAAATGGAAAACAGTATACCGTGCCGGTCGAGGCTGCATTGGAAAGAGTAAGAAGCGGTGAAAATCCAGAACTTACTACTAGAGAAAAGCATACAAGAGAGTGTTATGTTGTGGCAAAAGAAGGTGCTGACAAGGCAAAAATTGAAGCAGAAATTAAAAATATGCCAAACTACTTTGCTGATTATGACACAACAGTAAACTTTATTTCAGAAGAAGAACTTGTAACAAATCACGCAGGTATTCCACATGGCGGCTTTGTGATTCGTAGTGGAAAAACTGGCTGGAATGAAGAAAATAACCATATCATCGAATATAGCTTGAAATTGGATTCTAATCCAGAGTTTACAGCTTCTGTTATTGTTGCATATGCAAGAGCTGCATATAGAATGAGTAAAGAAGGACAAACAGGTTGCAAGACTGTGTTTGATGTGGCACCAGCTTATCTTAGCCCAGTTAGTGGAGAGGAACTTAGAGCCCATTTACTCTAATAAAGTTTATGAAAGGACAATTGAGAAATCAATTGTCCTTTTTTGTCATATGGAGTATAATATTTCCATATTATAAGTCGAAAATGGGGGAGTTATGAGCGAAGCAAGATGGCAGTCTTATCCAAGACCGCAGTTAAAAAGAGAGAGTTACATAAATTTAAACGGAACATGGAAGTTAGATGGACAGGATATCCAGATTCCATTTGCACCACAATGCCGTTTGTCTGGGTATAAAGGAAACGTAGGAGAACACTTGACCTACAAGACCACATTTGAACTTCCAGAGAGCTTTACACAGCCTCGTGTGATTTTGCATTTTGGAGCGGTAGATGAAGTGGCAGATGTATACGTGAATGATGTACACGTAGGAAAGCATGAAGGTGGATATCTACATTTTTCGTTTGATATTACAGATGCAGTGAAAAAAGATAGTCAAAATGAGCTTCGCGTAGAAATATTAGATACTTTATCCCGTGTGTATCCTTACGGAAAACAGTGCAAAAAACGTGGTGGCATGTGGTATACCCCTATCAGCGGTATCTGGCAGACAGTTTGGATGGAAAATGTACCAGAAGCTTATGTGGAAGAAATCAAATTGACTCCATCTATGACTGATTTGGAAATCACTGTTGTCGGAAATGTGAACGGATTTAAGGCGACTGTTTTAGATGCTGGTAAAGTAGTTGTAGAGCAAACTTACACAGATAATACAGGAAAAATAGTTATTCCAAACCCAGTACTTTGGGACACAGAAAATCCACATTTGTATGATTTAAAGATAGTAGCAGGAGAGGATGAAATAGAATCCTATTTTGCCCTTCGTACGGTAGAAATCAAAAAAGTAGAGGGTATCAATCGTATTTGTTTGAATGACAAACCTATCTTTATGCATGGTCTTTTGGATCAGGGCTATTACGAGGATGGTATTTATCTTCCGGAGGATGAAGAAGAATTCACCAAGGATATCATTCGTATGAAAGAGCTTGGTTTTAACATGCTTCGTAAGCATATCAAGATTGAACCAGAGAAGTTCTATTATGAATGTGATAGACTGGGTATGCTTGTATTGCAGGATATGGTAAATAATGGTGGTTATTCTTATATTTTAGATACCGTGCTTCCAACCTTTGGATTTAAAAAGAGAAATGACTGCAAGGGTCGTTACCAGAATGCAGAGTGCAAAAAGGTATTTGAGTGGCATATGAAGGATACGCTGCATGATTTGTACAATCATCCATGTATCATCGGTTACACTATTTTCAATGAAGGCTGGGGACAGTTTGAAAGTGACCGTATGTATGATATTGCCAAATCTATCGACAGCACGCGATTTTACGATACGACTTCTGGCTGGTTTGCACAGAGTAAGAGTGATTTGGACAGTGAACACATTTACTTTAGAGCCGAAGAACTCCATCCAAAGGAAAGACCGATGTTTTTATCCGAATGTGGTGGTTTTTCATACAAGGCAGAAGGACATGTGTTTAACAACGAAAAATCCTATGGATACGGGGCATGTGAAAGCGTAGAAGAATTGACGGACCGCATCGTAGATATGTATGATGTGATGGTTGTTCCAAGCATCAAAAAAGGACTTTGTGGCTGTGTTTATACACAGGTAAGTGATGTAGAAGACGAAATTAACGGTATGTATACTTATGACCGTCAGGTATGTAAGGTAAACAAAGAAAAAATGCAGGAACTTGCAAAGAAAATTTACAAAGAGATAAATGAGTAAAAGAGGTTTTTTATGAGAGACAAAGCTGCACAATACGAATTTGAAGAATTTTGTCATGTGATTGATGGATTTGCTCCATGTATGGATGATTATCTATACTTTTATGATATTTCCAAGGATTTATATTACATATCCGAAAAGGCGTTAGATCGATTTGCACTTCCAACCAATCGTTTTACCGATGTAACAGAAATGCATCGAAAATTTGTCTACGAAGAGGACGCAGATATGCTGGTTGCTGATTTGGAAAAGATGGTTTCTGGCGAAAAGGATGAGCATAACATCGAGTACCGATGGATTGGTAAGGATGGAAGTCCAATCTGGATTAACTGCCGTGGTCGTGTCATCAAAGATGAGAATGGCAAGCCTAAATACATGATGGGTTGTGTCAACGAAATCGGAAATAACCAAAAAGCAGATAATATCAGTGGGTTAAGAGAGGTTTCTTCGGTTGCAGAGACTTTGGAAACCTTTAGCCGTGTTGCCAATAGCGGATATATTCTTCATGTGGGAATCGATGATTTCAAATCTGTTAATGAGAGATTCGGACATGATTATGGAAATTATATTTTACGTGGTGTAGCGGGATGTATTTCTGCTGCGTTAAATGTTGGAGAAGAGGTTTATCATGTGGTAGCAGATGAATTTCTCGTGGTATCCTATTTGACCGAGGATGAAGTAGATGGAAAAGAGTTGTATGATCGAATTCGTAAGAATGTAGATGCCTTTATCGAAGAAAATCGTTATCAGACGGTATTTACCATTTCTGGTGGTATTCTTTCCTGCAAAAAATTAAGTGGAATGGAATATCAGGAGTTGATTAAGCTGTCACAGTTTGCACTGAGTCAGGCAAAGAAATTGGGCAAAAATCAAGTGTATTTCTTCTGCGAAGATGACTATGAAAAATTCTTAAGGAGCCGTTTGGTTATTAGCTCCATTCGAGAATCCATTGAATCTTCTTTTGAAGGTTTCAATGTGTTTTTCCAACCAATTGTAAAGGATTGTGATGACGAATTTCCATATGGAGCGGAAGCCCTTTTACGCTATACTTTACCAAATGGAGCAAGTGTTTCACCGGCTGAATTCATTCCACTACTAGAAGAAAGTGGTTTGATTATTCCAGTGGGCAAATGGGTTTTGAACAAATCTATGGCATTTTGTCGCAAAGTACAGGAAACAATTCCAGAATTCAGTGTAAATGTTAACGTATCCTATGTTCAGGTTTTGAAGAGCCCATTTATCGTGGAATTCTTCCGTTTGCTAAAAGAGTATGGTATGTCACCATCTAGTATTACCATTGAATTGACAGAGAGTGGAGAGTTGGATGATTCCGCACGGATTCACAAGATATGGAACAATCTTCGTCAATATGGTGTAACCATCGCTTTAGATGATTTTGGTACTGGTTATTCTAATCTTATGAATATCAGTGACATGACACCAAATGTTGTAAAACTGGATCGTGGATTTACAGTAAAAGCATTAAAGAATGATTTCGAAAAGACTTTGATGGAAAGTATCATTCGTCTTGTGCATAGTCTTGGTTTAAAGATATGTATTGAAGGTGTAGAGACAGAGGAAGAGCTTTTGCAGATTAAAGCTTTAGGACCGGATTTTATCCAAGGTTTTTATTATGGAAGACCTTGTCCAGAAGAAGATTTTATAGCGACTTTTTGTAAATAAGTATAGCAAAGGGGCGTTACGCAACAGACGGTTTTCGTCTATTTCGTAACGCCCCTTTGCTTTATGTATGTTTTGTAATTGCAGTCTTTATAGCCTCAAAGCTTTCTTTGCTGATGACATGCTCAATACGGCATGCGTCCTCGGATGCAATCTCTTCTGGTACACCAAGAGAGGTTAGAAGCTGAGTAAGCATTTCATGTCTTTCTAAAATCATTTCTGCCACAGCTCGACCACTTTCGGTCAAAGAAATAAATCCAGAATTCGTAACTGTAATATGTTCTTTTTCGCGAAGATGCTTCATTGCAATACTTACGCTTGATTTTTTATATCCTAACTCATTTGCAATATCAACCGCACGTACGACTGGCAGTTTTTTGCTAAGCATGAGTATCGTTTCTAAATAATTTTCTGCGGATTCATTATAGTGCATGTAAATCCCTCCAAATCAATCAAATGTATTTCAAACAGTATATCATAGAACCCCAAATTAAGCAAACAAAAAGCACATGTGAAATTTTATTATATATAAATTGAAGTTATAAAGCTTATAAAAAACTAAAATGGCTGGTTATATTGCAATCGAAATGGGTTTGGATTATTATAGATGATAAATAAATGGAAACGTTTTTACGGGAAAGAGGGAAATGACTATGAATTTTAAGGTTGGTGTAATTGCAGGGGATGGAATTGGACCAGAGGTAACTGCCGAAGCGACAAAGGTATTAGATGCAGTTGGAAAAAAGTACGGACATTCTTTTGAATATACAGAAATTCTTATGGGAGGATGTTCCATTGATGCAACAGGCGTACCTTTGACAGATGAAGCTATCGCAGTTGCAAAGGCAAGTGATGCGGTACTGATGGGCTCTATTGGAGGAAATACAACTACTTCACCTTGGTATAAGCTTCCACCAAACTTAAGACCAGAAGCAGGACTTTTGAAGATTCGTAAGGAACTTAATTTGTTTGCAAACTTAAGACCAGCTTATTTATATGAAGAATTAAAAGCAGCGTGTCCACTTCGTGATGATATCATCGGAGACGGATTTGACATGATGATTATGAGAGAACTGACTGGCGGCCTTTACTTCGGGGAAAGAAGTACCAAAGAAGTAGATGGTGTAATGACAGCCTGCGATTCTCTTACCTATACAGAAGACGAAATCAGACGTATTGCTATCCGCGGTTTTGATATTGCAATGAAACGTAGAAAGAAAGTAACTTCTGTAGATAAGGCAAATGTGCTTGACTCTTCTAGACTTTGGAGAAAGGTAGTAGAAGAAGTGGCAAAGGATTATCCAGAAGTTTCCTACGAGCATATGTTGGTTGATAATTGTGCAATGCAGTTGGTAAAGAATCCAGCACAGTTCGACGTAATCCTTACAGAGA
>CAYMTP010000025.1:0-19108 GCA_964393435.1 uncultured Lachnobacterium sp. | reverse complement strand
CAGAGCAGGTAAGCCGAGTAATTGCCCTCTTAGACAAGGCAGGGCTTCCAACCTCCATTCCAGAATACATTGACCGCGAAGAATTGGTGCAGAAGCTCTATACCGATAAGAAGGTTCGTTCTGGTAAGCTTCGTTTCGTATTGCAGAAAGGCATTGGTGATGTGGTAGAATTTACACCTGGAGTGTATGCTAAGACAGTGGAAGAAGAGATTGTACGAGATATAATTGAGAAAATGTAGATAACGATTTAGTTAACTAGTGAGAAAAGTAAAACAGACAAAGCTAATTGGAACATTTTCGTTTTGTAAATATTTAATTGATACCTATGGATTAGATGTCTTCATGGAGGTATATTTTTCAAAAGACGAGTTGCAGGCTTATGAGAATGTTTATGGAAAAGATTATAATCAGATTAAGTCAGACTGGTTGAATTATTTAGAACAGTTTGAGGGAGCAATTTCAGAAGAGATATATAATGAAAATTATAATAAAATCTTAAAAGAACATGGGTTTGAGGTGGAATAAGGAGATATATGTTATTCTTTTTAAATCGCAAGAAATTATTAGTAGATACTTCATCTATGGAAGTTGCAAGAGTGACGGATATTTTAAGAAATAATAAGGTGAAGTATGAAGTGAAAACTTTAAGAAATCAATCTTCGATGGGGATGATGATGCATACAGGAATGTCTGCAAAGGTGGGAAATGGTGCGATTTCCTATTCGCAGGGAGTAGGACCAATGCATTTTTCTTATATTGTTTATGTTGCAAGAAATGATTATGAATACGCGAAACAACTGACGCAGCAATAAAAAATAGGAGTATGAATTTTGAGATTCATACTCCTTGCTTTTATAATATAACGATTTGGTTCGTATACTCGTTTTTAGGTTTAGTACCGGATTTTCTTGCTACATGCTGATAATACAGGTTAGAAGCAAATACGTCCTTTTCAAAGAATTTGTTAGTTTCATAGTCGAGCAATGTACTTGCATCTGCTGCCTTTGAAATGATAGGTGCACTAGCTTCGCGCTTAATTTCAGAGAGAAGACCGGATGATGCATTTCTAAATCCAAGGATTCGTAAATATGGTGCAAAACCGATGGCGCGTCCGATGGTGTAATCAGATTGCTTAATACCCAGTAATATGTGTAAGAGATTACGATTTACTCTCGTATAGGTCATGTCCTTGGTTTTTAAGGTTTCTATAAATTCCTCAAAGGTGACATAATCCTTTAAATTGTTTTTGATTTTATTTGAAAAATCCTGATTACAGTCTGCAAAAGAAGCAAAACCATTGCTTGCTTGTGAGAGCAGACAGTAGCCCAAACTATCGGAAAAATCATTGGTTTCTATTAATTGATTACACTTTAGAGCGTTTTTTAATAGTACAAAGGATTCCTGTGGCATAGCGTTTGCTAAACTATTTAAGTCAACATCACCTTCTGGTGAAAAGATCGCTTCACGAATCGCACTAGCAGAAGGTAGCTCTGTGTTAATCTCTGTATCATGATAGCCTGAACCTTCTCTTTGAATCAATATTGGTTCGATAGAATCAGGCAATGCCTTTAAGTATTCTAGTGCTAGAATATTGTTTGGATTATCCAAAAGCTCGTCCAGCTTTTCGGTTGGGAAAAGTGGCAGAGAAGTAACCAATGCATTTTTGCGGGCTACAGGGAAAGAATTGCCTGTGCGGATAGAGTTTGCTAATACTGCACGATATACATCAGGTTCTTGTTTTAATATAGAAGAAACCTGTAATAAAGCATCTAAGTCATCTGTTTCTGCACCAAAAGCAAGGTGAGTCATTACACCAGTGCTTGCTAGAAGTGCTACGCCTGCGTGGGCATAATATTCCGCAGAAGCAGTAGCCCATAGAGTTGGTATTTCAATTACCAAATCCGCACCACATTTTAATGCCATTTCGGCACGAGTGAATTTGTCACAAAGAGCAGGGACACCTCGCTGCAAAAAGTTTCCGCTCATGGCAATAATCACATAATCTGCACCAGTTTCTTTTCTAACTTTTTCTATTTGATATTTGTGACCCTTATGAAAGGGATTATATTCTGCTACAATTCCAACAACTTTCATATGTACTCCTAAATATACATTTAAAATTTTATTTTGCCTTTACATTATATAACAAAAAGGAGTATAATTACAGTAGATTTTTATGTCAAATAAATATTTAAATCAAGGAGAGGTAAAACTATGAACGTATTAGTAATTAACTGTGGTAGCTCATCACTTAAGTATCAGCTTATTGATTCTCAGACAGAAGCTGTACTTGCAAAAGGTCTTTGCGAAAGAATCGGTATCGATGGAAGATTGGTATACGAAAAAGCTGGCTGTGACAAAGAAGTAACAGAAGCAGCTATGCCAACACACAAACAGGCTATTCAGCTTGTATTAGACGCATTAGTAAATCCTACAACTGGTGCAATCGCTGATCTTTCTGCTATCGATGCTGTTGGACATCGTGTAGTACATGGTGGAGAAAAATTTGCTACATCTACAGTGCTTACAGAAGAGGTTATCAATGTAATCGAAGAATGTAATGATTTAGCACCATTACATAACCCAGCAAACTTAATCGGTATCCGTGCTTGTCAGGAACTTATGCCAAACGTTCCTATGGTAGCAGTATTTGATACAGCTTTCCATCAGACAATGCCAGATGTTGCTTATATGTATGGTCTTCCATATGAATATTATGAAAAATACTCAGTTCGTCGTTATGGTTTCCATGGTACAAGCCACAGCTATGTTTCAAAACGTGCTGCCGATATCCTTGGAAAAGACGTTGCAGATCTCAAGACAATCGTTTGCCACTTAGGTAATGGCGCATCTATCTGTGCTGTTAATGGTGGAAAATCAGTTGATACATCAATGGGTCTCACCCCACTTGAAGGACTTATCATGGGAACACGTTCTGGTGACGTTGACCCATCTATCTTAGATTTCATCGCTCAGAAAGAAAACTTAACACTTTCTGAAGTTATGAACGTACTTAACAAAAAATCTGGTGTTGAAGGTGTTTCTGGCGTGTCTAGTGACTTCCGTGACCTTGCAGCTGCAGCAGCTGAAGGAAACAAGAGAGCAGCATTAGCAATCGACGCTTTCGCATACAGAGTAGTAAAATACATTGGTGCTTATGCAGCAGCTATGAATGGTGTAGATGTAATCTGCTTCACAGCTGGTCTTGGAGAAAACGATGCTTCTACAAGAGCAAAAATCATGGCTAACCTTGGTTACTTAGGAATAGAAGTAAACGAAGAAGTAAACAACGGTGCTCGTGGTAAAGAAGCTGTTATCTCTACAGCAGATTCAAAAGTTACTGTACTTGCTATTCCTACAAATGAAGAATTAGCAATCTGCCGTGAAACTGTAGCACTTGTATAATAATCGAAAAATTGTAGAAAAAAGTCATTGACAAACCAATATATGGTATGTATAATTGTCAAGGTGTGAATAGGAGAATATCATGATTATCGACATTTCAAAGGTTGTAAAATCAATTAACAAAGAGGTTTCGGAAGAAGTTTCCATTGAACTTACTTCTTTTGAGTCGAGATTAGGTAGTTTCCCTATTCTGCAGAAGTCACCTGTGGTGCTTACCATCACGAACCTGGAAAACAAAACATTGTTTATCCGTGGTGCAGTAGATGTTACACTTAGCATTCCTTGTGGCAGATGCTTGGAAGAGGTTCCAACACAGATCTGTTTCGATATCGACAAGAAGCTGGATATTAAAGACAGTGTCTTGATAGATGATGAAATGGAAGAAAATGACTACCTGATTGGATTCGAGCTGGATGTAGATAAACTTGTCTACGCCGAGATCTTGGTGAACTGGCCTATGAAAGTTCTGTGCAAAGAGGACTGCGAAGGAATTTGCAAAGTCTGCGGTATGAACTTGAATAAGGGCGACTGCGGATGCCAGAGAACAGAACTTGATCCAAGAATGGCAGCAATCCAAGATATATTTAGTAAATTTAAGGAGGTGTAAACAAATGTCAATTTGTCCAAAGAATAAATCTTCTAAAGGAAGAAGAGATAAAAGAAGAGCTAATTGGAAAATGTCTGCTCCAACTTTAGTTAAATGCAGCAAATGTGGTGAATTAATGATGCCTCATAGAGTTTGCAAAAACTGTGGAAGCTACAATAAGAAAGAAATTATTGCACAGGACTAATTTAAAAGACACGAGGGTTCCCAAAATATGGGAACCCTTTCTTTTTTTGCTTGATTTCTATATAGACTTATAGTATATTTTGTGTTAGATGCATAAGGAGGGTATGGTATGCAGGAAATTACAAAAGTAGCACTGGATGCCATGGGCGGCGATAATGCCCCAGTGGAAATCGTAAAAGGTGCGGTAAATGCCGTTTCTTCTCGAAAGGACATTAAAGTTTTCTTAGTAGGACAGGAAGATGTTGTAAAAGAAGAATTAGCGAAATATTCTTACCCAGCGGATCAGATTGAAGTGGTACATGCACCAGAAGTTATCGAAATGGCTGAGCCACCAGTAGTAGCTATTCGTAGAAAAAAACAGTCATCCTTGGTTGTTGCTATGAATATGGTAAAACATGGTGAAGCAGATGCGGTTGTATCTGCAGGAAGCTCAGGTGCTATTTTGGTAGGTGGTCAGACTATTGTAGGACGTATCAAAGGCATCAAACGTCCACCACTTGCACCTATTATTCCAACAGAAACAGGTATGTCACTCTTGATTGACTGTGGAGCGAACGTAGATGCGAAATCTGAAAATCTAGTACAGTTTGCACAAATTGGTTCTATTTATATGGAAAACGTTATGGGTATTAAGAATCCAAAGGTTGCAATTGTAAACATTGGCGCTGAGGAAGAGAAAGGAAATGCTCTAGTAAAAGAGACCATTCCAAAACTTCATGAATGTGAAGGCATCAACTTTATCGGTTGTATCGAAGCAAGAGAAATTCCACATGGTGGTGCAGATGTAATCGTATGTGAAGCTTTCGTTGGTAATGTAATTCTGAAACTCTATGAGGGCTTAAGTCAAACAATGATTGGAATCATTAAAAAAGGACTTATGAGCACATTGAAGAGTAAGATTGGTGCGTTACTTGCTATGCCAGCTTTAAAAGAAACCTTAAAAGAATTTGATTCTTCTAAGTATGGCGGAGCACCACTTCTTGGTTTGAATGGATTAGTAGTAAAGACGCATGGTAGTTCAAAGTCTACAGAGATTACAAATGCACTTTTCCAGTGTATTACTTTCAAACAGCAGGATATTAACGGAAAAATCAGAGAACATATAATTGTAGAAACTACAACTGAAGAAGAGTAGAAAAAGGAGAAAACTATGGAATTCGAAAAAATCAAAAAAATCATCGTGGAAGTATTAAATGTAGAAGAAGACGATATCACAATGGAAACAACTTTCATTGACGATCTCGGTGCAGACTCATTGGATGTATTCCAGATTATCATGGGTCTTGAAGAAGAATTCGAAATTGAAATTCCAAACGAAGATGCTGAAAAAATCGTTACAGTTGGAGATGCTGTAGAACAGATTAAACACGCTATTGCTGGCTAATTTATAACAAAACAATTGACTGTCGCAGAAATCTGCGACAGTCTATTTTGCGTTATTAATTAGCATATGGGAGGAAAGAAATATGTCAGATTTGAAGAAGTTCCAGGAACGAATTGGATATAGTTTCAAAAATGAACAACTTCTGAAACAGGCATTGACACATAGTTCTTATGCAAATGAAAAACATTTAAAGAAGCTTTCGGACAATGAACGTCTGGAATTTTTGGGTGACGCTGTGTTGGAAGTGCTTTCCAGCGAATTTTTATATGCAAATTACCCAAATCTTACAGAGGGACAGTTGACAAAACTTCGTGCAAGTATTGTATGTGAGCCAACCCTGGCTGTTTGTACAGAAGAGATACATCTGGGCGACTTTCTTTTTTTAGGAAAGGGAGAGGAGCACACAGGCGGTAGAAGTAGAAAGTCTATTTTATCTGATGCAATGGAAGCTGTGATAGGTGCCATTTATTTGGATGGTGGTTTTGCTAGTGCAAAAGAGTTTGTTCTAAAATTTATTATGAAGGATATCGAACACAAACGTCTCTTTTATGATAGCAAGACTATCCTGCAGGAAGTAGTGCAGGGAGAACATGAGCAGCTAAGCTATGTTCTATTAGGTGAAACAGGTCCTGACCACGATAAAACATTTGAAGTGGGTGTGCTTATTGGAAATAAAGAAATCAGCACAGGAAAAGGACATACAAAGAAGGCGGCAGAACAGGAAGCGGCTTATCAAGCCCTTTTATTGTTAAAGCCAACATTAGGAGAGTAGAGAATGTATTTAAAAAGTTTAGAGGTACATGGATTTAAGTCCTTTGCCAATAAAATTGTATTTGATTTCCATAATGGTATTACAGGTATCGTAGGACCAAATGGTAGTGGTAAGAGTAACGTTGCGGATGCAGTGCGCTGGGTACTTGGCGAACAGAGTACCAAACAGCTCCGTGGTTCTTCTATGCAGGACGTTATTTTCGCAGGTACAGAAAACCGCAAACCATTAAGCTACGCATATGTTGCCATTACATTGGACAACTCGGACCACGAGCTTGCGATTGATTTTGAGGAAGTAACGATCGCGAGACGTTTGTATCGTTCTGGTGAAAGTGAATATTTAATCAATGGTAATGTTTGTCGTTTGAAGGAAGTAACTGAGCTTTTCTACGATACAGGTATTGGTAAAGAAGGCTATTCCATCATTGGACAGGGTCAGATTGACCGAATCTTAAGTGGTAAGCCAGAAGAACGCCGTGAGCTTTTTGACGAAGCGGCAGGTATTGTAAAGTACAAAAAACGTAAAGCTACAGCACAGAAAAAGTTAGATAACGAGCGTGAAAACTTAGTTCGTGTCAACGATATCTTGGCGGAATTGGAGCGTCAGGTTGGGCCGCTTGAAAGACAGTCCGAAAAGGCAAAAATTTACTTGAATAAAAAGAGTGAATTAAAAGAATATGACGTGAATATGTTCTTATTGGAAATGGAACGTATCGAACGTGATGAAAAGGATTTGAAAGAAAAGCACCGCATTGCAACTGAAGATATGGAAGAAACCAATGCAGCTTATGAAAAAATCAAAGAAGAGTACGAAGCTTTAGAGCAGGCCATGAAGGACATGGACGAAAAGGTAAATTCTATCCGTGAAAACATGAGTCAGGCAACAGTTACAAAAGAAAAGCTAGAAAGTCAGATACAGGTATTAAACGAACAGATTCGTGCGGCTGAGATGACAGACGAACATTTGCAAGGCCGTCTTGTTGCGATTGAAAAAGAAAAAACCGAACGTGTGGAATCAAAGCAGAGCTATGATGAGAAAAAGGCAATGTTAGATGCCCAGCTTGCAGCGATTGAAGAAAGAAAAACGGCTGCACAGACCGAATTAGAAGCAATTCAGACAAAGATTGCAGAATGCAACACGGGAATTGAAAATGGTCAGAAAGAACTGATTGATTTATTAAACAACAATGCGTCTATCAAGGCTCGTCAGCAGAGATTTGACACCATGCTGGAACAGATTAATATTCGTAAAGCAGAGCTTAGTAAACGTTTACTGGATCGTAAGACAGAAGAGGCTGATTTGTCTGCTGTTTTGGAATCTTATGAAGCAGAGCTTGCAAAAGTAAATGAGCAGCTACTTTCTTCAAGAGCACAGGAAACCGATCTTTTAGAAAAAATCGTGGACTGGAAGAAAAAGGACAGAGAAAACAATCAGAAGATTGAAGAAAATCAGATGAACTACCACAAACAGCAGTCTCGTCTGGAATCCTTAAAAAATATTGCAGAGCGTTACGACGGCTATGGTAATAGTATTCGTAAGGTTATGGAGCAAAAAGGACAGAACGCAGGAATTTTGGGTGTTGTTTCTGATTTGATTCAGGTAGAAAAGAAATATGAAGTGGCTATTGAGACCGCTCTCGGTGGAAACATCCAGAATATTGTTACAGAAGATGAAATGACGGCAAAGAAGATGATTGAGTTCTTAAAAACCAATCGTCTTGGTCGTGCTACATTCCTTCCACTTACCAGTGTAACCGCGAAGGGAAATCCTAAGAACGAAGCGGCTATGAATGAAGTGGGTGTGCTTGGTGTAGCGAACCAGTTGGTATCCTGTGAAGATAAATACAAAGAAGTAGCAGCTTATTTATTAGGTCGTGTTCTGGTGGTAGATACGGTAGAACACGCTATCGCAATTGCTAGAAAACATCATTATTCTTTACATATGGTTACGTTAGAAGGGGAATATCTAAGTCCAGGTGGTTCTATGGCGGGTGGTGCTTTTAAGAATTCTTCTAATTTACTTGCACGTAACCGTGAAATTGAAGAGTTAGAAAAGAGCATTAAGGATATCGTAAAAGCTTTAGAAGATATGAAGACTAGAAAAGACGATATTGCGACAGCCCTTGCTTTAAATGAAGAAGAGTTAGAAACCGTTAAGGCTATGATTCAGGAGCAGGTAATCGCTCAAACAGCAGCTCAGATGAATGTAGAGCGTGCTCGACAGCAGAAGAACGACAGCGATAATGCATTTGCAAGCCTGATGAATGAAAGTGATCAGATGGAAATCCAGATTGCAGAAATCAACACTGGAAAACAGAAGATTATCGAAGAAGATGCTTATGCAAAACGTCGTAAGGGCGAAATCGAAGAAGAAAGCAAGAATTTCCAAAATATTCTGGAGGAACAGAGCAAGTTAGAAGAGGAAGCAAAACAGGTGGTTGCAGATATTACCATCGAAGAAGCTTCGATTCGTCAGAATGTAGAGTTCGTATTAGAGAACCTGTTCCGTATTCATATGGAAATTGAACGTTTTGATAACGAAAAGAGTGAGCTTTCTGAAAATGCTACAAATGCAAAAGCAGATGTAGAAAAGAAACTTCATGACATCGAAGAAATCAAGCTGACCATTGCTGCATCTATCGAATCGGTAGCTCATTTACAGGAAGAGTTGACAGATGGTTTGGCAAAGAAAGACCAGATGTCAGAGGAATATCGTGGTTTCTTCCAGAAACAGGAAGATATTTCAAAGTGCAAGAATAACTTAGATAAAGAATTGATGCGTTTGGGTAATCAGTTAGAAAAACTGACAGAAGCAGCAGAGTTCCAGCATAATTATATGTGGGAGGAATATGAGATTACACCTCATGCTGCATTGGAGCTTCGTAAGGAAGAATACGATAATCTTGCTGAACTGAAGAAGATGATTGCTGAAATCAAAGATGATATCCGTAAACTGGGTGATGTAAACGTAAATGCAATTGAAGAATACAAAGAAGTATCTCAGCGTTACGAATTCTTAAAGACCCAGCATGACGACTTGGTAGAAGCAGAACAGACCTTGATTGGCATTATCGAAGAGCTGGATAATGGTATGCGCAAGCAGTTTGAAGAAAAATTTGCAGAAATCCAGAAGGAATTTGATCGCTCCTTCAAGCAGTTGTTCGGTGGTGGACATGGTACTTTGGAATTGGTGGAAGATGAGGATATTCTGGAATGTGGTATTCGTATTATCGCTCAGCCACCAGGAAAGAAACTCCAGAACATGATGCAGTTATCTGGTGGAGAAAAGGCACTTACTGCTATTGCACTTTTATTTGCAATTCAGGCACTGAAGCCATCTCCGTTCTGTCTCTTAGACGAAATCGAAGCTGCGTTAGACGATTCTAACGTAACCCGTTTCGCACAGTACTTAAATCGATTGACACAGAATACACAGTACATTGTAATTACCCACCGTCGTGGTACGATGGCAGCGGCAGACCGCCTCTATGGTATTACCATGCAGGAAAAAGGTGTATCCACACTGGTATCTGTAAACTTAATCGAAAATGACCTTAGTGAATAGTGAGGAAGTAATATGGGATTTTTTGACCGCCTTGTAGAAGGCTTGACAAAAACCAGAAATAACATCGTTTCAGGAATAGACTCTATTTTTAATGGTTTTTCCAATATCGATGATGATTTTTATGAAGAATTAGAGGAAATCCTAATCATGGGCGATATAGGCGTTCGTGCAACAGAAAATATTTTGGATGACCTTCGTAGAAAAGTAAAAGAGAACCATATCAAAGAGCCAACAGACTGCAAGCAGTTCTTAATCGATAGCATCAAAGAGCAGATGAAGGTAGAAGAAACGGCATACCGTTTCGAAGAAGAGAAATCGGTTCTTTTAGTAATCGGTGTAAATGGTGTCGGAAAGACTACTACCGTAGGCAAATTGGCAGGAAAATTTAAAGCACAGGGCAAGAAAGTAGTGATTGCTGGTGCAGATACATTCCGTGCCGCTGCGGGTGAGCAGCTAAAGGAATGGGCGAATCGTTCTGGCGTAGATATGATTGGTGGACCAGAAGGCTCTGATCCAGGTGCTGTGGTTTATGATGCAACAGCCGCTGCTAAGGCGAGAAATGCGGATGTGTTGATTGTTGATACCGCAGGAAGACTTCATAATAAGAAAAACCTTATGAATGAATTAGGTAAAATTAATCGTATTCTGGAGAGAGAATATCCAGAGGCTTATAGAGAGACCTTAATTGTATTAGATGCTACAACAGGCCAGAATGCATTGGTACAGGCAAAGGAATTTGCAGAAGTAGCGGGAATCTCTGGTATCGTGCTTACTAAAATGGATGGCACAGCAAAGGGTGGTATTGCAGTAGCAATTCAATCTGAGCTTGGTGTGCCAGTAAAATATATTGGTGTGGGCGAAAGTATTGACGATTTGCAGAAATTTGATTCTGATGAATTCGTAAATGCTTTATTTACTACGGAACAGTAAGGAGAATCTTCTATGTTGACATTAAATAAATTTGAAGAAGCAAGTGAAAAAGTAAAAGAGGTTACACTAGAGACCAAGCTGATTTACAGTGAATTCTTAAGTGGACAGACAGGAAACAAAGTATATTTAAAACCAGAAAATCTTCAGTTGACAGGTGCTTATAAGGTGCGTGGTGCTTACTATAAGATTAGTACATTGACAGCGGAAGAGAGAAGCAAAGGGTTAATTACCGCTTCCGCTGGTAATCATGCACAGGGCGTTGCATATGCTGCAAAACGCTATGGCTGTAAAGCAGTCATCGTTATGCCTACAGGTACACCACTTATTAAAATTAATCGTACAAAAAGCTATGGTGCAGAGGTAATCTTACATGGTGATGTGTATGACGAAGCATGTGCACATGCATTAGAATTAGCAGAAAAAGAAGGTTATACCTTTATTCATCCATTTGACGATTTGGATGTAGCTACTGGTCAGGCAAGTATTGCAATGGAAATCTTTAAAGAACTTCCATTGGTAGAGTATATTTTGGTTCCAATTGGCGGTGGCGGTCTTGCCGCAGGTGTTGCAACCTTGGCAAAGCTGTTGAATCCAAAGATTAAGGTGATTGGTGTGGAACCAGCAGGTGCAAACTGTATGCAGAGTTCCTTGGCATCAGGAAAAGTAACCACACTTCCTACGGTAAATACGATTGCCGATGGTACGGCGGTGAAAACACCAGGTACTATGATTTTTCCATATATTCAGGAGAATCTGGATGACATCGTTACAGTTGAGGATGATGAACTCATTGGTTCCTTCCTTGATATGGTAGAAAACCACAAGATGGTAGTAGAAAACTCAGGTTTATTGACGGTTGCTGCCTTAAAACACTTAGATATTAAGGATAAACGTGTTGTATCTATCTTAAGTGGCGGTAACATGGATATCATTACCATGTCATCTGTAGTACAGCAGGGCTTGATTTTCAGAGACCGTATTTTTACAGTATCTGTACTTTTGCCAGACAAACCAGGTCAGTTATCTCAGGTTGCAGACGTTATCGCAAAAGAACAGGGTAACGTTATTAAGCTGGAACACAATCAGTTCGTATCTACCAACCGTAATGACGTGGTAGAACTTCGTATTACGATGGAAAGTTTTGGTACAGATCACAAGAAACAGATACTGAAACAATTAGAAGAAGGCGGATATCAGCCAAAAGTAGTGCGAACATCTATTTAATTTTGTTTGCTAAAAGATATATGCATATGTTAAGATATAAAAGGGATATTCTTATTTTCGTAGTGGAGGATATAAAATGAAAAAAAGAAATATTTTATTTGCTATATTATTGGCGATGACCATGTTAGTAACTGCTTGTGGAAGCAGCAATCAGACTATGGAGGGAAAATGGGTTGGTTCTCTAGATGTAACCAAACAGTTTGAAGACGGTATCAAGGCTGCCTATCCAAATTTAGCAGAATATGTTGATTTTGAAGAATTAGTATTTGTTTTGGATATTGCATTTGTAGATGGTCAGATGTCTATGGTCGTTCAGCAGGAATCTGTTGATGCTTTTAATGTAAACTTTGCAGAAGGCATGAAAGGGATGGCAGAAGGATATTGGACTGCAGCTTTAGCAGAGTATGATATGACATTAGAAGAAGATATCGCAGAATCTGGTGTGACAGAAGAAGAATATTTAAATAATATTTATAAAGAAACTGGAATCGACAAGATGATAGAAGGTATGATAGAGGTTACAAATTCTGCCTTAGATAAGATTTCTAAGATGAAGGGAACATATACCACTATAGGTGATGAGCTCCGTTTGTATTATACAGAAGATGAGCAGGATTACGAAGCTATGGGATATGGTTTCGAAGGAAAGAACTTAAATATTACCATTAAGGGAGATTCTTTCTCACTTTTAATTAAATGTGAAAAGGCAAAATAAATTGTATTTTAGAAAAAACATAGCGGGTGTCAAGTTTTTTTAGTTGACACTCGCTTCTTTTTGTGTTACTCTAGCAAAGGTGCGTAAGACTATAAAGAGATTTTACTTGACAGGAAAAAGATATGGAATCAAAAGTTGAACTTGCGTATTTATATGATTTTTATGGTGAACTTTTAAATGAGCACCAGAGACAAATATATGAGGATTTTGTTTTAAATGATTTATCTTTAGGAGAGATTGCTTCTGAAGAAGGAATCAGCCGTCAGGGTGTTCACGACTTGGTGAAGCGTTGTAGTAAGAAATTACAGGATTATGAAAACAAACTTCACTTAGTAGAAAAATTCCTTCATATAAAGGAAGATGTGGGACAGATTCACAAGCTGGCGAAGCAGTGTAAGGAATCGCCTGACGAAAGTATCTTAAATGATATAGAAACCATCTCTAACCAAATTTTAGAGGAGTTATAATATGGCATTTGACAGTTTAACTGAAAAACTGCAGAACGTATTTAAAAACCTGCGTGGCAAGGGCCGTCTTACCGAGGATGATGTAAAGATTGCCATGAAAGAAGTTAAGCTCGCTTTATTAGAAGCGGACGTAAATTTCCGAGTGGTAAAACAGTTCATTAAGGACGTTCAGGAGCGAGCAATCGGTCAGGACGTTATGAATGGATTGAATCCAGGTCAGATGGTTATCAAGATTGTTAATGAAGAAATGGTGAAACTCATGGGTTCTGAAACCACTGAGATTGCCTTCCAGCCAGGAAAGTCACTTACAATCATTATGATGGTAGGTCTCCAGGGTGCTGGTAAGACTACCACCACAGCAAAGCTTGCAGGAAAGTTCAAGACAAAGGGCAAGAAAAGCTTGCTTGCTGCCTGTGACGTTTATCGTCCAGCAGCGATTGAACAGTTAAAAATCAATGGTGAGAAAATGGGCGTGGAAGTTTTCGAAATGGGCACTTCTGAAAAGCCAGTAAATATTGCCAAAGCTGCAGTAGAATATGCGAAGAAAAATGAATTTAATGTGTTATTCATCGATACTGCTGGTCGACTTCATGTAGATGAAGAAATGATGGCAGAATTGGTTGAAATAAAAGAAGCTACACAGGCGTTCCAGACCATCTTAGTAGTAGATGCTATGACAGGTCAGGATGCAGTAAATGTAGCAGAGACCTTTGATGAAAAGATTGGTATTGATGGCGTGGTACTTACCAAATTAGATGGTGATACCCGAGGTGGTGCGGCACTTTCTATCAGAGCCGTAACAGGAAAGCCAATTCTTTACGCAGGTATGGGTGAAAAGCTTTCCGATTTGGAACAGTTTTATCCAGACCGTATGGCATCTCGAATCCTTGGTATGGGTGATGTGCTTACTATGATTGAAAAAGCACAGGAAAACATCGACGAGGAAGCAGCCAAAAAGCTGGAGCAGAAGATGCGTAAGAATCAGTTTGACTATGAGATGTATTTAGAATCCATGAGTCAAATGAAAAAAATGGGCGGTATGTCAGCTATGATGAGTATGATGCCAGGTATGGGGATGGGCAAGGTTCCAGATATCGATACCGAAGCAGCAGAAAAGCAGATGGCTCGTACAGAAGCGATTATCCAGTCCATGACTATCAAGGAACGTCAGAATCCAAAACTGATGAATCCAAGTCGTAAGCATCGTATTGCGAAAGGTGCGGGCGTGGATATCGCAGAAGTAAACAGACTGGTAAAACAGTTTGAGCAGATGCAGAAAATGATGAAGAAAATGCCTGGTATGATGGGCGGAAGAAAAGGAAAGAGAAGACCTTTTAATGGGAATTTCCCATTTTAAGATAAATAACAAAAATAATTAATTTTATATGTTTTTCACAGGAGGAAACAAAAATGGCAGTTAAAATCAGATTAAGAAGAATGGGACAGAAAAAAGCACCTTTCTACAGAATCGTAGTAGCAGATTCTAGATCACCAAGAGATGGTCGTTGTATCGATGAAATCGGAACATATGATCCAATGAGAAATCCAGCAGAATATCATGTAGATGAAGAAGCAGCTAAAAAATGGTTAGCAAATGGTGCTCAGCCAACAGAAACAGTTGCAAGAATCTTCAAAGCAACAGGTATCACAAAATAAGATTTGAGAGGTAGCGCAATGAAAGAATTAGTGGAAGTAATTGCAAAAGCGCTCGTTGATTCTCCAGATGAAGTAGTTGTTACAGAAACTGAAAACGATAGAGCTATTGTTTTGGAATTGCGTGTTGCACAGTCTGACATGGGCAAAGTTATCGGCAAACAGGGTCGTATTGCAAAAGCAATCCGTTCCGTTGTAAAGGCCGCAGCCTCTAAAGAAGACAAAAAGGTTGTTGTAGAAATTATGCAGTAGCCAGTATGGGAGTGTCGAAGGACACTCCTTTTTTTTGTTCTAATATAATACTCGATGGAGGAGGAGCTTTTTCTTTTGCATTATAAAATTACTGTGTCACGATGTATTTCTACCTCGTTCTCGAACATTACTTTTTCTAAGCACTTTGATGTAATTATTCTAAATGTGACGTAATCGGAGCCAATTCGCCATCCATGGCTCAGTGACTCCTTTCGCTGACGTCGTGTCAGCGAATTACTGTCTGTGTACAAAGTGCTAAGAAAAACTACATGTTCTCGCAAATCGTTAGAAACACATCGTGACGCAGTAATTATAATTGGAATGTATGAAGCACCTCTTCCATCGAGAGTTTTACAATATTACGAAAAAGGATTGGTCTTCGACACCATACTGGCTTTAGTAAAAGAGGGAGTTTCTTTTGTGGGGAGAAGAGGTATAATGAGGTAGGGAATTTTAATTTCGTAAATATCGAGACCTTTGAATTTATGGAGGTATTCAAATGAATGAGCAAGTAAAAGATTATATAGATAAGTATCCAAGAGAGATTATTGATATGTACCTTAAGTTAAGGTAGATAATTTTTGATAGTGTCTCATGTGAACTAGAGGAAATATTGTGGGCAAAATTACCAAGCTATTATGCTGGGGAATCTTTTGTGAGACTTATTCCATTTAAAGACCATATTAACATTGAGGCACATGCGGTAGTGCAACATAAGGAAGAATTAACAGGTTACAAAATTACGCCGAAAGGAATGTTGCAAATCTATTTAAAGCAAGGTATTCCATATGAAGTTTTGAAACAGATATTTACAGAAACTTTAATGTAACGAATTTAAATTTAGGGAGACGCGCATGATATTTGATTTTTACCCTTGGAAGATAGATGTTGATATTGATAAAACAAGAAAGTTTTATCAAGAGAATGATTATTCGCAGAATAAGGAATGGAACAAAAACTTCATAAGCTTCTTGAGTAAATCTCAATATGATTTTTTTGTTGAATTAGGGATTGACTTAATGAAAATAGAAATTCGAAAGAGAGAATTTGAAGACAACGTAGAAGTGCCTTATATTTTCTCAATAAATTTTTTGATTTGTGGAACATTTCTGAGTTTACAGAAGGAACAATTGGAGGTTTATTTAGACGAGGAAATCTTTGGCACAAGTATTGATTTGAATTCCATTGAGAGTATAGAAACGGATGTCTTAGTGGCATACGATGGTTTAGGATTAGGGACTGGAATAAGATTTAAACATCCTGCTACACATTTTGAAGGAAGTCAGTATGAAGAATGGGATTGCGGTTTTATAAATGGTGCTCTGATAGTAAGAGGACAATAAATTGGAATTCTAGAGGAAATGAAAGCAATGTTGGCAAGCACTTGCCCCACTCTATGAGCGTTGGAAGAAGTTATGTATCAAAGAGCTTAATTGGTGTCAGTCACATCAAAATGAAATAGAACATTTAGCAAATGAATTATATAGGATGTATTCTTCAAAAGAGCCTTTTGGAAAAAGAAAGGTTTGTCTTAATTTTCCTGAATTAGAGAAAAAGTGTAACGCTCAAAAACAGTAAATCATTTTATTGACTTTGAAAATTGAATTATTATAATTAAAATATATAGCTATGGAAAATAATATTTAGAGGTAAGAAATGGAAAAATTATTAAGAGTTGGCGTGATTACAACTACACATGGTGTGCGTGGCGAGGTAAAGGTGTTTCCTACCACGGATGATCCACAGAGATTTAAGAAATTAAAGAAGGTTATTTTAGATACAGGGAAGGAACAACTGGATTTAGAGGTTCAGTCTGTGAAGTTCTTTAAGAACCTTGTTATTTTGAAGTTTAAAGAATTTGACAACATCAATGATGTGGAAAAATACAAGAATGCAGACCTTTTGGTTATGAGAGAGCACGCAGTGAAGCTGGCACCAGGAGAGTACTTTATTGCAGACTTGATTGGTTTGCAGGGAATTTCGGATGAAGGCGAGGATTTAGGTGAGCTTACAGATGTGATTCAGACGGGGGCCAATGACGTGTATGTATTTACGAAGCAGGGAGAGGCAGATTTACTGGTGCCAAAGATTCCTGATTGTGTGAAGGAAATCGATTTGGAGAAGGGTACAGTTTTAGTGCACTTGCTGCCGGGCTTGCGTGACTAATCGGAAAGAGATTAAGAAAACAGACAGAAAGAAGGCAGATATATGAACTTTCATGTTATGACATTATTTCCAGAAATGGTTGAGAATGGATTAAAAACCTCTATTACAGGACGTGCGATTGAAGAGGGACATATTTCCATAAATGCGGTAAATATTCGTGACTTTTCTGCTGATAAGCATAAAAAGGTAGATGATTATCCATATGGCGGCGGTGCAGGTATGCTCATGCAGGCACAGCCTGTTTATGATGCATATCAGCATGTGGTATCTCAGATTCCAGAGAAGAATAAAAGACGAGTTGTTTATGTAACCCCACAGGGATATCCTTTTAGCCAGAGAATGGCAGAGAATTTTGCCAAAAATGATGATCTTATTTTGCTTTGTGGACATTATGAGGGAATTGACGAGAGAGTGTTAGAGGAAATCGTGACAGATTATGTTTCCATTGGGGACTATGTGCTGACAGGAGGAGAGCTGGCGGCTATGGTTATGATTGACGCGA
Organism: uncultured Lachnobacterium sp.; assembly: GCA_964393435.1. Classification (GTDB taxonomy): domain Bacteria; phylum Bacillota; class Clostridia; order Lachnospirales; family Lachnospiraceae; genus Roseburia. The sequence continues at coordinate 1,284 of CAYMTP010000025.1, read as the reverse complement.
TTTCTCGATTGGTTCCAGGAGTTCTTCACAATGAAATGTCTGCGGAAACAGAGTCTTTCCATGGATATTTGTTGGAGTATCCTCAATATACGAGACCAGAAGAGTGGCATGAAAAGATGGTGCCAGAGGTTCTACTTAGTGGAAATCAAAAGAAAATTGAGGACTGGAAATTAGAGGAAGCCAAGAAGCGTACCATGAAACGTCGTCCAGATTTGTACGACCAGTACTTTGCCCTGCATGAGTGTAAGGAACGCCTGATGCTCAATAAGACTTTGAACATGGATATGATTGAGTCCATCAATCGTGGTCGTGCGATTTTGGTTGCAAGAGAAGGTAATGATGTTTTGATTCAGGATAAGGAGACAGGATATTTCCATCATTCAGGAACCAATAAAGACTTCTTTATGAATTTGCCAAAGGAAGTTCGCCTTTCAATCAAGAAAATAGCACTGCATCAGGAGGAAATGGTAGAGCCTGTGCGTAAGCTTTTGAATTTGAGTTATCGTTTGGTGTGCTATCAATCGGTATATACGCCGAGGGAACGTTTGTCCATCAAGGGTTTATATCGTGAAGATGGTAAACCTACGGAGAATGGTGTGACGATTCGACCACTTACTTTAGAGCATGTGGAGCAGGTTCAATATACCTATGATCATGCGGATTATCAGAAGGTACAGGATAAGGATTATATCAAGGAGCGGATTGAAAAAGGACGTATGTATGGTGCCTTTGTCGAAGATGAGCTTGCAGGTATGATAGGTGTCCACAACGATGACAGCATTGGTATGCTTTATGTATACGAAAAATTCCGTGGCAGACGTATCGGTACGGCATTGCAGACTTATATGATTAACAAAATGATTGATATGGGCTGGAGACCATATAGTCAGATTATGGTTGGAGATGAAGTTTCTACGAAAATTCAGAAATCACTTAATATGTACCTGTCTAAGAGCCCAGTTATCTGGATGGGTTAAAAGTTTACAGATTTGCAAAGAAAATGCTTGCATTGGTAGGAGAAATGTGATAGGTTATTAATGTTGTGAATAAAAAGTGATGGTCCTCTGTTGTTAGCATAGTGCGCATTAAGAACGTCAAAGTAAATAGGAGGTCACAAAATGAACGCAAGTGAAATTATCAAAAGCATCGAAGCAGAACAGCTTAAAGCTGAAGTTCCTGCATTTAACGTTGGTGATACTGTAAAAGTTTACGGTAAAATCAAAGAAGGAAACCGTGAAAGAATTCAGGTTTTCGAAGGAACAGTTATTAAGAAACAGGGTGGAA
>CAYMTP010000024.1:0-19475 GCA_964393435.1 uncultured Lachnobacterium sp. | reverse complement strand
CCTGAGCTTGTTCTATGATTTCCTTACCACTATCTCTCTGGCTGGCTAATATCTCGATATAGTTTTCTCGGTTTCCACAATACATGATTCCTTTCGAAATATCCAAATCACCAATGACCAATTCGCCTTCGGTTTCTACTTTTTGTTTTTTGATTTCTTCTTTTTGCGCCTCTAAAACCATACGCTCTGCTTCATCGATAGTTTTCAATTTATCTGCTGGCAAATGGCGTTTCAAGGTACGCTGTAATACAGAGCTTTCTACTGGCTTTGCAACGAAATCATTAAAGCCTTCTTTAATGAACATTTCTCTTGCACCAGCAATCGCGTTCGCTGTTAAGGCAATAATTGGAATCTCTTTATAATACAAATCTGGTTTCTTACGAATATGTTGGAAGGTTTCAACACCGTCCATGCCCGGCATCATATGATCCAAAAGAATCAAATCGTATGCCTTTGAGGAAAGCATATCAATACCCTCCTGACCACTTAGTGCATAAGATACTTGAACACCATATTCTCGCAACAAGCCTTCTACCACTCGGATATTCATACGATTATCATCAATAACCAGAATATGTGCTTCTGGGGCATAAATCTGATGATTTTCTACTTCAACAACCTTCTTTCCATTGTTTTCCATGGCATTTTTAAGGGCTGATAAAATAGATAATACAAAAAATGGCTTGTAAATCTTGCTTAAGTTCTTGTTCTGAACCTTTGCATCATCATAATGATCTATAATAACATGTATATTTTTACGCTTTGCTAAATTATCAAAAAATACAGGATCCTCCTGATATTCGATTAGGCTGATGAATATCTGGTTAAAATCTTCACGTTTTTCCCATCTCTTAAGTTCTTGTAGATTACGACAAACATGACATTTTACCTTGAGCTGATTGACAAGACGATTTATATTCTCGCCGTACTCATCTCGGATAGCAGTATATCTAAACTGCTCCATATTGATGTATACTGCTGCATTAATTTCATTCCTATTAGGGATTTCAGCAATCGGTTTCTCATCGTAAATTTTCTGTGGAATAATCACTTTAAATTCACTGCCTTTTCCCAACTCACTCTTTACAGTAATGAAACCACCCATACGGTTAACGATGGTTTGAGCAATGGCAAGACCTAAGCCTACACCGCCTTTCTTTCTGGTACGTCCCATATCTACCTGAGAGAATTTCTCAAACAATTTCTCTACACTTTCTTTGGTCATACCAATACCAGAATCTCTTACTGTAATGATGAGGTTTACGCCATATTCTTCTTTACGGTATCCAAACTGAATACTTACACATCCTTCATTGGTAAACTCAATGGCATTGTTTACCAAGTTCATAATAACTCTTCGAATTTTTTGCTCATCACCAATCAATACGCTTGGCATATCTGCCTCGCAGTCTACGATTAACTCCAGCTTTTTCTCACTTTTCTTCGCCATAGACATATTGATAATGTCATAAATAGTAGAACTTACATAGTAATTCTCTTCTACAATTTCAAACTCGCCTTCCTGCAACTCGGAGTAGTCCAAAATATCCCCTACTACAGACATAAGGTTACGACCAGCAGACTGAATATTTAGCATATCCTCTTTCATCTGTGCTGGCACATCATTCTTTAAGATAATTTCACTAATACCACAAATGGTATTAATAGGAGTTCTAATCTCATGGCTTACATTGGCAAGGAAGTCATCCTTTTCACGTTCTGACTTACGGAGTGCGTCAATCATCTCCAACATACTTTCCTGAGATACCTTGTAACGATATACCAGATAAATAACAAGAAACAGTGTTAAATAACCCTGTAAAATACGTGTTACCATTCCCAAGTCGGAAGTATAATTTCCCCATACAAGCTGTTTTGCTACAAAAATGTAGAAGAACACCAAGAAGGTATAGGAAATGGTAGGATAAATCATCGCCTTAGGCACACCATACAATCCCAGCAAAATACACAAACTAATAAACAAAGACATGATTAAATAGAAATCGCCACATTCAATTCCATATACGATAATCATAATCTGAGATGTAAAACACGTAATATGTGCTCTTATCTCATATGTCTGATATTTACCAAAGTAATAAATCCATGATACCAGCATGCCCGCTAAAACCAGCATCTGCCCCCACTCATTCCAGCCATTGCGATATCCAAGTATTAACTCGGTAATACAATATATCGAAGATATAATGATTACGATACTTTCTATTTGTCTTTCATATGATTTTAGGTAATCATACTTGCCCATTTGTCTGCCTCCAAAAACGTACTTGAGGCTGTCACAAAATTCTTGCCTTTTGCGACAGCCCAAGCTTTTCTTAGTATTTTCCGAATCCCTCTCCAAGAGAAATTACTGGTTCATTTGCATCTACTACTGAAACAGTATCTGCCGACGCTTCTAACTCGTGGTAGCGAGACACCACTGCACTTTCATTCAACTTGTAAATAGAAAGTAAATCTCTCATACGAACTGCCTGATTAGAAAGTTCTTCACTAGCAGCTGCACACTCTTCACTCGTAGCTGAGTTTGTCTGAACAACCTGAGATACCTGTCCAATTCCCTGATTAATCTGTGCTACCGCTGTTGCCTGGTAGTTAGATGATTCTGCAATATTATTAATAATAACTTCACTCTGTTTTACTGCATTTGAAATATCTTCTAATGCTTTTGCTGTTTCATCAGCAAGTCTAGAACCTACTGCAACCTTGGAAATAGAATCTTCGATAAGCTCTGCTGTTTCAGATGCTGCTGCTGCACTCTTAGCTGCTAAGTTACGAACTTCTTCTGCTACTACTGCAAAGCCTTTACCTGCATCACCTGCACGTGCTGCTTCAACCGCTGCATTAAGAGCAAGAATATTTGTCTGGAATGCAATATCATCAATAACTTTGATAATCTTAGAAATGCTTTCTGAAGATTTATTGATATCTTCCATAGCGATAACCATTTCACGCATTTCTTCGTTACCTTTTTCTACATCCTGAATTGCTTCATTTACCAAGTTTGCTGCATGATTTGCCTGAGCAGCATTTTCTCTCGTCTTTTCAGCAATTTCACTGATAGATGAAGTAATCTGTTCGATTGCACTTGCCTGTTCTGTAGAGCCCTGTGCTAATGCATCACTGGCACTAGCTACCTGAGAAGCACTAGTCATAACCTGATATGCAGCATCATTAATGTTGCCAAGGGCATTTGCATTGCGGTTAACAAGTGTTTTTAATGCATTACCCATAGTATCTACTTCAGAAGCAGGAATGACATCTACTGTCATATTACCATTTGCTACTTCCTGTGCCATCAACGCCTGATTACGAATGGATTCTACCATCAATACATATTCATCAATAACAGCACCAAATTCGTCGTTATAAAGTTTTTTAATTTCTACATCCATATTACCTTTTGCAATCTCGCGAGTAATATTAATGAGATTTTTGCTACTCAAGCGAAGCTGTCTTGGAATTATAATTGCAATACCTCCAAGAACCGTAAACAGCACAACTGTAATGATCATTGTAAATGTAGCATAACTACCCAAATAATGTTCTGGATCGTCTACTGTAATAATCGTTTCTGCTGTGGTATATCCAGAATAAAGTAAAAATAAGACACAAATTCCTATAACTATAAAACTAATTACGATTTTTGTACGCATATATAAATTTTTATTAAGTTTCATTATTCTTCATCTCCTTCGTTTTCTGCATTAGCATTTGGATCTAATGCAGTTATTTCTTCATCATTCAGTAATCTATCTGGATCCAGTAAGAGTTTCACCTTATCTCCTACCTTTCCGATAGCATATACATACTTGTTCTGAGATTTGTCTGCCTTTCCAACAGATGGAGATGGAATAATATTTTCTTCCTGAATCTCAACAACTTCCGCAATCTGTTCTACGATAAGTCCCACAACGATATTCTTTACATTTACTACAATGATACAGGTTCTATCTGTGTATTCAAATGGTTCCTGTTTAAAACGCAACCTTACGTCAATAACCGGAATGATTTTTCCTCTTAAGTTAATCAGTCCTTTTATGTAATCCTCACTCTCAGGAATCTTCGTAATTTCCTGGAAAACAATGATTTCATTTACATACTGAATCTTAAGACCAAAGTATTCACATCCCGATTTAAAGGTCACGTATTTCCCTTTTTGAGTATCTCTTTCGTCCATATCGGTTTCCTTCCCTCTTTAGTCCACCAGACCTGCTCCGTCCAGGATTAAAGCAATACTGCCATCTCCCAACTGAGTACATCCAGATAACCCTTTCACTTTTTTTACATAAGACGGAATTGGCTTAACAACAATTTCCTGTTTGCCTACTAAAGTATCAACAAACAGACATACTTGCTGTCCATCCACTTCCATGATAACCATCATTCCATTCTCGACCTCTGTTTGACATCCGCTCAAATGATATCTGTCTCCTACACGAAGAACCGGATAACATTCTCCACGAATCATAACAAACTCTCGGTTGTTTGGGTCATGAATCATCATATCCTCTGTTACACTTACGAACTCTTTTACAGCCCCTGTTTCAATAACAAAGGAGGTATCTCCTACCTTCATTACAATACCATCGATAATAGCAAGAGTAAGTGGAATCTTAAGAATCATCTTGCTTCCTTTACCCTTTTCACTTTCGATTTCCAAACTTCCGCCAATGGATGCGATATTGGATAATACTACGTCCATACCAACACCACGTCCGGAATACTCTGTAACCTTTTCTTTGGTAGAAAAACCAGGCAATGTAATAAACTGGAATACTTCTTTATCCGTATAAGCACTTTCTGGCCTGCTATAATCCAAAAGCCCCTGATTTCGTGCTTTGTTTAGAATCTGCTGGCGGTCTAGACCTTTACCGTTATCCTCTACGGTAATCCACACCTTTCCAGATTCGGTTTTCGCAGATAAAGTAACCTTTGCACGCTCTGTCTTTCCTGCCGCAGCTCTATCCTCTGGCATTTCGATCCCATGGTCAACAGAGTTACGAACCAAGTGCATCAGTGGGTCAGAAATATGCTCTACAATGCTCTTGTCTACTTCTGTGGTTTCCCCTACCATGACAAATTCAATGTCTTTTCCAAGCTTTCTAGAAACGTCAAATACGATACGATTCATCTTCTGGAAAGTAGCTGTAAGCGGTACCATTCGCATAGACATGATTACATTTTGTAAATCCGTAGAAATCTTTACCATTTGTGCCGCAGACTTATTAAAGTTATCCAAATTTAATCCTGGAACCTTTAAGTCTGGATTCTGCAATACCACAGACTGGGAAATAACCAATTCTCCGATTAAATCCATAAGCTGGTCCATCTTGGTTACATCTACATTGATGAAAGTAGCTTTTTCGGATTTCTTAGGCTTGTCCTTTGCAAGTTTCTTTGCCTTTCCTGGTTCCTTGGACTGAATAACGAAATCACCAGGTGCTAAAGTCTTTCTCTTGGCTTCCGCCATAATCTGATCCTGTGTACGCTCTGCTTTGGCTTCTATTTCTTCTACGGAAGATTCCAAATCAATCATAATGACCTGTTCTTCTTCCTCATCACCGAAGCCCTGTCTGTACTCACTTTCCGTACACTCCAAAATATCTACTTTTTTAACATCATATCCTTCTTTGATAATTTCACGGATATCTGCTTCCTTGGACTGAGTCTGCAGCAAGATGTTAAAACCGTTTTCGAAAATTTCTTCTACACAACCTTCATCAGAGATAATATCTTCTGGTGAATAAATCATGTCTTCCGCAATCTCTTTTAATGCATATACTGCTTTGTAAGCATGTACATTTACTAAATTTACTCCCTCATTGTAGGTCAGCTTAATGCGGAAATACTTACTAGAATTGCTAGCTACAGGTGCGATATAAAATCTCTGAGCAGCTACCTCCTTCTTAGGTGGCTCCTTCTTCGCTTCTGTATCCTTTTCACCCTTGATTAGCTTCAAAAACTTATCCAGTCTGGCAATAATTTCACTGGAATCACCATCTGCTGCTTCACCGTTTTCGATTTTTTCCAATTCATTGGTAATAAAATCAGAAACCTCTAACACATGTTCTACCAACTGCAGATGTGGCACGTTTTCCGGATGTGATTCACGAAGCACATAGAAAATGTCTTCTAGTTTATGAGATACTTCCGTAATATCATCAAACATCATAACTCCTGAGGAACCCTTGATGGTATGCATGGTACGGAAAATCTCATTAATGGCATCTTCATCAAAACACTCTTCGTCTTTTTGCTCTAGTACTGTTTCCTGAAGCTTTTCTAGCAATTGCTGATTTTCAAACAGATACATGTCCAGCATGTCCTCTGTATTAAATCCATCTGCCATAATATAGCTCCTTTCTATTCTCTTAGAAAATCTATATTAGATTAAATCCAATCTCTTTAATGCTTCTTCAAAGCGGTCTTGATCAATTGGTTTTCCAGAATAGATGGTACAACCCAATTCAAAGGCCATTTTTACGTTCTTTTCATCGTTTAATGCTGTAGCCATAATAACCTTAACAGCTTTTTCCTCTGGAATGTTACGCTCTTTTTCCAGATTACGAATGCCTACCAATGCCTGATATCCATCCATAACTGGCATCATAATATCAAGACACACTAAGTCGTAAGGATTTCCTTCTTCCAACGCCATCATAAATGCATCTACAGCTTCAAGTCCGTCAACTGTAACGTCGCATTCACCATACTTTGATAAGAAGTTGCTCATAAACTTTCTTGTTACGAAATCGTCCTCTGCTAATAAAATTCTCATACATTTTCTCCTTTACATGTTATTAAGAACAGCATACGTTTTCTTTGCTATATCACTTAATTTCTCTTGGCACTCTACCGCGCCTATATCAAATGCCACCTTAGGCATTCCATATACTACACAAGTGGATTCATCCTGTCCGATGGTTCTCGCTCCTGCCTTTCTCATTTCCAAAAGACCCTTTGAACCATCGCCGCCCATTCCTGTCAAGATAATACCGACCGCTCGACTTCCCGCAGCCTTTGCCACGGATTCAAACAGTACATCTACCGATGGACAATGTCCACTGACTTTTGGACCAGGCTTTACTTCTACCTGATAGGTTCCATTCACCTTAATCAAACGCATCTGGCACTCACCACCTGGAGCAATCAGCACGTGTCCAGGCAATACCTTGTCTCCGTTTTTGGCTTCCTTTACATTCACACGACACTGATCATTCAATCGGTTTGCATACATCTCCGTAAAACCAGCAGGCATGTGCTGTACGATAACCGTACCTGGAATATCTGGACCAAATTCCTTTAACACGGTTGCAATAGCTTCCGTACCGCCTGTGGAAGCACCAATTGCCAAAACCAAATCCTTGCTGGCATTGGAAGACACATTTTCTGTCAACACTGGAACGGCGGCTCTCTTGATATTTCCAATCTTTGCAGTAGAAGCTATCTTTATTTTGATAGGAAGCTCATTGGTCATGAGTTCTTCCAGTTTCTTTCGATCCGACATTGCAGGTTTTGCAACAAAATCAACTGCTCCTGCATTTAAAGCTTCAAATACCTTGTCACTTAAGGAGCTAATCATAACCACTGGCATCGGATATTGCGGCATCAGCTTTCGCAGGAACTCAATTCCGTTCATACGAGGCATTTCGATATCCAGCGTCATAACGTCTGGCTTGTATTTCACAATCATATCTCTTGCTTCGAATGGATCACTCGCACTAGCAACAACTTCCAAGGCAGGGTCATTATTCAAATGTTTTACAAGAAGTCCTCGAAAAAACGCGGAATCTTCTACAACTAGTACTCTAATTTTACGCATGACTAATTTTCCTATTTTCCTTCTCTTTTTCTATAGACCGATGGTCTCACATGCTCAAATGGACAATACTCTTTATTGATACTTTCTGTTTGCCCAATAAATAAATATCCACCTGGCTCCATAGCATCATAAACCTTTTGCACTAATTCTCTTTTGGTTTTTTCATCAAAGTAAATCATTACGTTTCTAAGGAATACCACGTGCAATTTTTTACGGAATGGAAACTCATCCATTAGGTTAAATTTACGATACATAACCTCATTTTTTAGTTCATCCGTTACTCGATACGCATCCTCGTTTATAATTTTGCGAAAAAATCTTCTCTTCCAGTTATCTGGTAAAACCTCTACCTGCTCCGCACTATACACACCATCCATTGCTCGACGCAATACATCTGTAGAAATATCCGTCGCCAGAACCTGTGTGTCCCATGCACCATGCTCCAGACCGAAGTAATCTGCTATTACCATAGCAATGGTATATGGTTCTTCTCCCGTGGATGAGGCCCCACACCAAATACGAACATCCTTTGTCCGTGCTTCTTTTTGCTTAATCCATGGTAGAACGACCTGTCGTAAATAGGTAAAATGCTCTGGCTCTCGCATGAAATATGTATGGTTCGTAGATAATAGATTCACCAGCTTCTTTTCCAAACTTCCTGTGGCATCTTTTTCTACCGCATTCATATACTCCGTATAAGTATCCCAACCATTTGCTCTAATGTAATTTTCTAATCGTCCGGAAATAATTTCCTTTTTGCGGCTCATATCTATGCCATATCGCCCTTTCAAAAATCGAGCAATACGCAGATACTCCTGGTCTGTCATCTTCGCCACTTGTTCATCCTCTTATTTTAATTGTCTTGCGATTTTCTTGCAGATTGCAAAAATATCAGGATTAAATTCTTTTCCAGAAGCTTCTTCAATAATCTGCAACGCCTCTTCTTTGCTATAAGCATCACGATAAGAACGATGCTCTGTCAAAGCATTATAAGCAGATATCAAGGAAACCACCTGAGCCGGCAATGGGATATCATTTCCCGACTTGCCATATGGATATCCAGTTCCATCCCATCTTTCATGATGATACTTTGTAATATCACAGGACATATCGATAAAATCATTGTAATCGCCGTCACCTTTGATATCCTCTAAAATCTGTGTACCGATAGCTGCATGCTTCTGGACAATTGCCATTTCTTCATCTGTCAGCTTACCTTTTTTCTGTAAAATTTCCAAAGGAACACTCACCATACCCAAGTCACAGAGCGGTGCTGCCAACTCAATCGTTTCCACAAAGGTATCGGATACAATACTTTCGAATTTAGGTGAAAGCTGCATTGCCTGTGCCAAAATTCTACAGTTTTCCTGCAATCTTTCAATATGTGCTTCATCAAAAACTGCGTTCTTACGAACTACAGTTAAAAGTGCATATAATACTTTCTTCTTTTCCGCCTCTAACTGTCGAATCTGCTCTGCAATGGAAACCTGCAATCTACGATTCGTTTCTGCCAGCGTCTTATTCATCTCTGCCAGTTTCAGCTGTACCGCCACGCGAGATTTAACAACCTCCTGAATAAATGGTTTGGTTACATAGTCCGCACCACCTGCTTCAAACCCTTTTACGATATCCTGTGGAGCATCAAAAGCGGAAATAAAAATGATAGGTATGTTTCTGGTTTTTACATCCTTCTTGATAATGTCCGCAAATTCGAAGCCATCCATTTCAGGCATTGCTACGTCAAGAAGAATCAGATCTGGAACAACACGTTCCATAATCTTTAGACCCTGTTTTCCATTTTCTGCTAATACTGGCTGATAGCCCATATCTGTAATAATGTTGCGAAGCACAAATCGATTGGTTTCCACATCATCAATAATTAAAATTCGTAACATAAAGCCTCCTGACTATAGCAGCTTCATCAGTTCCTCGTAAGCTGCATTCGTCTTGTCATAATCTGCTTTTTGAACTGCCATCTTAAGTCGAAGCGAAGCAGTTCTAATTTCCTGTGGAGCCGCGTCTGTCAACTGCTTAACCGCGGTCATAAAGGTCTCAGCCTTCTCCCAGTTATCCATTTCTACACAAAGAATAAGTTTCGATAAATTCTTTTCTAATTCAGCTTTATTTTCTTCTGAGCCAAATTCTTTCAGATGAGCATCCTCTTCTCTGTCCTGCATTACGCCAGTGAGGAATGCCATACGGTCTACCGTAGCACTTTCCTTTTCCTGTTCATCCTTAGGTAAATCCACCCATACGGAAAAGGAAAACATGGTGCCTTGATTTAATTCACTCTGCACGTTAATGGTACCGCCCATCATTTCAACCAGCTGCTTGCTGATGTTCAATCCTAAGCCTGTGCCACCGTATTTTCTTGAAATGGAAGCATCTACCTGAGAAAAACTCTTGAACAGCTTATCCTGATTTTCTTTGGCAATACCTACGCCTGTATCTGTCACCAGGAAGAACAATTCTGCCTGATGTCCCATCTGTGCAGTCTTTACAATTTCCACCGCAATTTTTCCCACGGAAGTGAATTTGGTAGCATTGGAAATGAGGTTGTTCAAAATCTGAACAATACGAAGCTCATCTCCGATAATATGGGTTGGAACCTCTGGCGAAATCGTCACAAAGAATTCCAAACCTTTTTCTGTGATTTTATGTATGTGAGTTCCTTTGACATAATCAATCGTCTTACGGAAATCGAATTCTCTTTTTTCTAAGGTGAACTTACCAGCCTCTAATTTAGAGAAATCCAGGATATTGTTGATAAGAGCATGCATATCATTACAGCCACGTTCCATCAAATCTAATATTCTAAGACAACCTTCGTCCTCGATTCTAGTAATCAATTCTCTTGTATTGCCCAAAATGCCATTTACAGGGGTACGAAGCTCATGGGTAACATTGGCCACGAACTCTGACTTCACCTTAAGTGCATCCTCTGCATTCTGCTCTACCTGCTTAATACGTTTCTCCAAAAAATTACGATTGGTAATATCCTTCATAATACAAACGTATTCAAAGTCCTCATTCAAATCCGAGAACTTCGCCTCTACTGCGAAACAAGTTTTATTCAAGCGGTATGCCATCAGGTTCTGCACCACATCTGTGCCAAACACCACCTTGGTTTCAAAACCATCCTCGGTTTCTGTAAACTCATTTGGAAAAATCTCACTGATGTGCGTACCACTTAACTGATTGACAAACTCTAATTTTTCTTCTGCAACTTTATTGCCATAGCTTATGAGCCCCCGATCATCAAATGTAATCACGAGTTCTCCCATATGCTCTAATATGTACTTTGAAAGATTATCCTGACTCATGGTTATTCCCCTTTTTCCCCATTTTCCCAAAATAAACTATATCTAGTATATTATAGGAAATTTTAATGGTTTATGCAACCATATATTTAGTAATTTCTACGATAAAACACTACGAAATAAGCCTTATTATATAAAATTTGCACACGTTCTCCAGCGCTATTTTATATAATAAGGCTTATTTCTTACTTTATCGTATAAATTTATATTATATATGCATATATACTGACAAATTACTCATCCATGTGAGATGTACAATGTGGACATCTCGTTGCTTCAATTGCGATTTCACTCAGGCAATATGGACATTTTTTGGTAGTTGGAGCAGCTGGTGCTTCCTCCTCTTTCTTAGCAAATTTGTCTCCTAAGATATTGATAAGTTTAATTAAGCAGAAAATAACAAAAGCTGTAATCAAGAAATTAATCACTGCAGTGATAAAGTTACCATACATAAGTGTTGGTGCATCTTCTCCAGCTCCCATCACTAAGGTCAAATAAGAAAAGTCTACACCTCCAAAAAGTGCTAAAAGCGGGCTAATAATATCGGTGTTCAAGGATGTAACAATCGATGTAAAAGCACCACCTATGATAACACCGACTGCCATATCTAGCACATTACCTCTCATAATAAATTTCTTAAATTCTTCGATAAACCCTTTCATTTGTGAAAATCCTCCCTTTACCTTTTCTCTTTTTGTTTGTCAAAATATTTCTTGGTTTCTGCCACTACGACTCCGCTAAGAGCAAACAATGCAATCAAGTTCGGAAATGCCATAAGACCGTTGAAAATATCCGCTAACGTCCAAACTGCAGATACTGTCATATATGGCCCGATAAACACTGCTAAAATATATGCCCATCGAAACGCCTTGATAACCTTTGGCTTATCACCAACCAAATATTCCATACATCTTTCACTATAATAATCCCAACCGAGTATAGTTGTAAAGGCAAAAAATACTAAACACAGCATTAAAATAAAGGATGATATCTGCCCAGGAAATGGAAGGCCCGCCTGAAATGCTGCGGTTGTAACGTCTACCCCCTCTAATCCAATATTCCATGTATCTGTCACCAAAATCGAAAGTCCTGTCATGGTACAAATAATCAGTGTATCGATTACAGTACCTGTCATAGAAACAAGTCCCTGCTCTACTGGTTCATCGGTTTTTACTGTAGCCGCTGCGATAGGTGCACTACCAAGACCTGCTTCATTGGAGAAAATACCACGGGCAATTCCTTTTTGCATCGCAACCATAATAGTACCCAACGCACCACCTGCTGCTGCACGAAGTCCGAAGGCACTTTCTATCACTTCTACAAGAGCACCAGGGATTTCTGCCGCATGGGTAATAAGAATAATAACGACTGCTCCTATGTAAAAAATTGCCATAAATGGAACAATTACTTCTGCTACAGAAGAAATTCTCTTTACACCTCCGATAAGAACCAAGGCTGTACAAACTGTAATAATAATACCGGATATCACTACTGCCCACGAATACTCTGTACCGAATATGGAAACTGTATTTACACTATCTGGGTCAAAAAAATTCTTTACTGCACCAGTGATACCATTGATCTGTGTAAAGGTACCGATTCCTAGCAAACCTGCTCCTACGCCAAAAACCGCAAACATTTTCGCAAGCCACTTCCACTTTGTACCCATACCTTTTTCTATGTAATAGAATGGTCCACCCACTACGTGTCCATCCTTTGCAATCACACGATATTTAATCGCCAACAGACACTCTGCGTATTTGGTTGCAGTACCCAAAAGAGCCGCAATCCACATCCAAAACAAAGCCCCTGGTCCGCCAGTCACAATAGCTGTGGCAACACCGACGATATTTCCCGTTCCAATGGTGGCAGACAACGCCATACAAAGAGCTCCAAAGCTGGAAACCTCGCCTTCTTTTCCATTCTTTTCATTGGCAAAGATGTGTTTCACTGCCAATGGTAATTTCGTAATCTGAAGCCCTCGCAAACGAACTGTAAGCAAAACGCCCACCGCAAGAATCAAAACTATCATTGGGAGTCCCCACACAAAATCACTAATACTCTGTAACATAATCTTTCATTCCTTTCATTTCCTTGTTCTATTTTATTCCAGCTTAGCAAAAATAGTCAAACAACTAAAATTTATGGCTATTCATAAGAAAAGTTATGGCAAACCTGCATATAATATAAGTAAAACTCATAAATAGGTAAATTATGGATAATACTATGTTTGACGAAGGGCTATTAAATGACACCTTCATAGAAATCCAAAGAGGACGTATTGAAGAAATAACAAGAGACAATCGAAATACATTAATAACAGTTTCATACTATGATGAACGAGAGCGAAACTCTGGCAGAAATAGAATGGAACAACAAATTCGTTTGGTAGTAAATAATAGAACTTTCATCTTTGATGAGTTTGGTAACACCATCCAACCTAATGAGCTTCAAAGAGGCATGACTATAAACGCCATTGTTTCCTCTGCCATGACACGAAGTATTCCACCACAAGCAACTGCCTACGTGATTCGAATCCTTCGAAGACCTGTTTCCGACAATGTCGTCACAGGAAGAATTATTGACATTGATAGAAACTCTAGAATGTTTACTACCATTACAGGTAACAATCCAACTTCCATTGTAAGATTCAGCGTTCCAAATAATACACCAATCTTTGATATAGAGGGACGACCAATGGGATTTGCAAGACTTTTCCCAGGACTTCGGGTGCGAGTACGTCATGCGAACTTTATGACTGCTAGTATTCCGCCACAGACTACTGCATTGGAGATTCGAGTGATTCGATAAATTTATGTTGCACTTGTAAATAATCACCACTTGTCCCATATGGATTTTATATGTATAATCTAAGTGTCTTTTATCGTGTATTGTTGCATGATAACATATTTTTGAAACGGAGATTATATCTTATGAAATTTATATCATGGAATGTAAATGGACTTCGCGCTATCGTACAGAAAGGCGATTTCACAGATTTTTTTAACAAAATAGATGCAGACTTTTTCTGTCTTCAGGAAACTAAATTGCAGGAAGGACAGATTGAATTAGATTTGCCTGGTTATCATCAGTACTGGAACTATGCTGTAAAAAAAGGTTACTCTGGTACTGCTATTTTCACCAAGCATGAACCAATTTCTGTTAGCTATGGCATTGGCATAGAAGAACACGATCAGGAAGGCCGCGTCATTACTTTGGAATATCCAGAGTTTTATATGATTACCTGCTATACACCAAATGCACAGAATGAATTAGCTCGTCTGGACTATCGTATGACCTGGGAAGACGCATTCCGTGCATATCTGTTGGAATTGGATGCAAAGAAACCTGTTATCCTCTGCGGCGACTTAAATGTAGCCCATAAAGAAATCGATTTAAAGAATCCAAAGACCAACCGTCACAACGCCGGCTTTACGGACGAAGAACGTGGCAAGATGACAGAACTTTTAGGTGCAGGCTTCACCGACACCTTCCGCCACTTCTACCCTGATGTAGAACAAATTTACTCCTGGTGGTCTTACCGCTTCAAAGCACGCGAAAAGAACTCTGGATGGAGAATTGATTATTTTATCACTTCCTCTTCTATGGACGACAAATTGGTAGATGCAAAGATTCATACAGATATTTTTGGTTCGGATCATTGTCCGGTGGAGCTTCAGACGAATCATATAATTTAACTTATTAAAAACTAAGAGGTTGCAGTTTAAAACTGTAACCTCTTTTTTCATAAAAAAACATTCTTTTACGTATGAGCTTGATGAACGACTATATATCGAAGTAACCGGTTAAGCACCACATAGCTTGCACATGTGCAGCAAATTATTGATGATATAACAAGATAAAAAGAGTTTGTATATTACCAGTTATTCTTCTTTGCAATTTTCTTGAATTCTTTATCGGTATAGGTCTGTGAATTGTTTTTAGCAATCTTATAAATATTGACACCATTACCCAGCTTGTCCGCATAGATTTTCAGCTCGCTAACTTGATAGTAAGTCTGAAAAACCATTATCATCTGTAATGCCACACTTTTTGTACACTTCTCTTTTTTCATAAAAGTGCTGAATCCAGAACTTCATTTCTTCTGAATAGTCATTTATCGTCTCATGCTTGTCGGCCATTACATCAATTTTTCTTCGAATCTTTGATAAGGACATTTTATCGTCAATTACAGTATAAATATTTACCTTTGTGATAGGAGTGCTAGAAATATTTTTTACTGCCATTTTGATAGAAATTTTACTTGTAGAATCTTTCCTGCTATCACGAACCACCACATAGACGCTACGGTAATCCTGCACTGGCAGATTCGCCTCATAATCATTTTGCTCAATGAGCTGCTGCTCTGTCTGTACATAAGTAACAGCCCTAATATACAAGTGGGATTAATAATTTTGCTGCTCTTTTCATTTGTAAGGACTCCTTTTATTTTTTCCAAGACTTTTCAGTATAACCTACTAAGGAACTATTGTGTCCATATTCATTAAAGAGATTCATATGTTGCTTTATCGCATTCCTCAAATACGTCACTATTAATATCATCAAAAGAGGTATAAAGATACTTCGGATCTGATTCATAATATCTAAAATCATAATCATTATTTCCAAGAATGATAGTAGTTCCATCAAATGTGTAAGAATACGACTCTACTCTTCCACCTGAACTTCTTACATATGCTTTCGTTCCATCAAAATAAACCCCTAGTCCTGCATAATCGCATACATAATACTTTCCTTCAAATGGATACTTATAGGTAGGCGTTGGTGTAGGTTCTGGTGTTGGTGTAGGTTCTGGCGTTGGCGTTGGTTCTGGTGTTGATTCTGGCGTTGGAACCGGTGTCTCCTCGGATGAACCACTATCTGGTGTAGCGGAAGAGCCACTTCCACCAAGCAATCCTGTTTCACTGATTACACGGAGCATGTATGAAATCTCCGTCGGATTGTTTTCATAAGCTTCAATCAAGAGATATTCTCCGTGAGAATTTTCCTTTTGGGTTGTAACATAGATTGCCTGTGTATCATCGTAGTTTGTCCACATTTCTTCAGTTGGTGAAAATGTATATATATACGATTTTTCCACTAACTCAACTGTCTTAAATTTTTCTGTGGTCCAACTCGTATCTTTTTTCTCACATTTAGTAAATGAACCAAACATCCAAAGTGGCTCATACTGTTGCTGCTCATATCCTCCATTTTTGTTCATAAATTTCATTACTAGGACGTTCGATATATAAAACCCCTCTTTAGCATTCATCTGAACCATATTATACTCGTCATTGTATGGTAATGTTTCCAGAGAAAAATATTCCCCTAAATTTGACGCATTTAACTCTGTTACCATTGTAAAACATGCCGCCAGTTCCTCATAAGTATATGTATTTGCTAATCTCGGATCCCCTTCCTCTACCGCTACAGGTGCTGCGTATTCAGATGCTGCATTTGTATTGCTAAGTGGATCTTCTAAATACTCATCACTGGCCACTTCGAATTTGTATTCTGATACATCCTTCAGCTGATAAGCCGCATCTAATTCTGCAGAACCTGCACTCATGACGCAGCCTGTGCACATTGTAATTGTAATCAAAAATATAAAGATAATACTTAATTTCTTTTTCATAATCGCTCCTTTAGTTTCCAAATGCATCATACGTTGCTTTGTCTGAAAGTATATAGGTTTCTCCGCCCATCATATTTGTATAAAGAGTCTCATTCGCTGCATCATACGTAAACGTACCTTCGTATCCACCTGTAAAACTTATGGTGTTAACACCATCAAACGTATACGGAATCAACTGAGTGCCTCCTACTTCATATTTACAATGTGCATTTGCCCCATCAAAGTAAATCATCATCTGTCCACTTCCAGTATCCTTCATGATGTAATATTTGCCTTCAAATGCATATTTGATTGTAGGAGCTGGACCAGGCGTTGTTTCTTCTTCCTTTCCATAGAAAGTTTCTTCATCTACAACAGCATAAATAAATGGCTCCTGATAAATCTTTCCATCTGTACTTATCGTTATATAACAGTCTTCCACGATTCCACCTAAATTAAGCGTAAATGAGTATTCTGTTCCCTCTGGTAATTCATACACATCTAACATTTCATAAGTGCCTTCGACTAAACTACCGTTGCGTAACTCACTATATTTGCCATTTCCGTCCATAATAAACCCTGTTCGGAAAAGCTCTTCTTCATGCAACCAGTAAACACCTTCTAGAACGACTTTTGAAGATTCCGCTTCACTGTCATTTCCATTATTTTCTGGCTCATTATACTCTGTGTTTAAATCCACATAATTATCTCCCAATTCTGCATCATTTCCAGCATCTACGTTAGACCCTGTATTTCCGCCACCACAGCCTGTGACTAATGCTACTGTTGTTACAATTGCCAGCAAAATGCTAAATCTCTTTTTCATAGTTGGCCTCCTTATCCTTTTAGTATTTCTTTGTAATATCTTCTAGTTTTACACCGCTGTCATAGGCATTTTTTGCATCAGTATATCCCATTTGTTGTGCATTCATATCTTCATCACTTGTAAAGCTTCTACCCAATTCAGAATTCCACGCCTGAGAATTGGTAATATAGGATTCTGCCGGTTCACTTGGAGCAATATCCTCAAATTTTCTGTCATCATACACAAACCAGTTGAATGCTGACATTTTCACACCACCAGCTTCTGCTGTCGCACGATTTGCATTATTGCTTGCGCCGGCAAAGTCACCTGTCTGAACTGCTGTTGCACTTCCCATCATATTAAATAATAATTTGATAAGCGGGAACAGAATTAATTTACAGAAAAATGCAATAGACGCTAATAAACCTAAAAAGAATAAAATTGCTGTGCGTTTTCCATCTTTGAACTTGTTAAATAATAGCACAATATCAATTCCCCAACATGCAATCAACGCAATAATAGAAATTGTGATAACCTTATTGCCTTCTGTCGAACTCATATTAGAACCAATTACCAAAAAAATTACCAGTGGTAAAAGAAAGCTTAAAGCACAATTCAAAAATGTAAATGGTTTAATCCCTGTTTCGTTGTAAATTTTCTGAAAGTAATTTTTCATAATGTTAATCTCCTCTTTTGTTTTATTATCATGATTTTATCACTAGATCTCCCAAAAATCAATATTATAACTAAACTTTAGCTATTACTATCAATAATATTTTTTACATATAACTATACTTTACTTATAGATAAAATTTTGAGGAGCATATAACATGGCTATAGACTTTAAACTTATTGGTAATAGAATTAAAGAAAAAAGAAAAAAACTTGGCAAAACACAAAATGACTTAGCCGCCGATCTCTATGTATCATCCGGGTATATTAGCCAAATCGAGCGTGGAATTGCCAAAGTAAACTTAGAAACACTATCCGAAATAGCAGATATATTAGAGTGTGATATTGCTGATTTTGTTTCTATGAGCAACATCCATAGCAACGACTCTCTAAAAGAAAACCTATCTCTTTTATATAGCAAATTAAACATTGAAGAACGTCAACTCTTACTCGAGCTATTATCCACTTATTTAAATCATAAAAACATGTAACTTAAAAAGAGTTTGTATATAGACAATCGCCTATATACAAACTCTTTCTTTGAATAAAACCATACTCTTAGATAAATCAATCAATACCCCTACCTATTTCTTATCTGATCTATCATCTCTCGCATATCCGCATCCAGATCATTACGATATGGGCTATAGTGAATACAGCCTACAATTTCTGGAATCACCATTCTTGCAGAAGAACACACAATAACTGGAATATCAATTCCGCGCGCCTGTAACTCCTCGATTACATACATCCCTGCCTGTGTTTCCATTCCTCCTTTTGAAATCGGGAAATACATATCCGATACAATTGCATGATATGGCTTTCCTTCCGCAATGGCTGCTTCTATCATATCAAGGGCATCGACTGCCGTTTCTGCATGGTCAATATACTGCACTCCACAACGTTCCAAAGCACGTCTTACTGCCACATGCTTGGATGGTAAATCTTCGATATTTAATACTTTTCGAACTATCATAGCTTACCTCTTTACATCCCTACATCTTTTAATGAATCAAATAAATCTAAATCCGACTGTGTCACTTTCATATTTGAAGTCACAGGTTCTTCTCCCGGTTTTGTCACTGTAATCTCGATTATGGTTCCCTCTGGAAAACCACCTGCGAATACATAATTCAAAAATGACATAAATTTTGGGTGGCTTGCTTTAAATGTATTCATTGCGTTCATTACTTTCATCATTGCTGCTGGATTCATACT
>CAYMTP010000023.1:0-19689 GCA_964393435.1 uncultured Lachnobacterium sp. | reverse complement strand
TGCTTGCAGCTGGTATCGGTAACATCCATGGAAAATATCCAGCAAACTGGGCTGGCCTTAGCTTCGAAACTCTTGACGCTATCCAGGCTAAAACAGGTACAATGCCATTAGTACTTCACGGTGGTACAGGTATCCCAGAAGAAATGATTAAGAAAGCTATCGACCTTGGTGTAGCTAAGATTAACGTTAACACAGAATGTCAGTTATCATTTGCTGCAGCTACACGTACATATGTAGAAGCAGGTAAAGATTTAGAAGGTAAAGGTTTTGACCCACGTAAGTTACTTGCTCCTGGTACAGAAGCTATTAAAGCAACTGTTAGAGAAAAAATGGAACTTTTTGGTTCTGTAGGAAAAGCATAATTTGTAATTTGCTATTATAATTACATAAAACCACAAACTCCCCGTGTGTATATTAATTTATCGCTATACTAGCGTAAGGCTTCTAAATTAATATACACACGGGGAGTTCTTCATTTATGAAAAAAGAAAGCGAATTATAATTTATGCTTTACAGATATCAGAATTAGGAGTATATTTACTACATAAAATTAATAAGCAAATATATATAATTCGATGAAATATATTAGAGAAACTAATCTAATGCAAAAATAATAAAGTATAAATAGAAAACTCGAAACGAGGTAATAGATATGAGCAGTAATATGAAAATTAATGTAGCAGAAATATTTGGCGAGAATGTATTTAATGATTCGGTAATGCAGGCTCGTTTGCCAAAGAAGGTGTATAGTAAGCTACATCAGATTATTGCCGAAGGCGGGGAATTGGATGTTGAGACTGCGGATGTTATTGCTCATGAGATGAAGGAGTGGGCAATCGAAAAAGGTGCAACACATTTTACACATTGGTTCCAGCCTCTTACTGGTGTAACTGCAGAAAAGCATGATTCTTTTATCACTGCACCAATGGAAAACGGAAAGGTGCTTATGAGCTTTTCTGGAAAAGAATTGATTAAGGGTGAAGCAGATGCCTCTTCCTTTCCTTCTGGCGGACTTCGTGCGACCTTTGAAGCCAGAGGTTATACCGCATGGGATTGTACTTCGCCAGCATTCGTGCGTCAGGATGCAGGGGGAGCAACACTTTGTATTCCAACAGCATTTTGTTCTTATACAGGAGATGCCTTGGACCAGAAAACACCGTTGCTTCGTTCTATGCAGGCGGTAAATGAGCAGTCCCTTCGTTTGATTCGTTTATTTGGAAATACAACTTCCAAGAAGGTAACACCATCGGTAGGACCAGAACAGGAATATTTCCTTGTAGATAGAGAAAAATATTTAAAGAGAAAAGATTTAGTGTTCACTGGGCGTACTCTGTTTGGGGCTATGCCACCAAAGGGGCAGGAAATGGATGACCATTATTTTGGTTCTATTCGTGAACGTATTGCTGCTTATATGAAGGACGTTGACGTGGAACTCTGGAAATTAGGTGTAACTTCCAAAACAGAGCACAACGAAGCGGCTCCAGCACAGCATGAAATGGCACCAATTTACGCTGAATGCAATGTAGCGGTAGATCACAATCAGCTTGTAATGGAAACATTAAAGAAGGTAGCTGGACGTCATGGCTTGCAGTGTCTTTTACATGAAAAACCATTTGCAGGCGTAAATGGTTCTGGTAAGCACAATAACTGGTCACTTACCACAGATGATGGAATTAATCTGTTAAATCCAGGTAAAAAGCCACATGAAAACATACAGTTCCTTTTGGTATTAACCTGTGTTCTGAAAGCAGTGGATAAGCATGCAGGACTTTTACGAGCTTCTGCAGCTGATGTGGGAAATGATCATCGTTTGGGTGCACATGAAGCGCCACCAGCGATTATTTCAGTATACTTGGGTGAACAGTTAGAAGATATTTTAAGTCAGTACATGGAAAAGGGTGAAGCGACACATAGTATTAAGGAAGAAGGACTTTCTACTGGCGTAAAAACGCTTCCTGACTTTAGAAAAGATGCGGCAGACAGAAACCGTACTTCACCATTTGCTTTTACTGGAAATAAATTTGAATTTCGTATGGTGGGCTCACAGGATTCTGTAGCTCAGTCAAATGTGGTTTTAAATACTATTGTGGCCGAAGCGTTTGCCGAAGCTTGTGAGGTGCTAGAAAAAGCGGAAGACTTTGAAACTGCGGTTCATGGTTTGATTACAGAATATGCAAGAGCACATGAACGCATCATCTTTAATGGTGACGGTTATTCCGAGGAATGGGTAGGAGAAGCTGCTCGACGAGAATTGCCAAATCTTAGATGCATGGTAGATGCGATTCCAGAATATATTGCACCATCTTCCGTGGAACTTTTTGAAAAGTTTAACGTATTCAGCAGAAATGAGTTACAGTCGCGTGTAGAAATCGAATACGAAATCTATGCAAAGACGATTAATATTGAAGCAAGAGCAATGGTAGACATTGCTACGAAACAGATTGTGCCAGCGGTTATCCGCTATACAACAGTTTTGGCAGACAGTATTAATTCTGTAAAGAGTGCATGTCCAGAGGCTCCAGTAAGTGTTCAGATGTCTTTATTAAAAGATACATCTAAGTGTTTGGAAGAAACAAAGGTAGCAATGGTGAAGCTTCAGGAAGTAATAGAAATTGCACATAGGATGGAACGTGGTGAAGCACAGGCTCATTACTACAGAGATGAAGTAAATGCTGCCATGGAGGCATTACGTGAACCTGTAGATAAATTAGAAATGATTGTAGATAAATCTATGTGGCCGATGCCATCGTATGGAGATTTGATTTTTGAAGTATAGCGAATAAACTACGAAAACCCCTTAAATATAAAATTGTTGCTGTATTGACATAAGGCTTCCAATTTTATATTTAAGGGGTTTTCTTACTTGCTTTTCTATTCTGCTTCAAAAATAGAATATTCCATACGATTCTATCTGTTAATTACCGAGATTTAAGAGGAAATCCAGCAATTTTTCTTTGTCGAAGAGATTGGCTGGGTCAAGGTCCTCAAGATTAAGCACATCCGTCTCAAAGGAATCGTTTGGTTCATCTAGTTCCAATTCTTCAACAGTATTATCGGCATCGTTTTTTTCAGAGTTAGATTTTTCGGTATCAGAGTTATCTAAATTGCCGCCAGACTGATGGGTACAAATAGTAGATAAGAACTCTTCTGTTGCAATATATGGTCCATCTGTAGTTTCTGGATCAGATCCGATAATAAATACTTTTTTAACAATCTGTGATTCTGGACAGTTTGCGTTAGCAATCATTCCAGTTGTTGAACAAATATCTAAAGCTACATGGTGGTCACAGGTTGCAGTTGGAACTGTGCCGTTTGCGAAATATTCTTCATAAACAGCACTTCCTTTTTGACAAAATTCACAAGTCTCTGCTAATGGTATTAAACCAGATTCCACACATACATTAGCTGTAGTGATGGAACTTGGCATTTCAAATTCCTTATATTCTAAGTCAGCATGAATACGCTGCATAGATGTTTTCCAGATTGCTCTGGTATAGCTGCACAAGGATGGATCCTGAGAGGAGTTATCATCATTTCCCCCCCATACAACACAAGTATAATATGGGGTATAGCCTGCAATTACAGAGTCGCGGTTAGAGGTAGTAGTACCAGATTTAGCAGCCTGGTCCATACTGCTTCCAAAATAAGCACCTTTAGCAGTACCAGATGTCAAAACATCTCTCATAGCATCTGTTAATAACCATGCTGTTTCTTCACTTATAACAGTATGGCGTTCCTGAGACGTGTTGTCCAAAATCTGATTTCCATCATGATCGTAAACCACTGAATAAAAACTTGGCTCAATGTATTCACCCTGATTTGCAATAGCTGCATAACCAGCGGTAAGTTCAAGGTTGGTTACACCATTGGTTAAACCACCGAGAGGAAGCCCGTAGGTTTTATCATTTTCACTTAGGGTAGTGAAACCAAATTTCAGAGCATATTCATAGCAGAGATTTATGCCAATATCTTGCGTTGTTTTTATAGCAGTGATGTTATGTGATTGTGCAATGGCTTCGCGGATAGTAGTCCAACCATAGAAAAGATTTGTTGTGTTTCTATATTCTTTTTCTCCGATGGTTAATGGAGCATCATCCTGTACAGAGGCAAGTGTTTTACCACCAGCATCTAAAGCTGCAGGATAGCAAGTCATCATTTTAAAGGTAGACCCAGGTTGACGTTTGGTGTCGGTTGCACGGTTCCAAGTACGGTTACCTGTTTTATCGCCACGACCACCAACAAGGGCCTTTACTTCACCAGTACTTTGTTCAATAACGGTTAAGGCAACCTGTGGTTGTAAGGTAATTGTAATTGATTCGGTGCCTTCTACAAGAGTATCGCCTTCTTCTAACACATCTTCCTGATATTTTTTGATAGCATCGTAACAAGCTTGTTCTGTAGAGAACGTAATATCATATTCATAAGCATTGTCTTTAGAACTGTTGTAAAGATTCCTATAGTAAGAAAGCATGGTTTGATGTGTATAGGATTTGGTAGTTCCATCTGCCTTTTTTACAGAAAAAGATAGGTTAAAAGAATATTCTGGTTTTGTTGGATAATTATTCAGGTTATTAACTTCTTCGTCACAGATGTTCTGTATATTCAAATCCTGCGTAGAAACGATGGTCAATCCACCTTGATAAATTGCTTTATACGCATCGGATTCGGTGTATCCCGCTTTGTTAATTAGGTCATCTAACACATCTTCGATCAGTGCATCTACGAAGTAGGTATTATAGGAACTTGAATTATCTACACTATAGGAAGCGATGCGATCATATACAGGATCTGCCATTGCTTCATCATACTGTTCTTTAGTAATGTATTCCTGTTCCAACATTGCATTAAGTACACGTTCTCGACGTCCAGCGTTGTTATCTGGAAAACGAATTGGGTCATATCCATATGGATTTTGTGTAATTCCTGCAATAACAGCACTTTCGGAAAGGGTAAGTTCAGATACGTCCTTACCAAAATATTTGTTGGCAGCAGATTGAACACCCAAGGTATTAGAACCAAGGTTAATGGTATTTAAGTAGTTTTCTAAAATCCAGTCTTTATCATTTACCTGTTCTTCCAGCTTCAGTGCCAAATACTGTTCTTGAATTTTTCTTTGTAACTTTTCTATGAAGGTAGTTTCACCTGTCCAGTCGGTTAAAATATTATTCTTAATTAACTGCTGTGTAATGGTACTTGCACCCTGGATACCACCTTCGCCAGTCACTAAACTTTTTACAGTAGCAAATCCAGCACGGACAATACCCTGTAGGTCAATACCATTATGTTCGTAGAATCGGGAATCCTCAATAGCAACGAAAGCCTGCTGCATATAATCAGGAATTCTATCTAAGGTTACATATTCACGATTTGCACCAGAGCCTACTAATGTAGCAATTTGAGTAGTGCCGTCATCTGCAAGAATAGAGGTAGAGTAACCTGTAGGAACAACGTCGATTTTTGAGATATCTGGAGCAGAATCGATAATTCCTTTCGCTACACCAAGTACTGCAGAACATCCGATAACAACGATTACAATAAAAGCAATCAGTGCTATTTGTAAGCCTGTTAAATTCAGTTTGTTTCTTATTTTTGTTTTTTTCGAGTTCGCATTTTTGATACGCTTTTTGGTAGAACTCTTGTTATAAGTCATAAAATTGCCTCCTATAAGCATTATAGACAACTATAGTTATAGTTAATCATATTATAGCAAAAAACATACTTTAGAGGAAGAAAAAAATTGAAATAGAGAGGACGGTGTGATAGGATTAATAAAGATTTAATAAAGATTTTATTTATTGTTGAGAAAAAAGGAGCAGATATGGCATATCGCGTGGTGTATCGAGGTGGTGAAGGAGAAATTGTAGAAAAAAAGTCCCGCTTCATTGCGACTGTAAAACCAGTAGAAAGTGAAGAAGAGGCAGTAAATTTTATCAATGAGATGAAAAAGAAATACTGGGACGCAAGGCATAACTGCAGTGCCTTTGTTATTGGTGCAAACCAGGAATTGACCAGATGTTCAGACGATGGTGAACCTGCTCAGACGGCAGGTAGACCTATGTTAGACGTATTACTAAAGGAAGGGGTTACCAATGTGGCGGTCGTAGTGACCCGTTATTTCGGCGGCGTATTACTTGGTACGGGCGGATTGGTGCGTGCTTACCAAAAGTCTGTACAAGAAGGGCTTGCAAATTCGCAAATTATCGAAAAACGAAATGGGTTTCTTCTATATATAGGTACAGATTACAATGGCATCGGCAAATTGCAGTATCTTTTTGCTCAAAAAGAAATATCTATTATGGAAAGTGAGTATGGTGTTGATGTTAAAATGACCGTCCTGGTTCCGTTCGAAAGAAAGGAAGAAATCGAAAAAGCAGTTATCGAACATACCAACGGAGCTGCCCATCTCGAATGGGGCGATGAAGTCATTTATGGCTTAGTGGAAAAAGAAGTAAAAATTTTTTAAAAAAGTGTTGACACTGTGTTTCAATCTATGTATAATACCATTTGTTGAGACAACATTGGCCCATCGCCAAGCGGTAAGGCAACGGACTCTGACTCCGTCATCCAAGGTTCGAATCCTTGTGGGCCAGCTAATGAGACCTCGAAGAAATGCCTTCGAGGTCTTTCTTTTTGCATTAGAAGATGTTACACTAAATATATGTTTAGAAATTTGAGAAACATGAGGTAGTAATTATGTACCAATTAAAATCAAAAGTACGATACAGCGAAGCAAACTCTAAAAGTGAATTAACCTACCACGCTCTGCTCAATTATTTGCAGGATTCTAGTACGCTTCATTCTGAAGAATTGGGAGAAAGTGGTGCTCAGCTTTTTGAACAGAATATGGCATGGATTTTGTCCTTCTGGCAGATTCGTATTGAGGAGATGCCAAATCTTAGTGAGGATATTACGGTATCCACCTGGCCATACCAGACGAAAGGCTTATTTGGCCTGAGGAATTTTAGTGTGGAAAATGCCAAAGGCGATACACTAATAAAGGCAAATTCTATTTGGGTGCTGATTGATCCTAGAAATGGTCGTCCGCTTCGCATTACTGACGAAGTATCATCCCATTATCCAGATGAGCCAAAGTTGGAAATGGATTACTGTGATAGAAAAATTGCCATCCCAGAGGAGTACGAAACAAAGCCAGCCATTACAGTGCCTAGGTATTTTATCGATACAAATAACCATATGAACAATGCAAAATATGTCATGGTTGCGGAAGAATATCTTCCAAAGGATTTTCAAGTGAAGGAAATTCGTGTAGAATACAAGAACGCGGCAGTGTTTGGTGATACGATTGTGCCTCGCGTAACGATAAAAGGGGATGAAGTCACTGTTGTTTTGGCGGATGATGGCGGAAAGGCATATGCTACGGTTCTTTTTCTTGGAAAGTAGGCGAGTATGTGCTACCTTATTAAAGGAAAATATATTTATATAGAAGAAAGAGGAAAATATGAGATTAGGTGAATACCAGGAACTAATATATATAAAGAAGGTTGATTTCGGTGTATATCTTGGAGAAACAGAAAATGCCGAAGAACGTGTGCTTCTTCCAGCAAAGCAGGTGCCTGCGGATGCAAAGCGTGGAGATAAAATCAAAGTCTTCTTATATAAAGACTCCAAGGACCGCATGATTGCTACGACCAACGAGCCAAAGCTTACGTTGGGACAGTATGGGGTATTAACTGTAAAAGAAATTGGAAAAATTGGAGCCTTCCTTGACTGGGGATTGGAAAAGGATTTATTCCTTCCTTTTAAAGAGATGACACAGAAAGTGCAGCCAGAGGACGAGGTATTGGTAACAGTATATACGGATAAGAGCAATCGCCTTTGTGCAAGTATGAAAGGAATTTATAATCTGCTTTCTACGGATTCACCATATAAAAGCGATGATATGGTAACAGGTCGTGTCTATGAATTTAGTGACAACTTTGGAACATTCGTAGCGGTAGATGATAAGTATTCCGCTCGTATTCCAAGTCACGAAGATCACAGCTACCTTCGTATTGGCGATATTATCGATGCAAAGGTTGTGGCAGTGAAGCCAGATGGAAAGCTGGATTTGACTTTGAGGGAAAGGGCATATATCCAGATGGACGCAGATGCAGAAAAGATTTTCGAACTTATTGAATCCTATGCGGGAGTTCTTCCATTTTCGGAAAAAGCCAGCCCAGAGGTTATTAAGAGAGAAACAGGGCTTAGTAAAAACGCATTTAAACGTGCCGTTGGTCATTTATATAAACAAAGAGTAATCGATATCACAGACGGTAAAATCCGCTTAGTAAAATAAAAAGGAGAATAGCATTATGAAAAACATCATCAGCACAGACAAAGCACCGGCGGCAATCGGACCATACTCACAGGCGATTGAAGTAAATGGCATGGTCTATACTTCAGGTGTGATTCCAGTAAATCCAGCAACAGGCGAAATTCCAGAAGGAACTGTCGCTCAGGCAAATCAAGCACTTACAAATCTTAAAAACCTTTTAGAAGCAGCTGGAACAAGCTTGAATAATGTAATCAAAACAACCGTATTTATCAAAGAAATGAATGAATTCGGTACTATCAACGAAGTTTACAAGGAGTACTTCGCTTCTGAATTCCCTGCAAGAAGCTGTGTGGAAGTAGCCAGACTTCCAAAGGATGTATTACTTGAAATTGAAGCGATTGCTACGAAATAAAACGAAACTATTACAAAGAACTGTCTTAGGACAGTTCTTTTTTCTTGCCTAATTGGGGTATAAGCTGGGATACAAGCGAGGAAAAGAAAAGGAGGGTGGGACATTGTATCTTAAAAAAAACATAGGAAAATGTTCTTTAAATCAGGTTCGAAATTAGCGAAAAACCGCCATTTTTGGGATTAATCTACCAAATATAGGGGAAAAAGGAGTGAAAGAAGCGCATATTTAGGGGGTTGACACTTGTATACAAGGTTGCTATAATGACATCGTAACATTTGTAACAAATTCGTAACAAAATTAACAGATTCATTCGATTTTGGAGGATACAATGATTAATAAGGGAGTAAGACTTACAGCAGGCCTTTTAGTTGCAGCACTTTTGGTTACAACAGTTCCAGCAGAAACTTTTGCAGGACAGATCGCTGAAAGTACAAACTACATCACAGGAACTTCATATAGCTTTTCTGCGGGTGCACACTCTGCTATTGGCGAAACAGTAGTATTAGAAGATACAACTGATGACAGCCTTTATGCTGGCGTTGAAGAAAACGATGCACCAGTTGTTTCTGCACCTGCAAACCCTTATGCAAACATTGCAATCGCAGATGTAAATGAATATTTAAATATTAGAGAAGAAGCAAACTCAGGAGCAACAGTGCTTGGCAAACTTTATGACAAGGGTGCTGCAACAGTGCTTGAGACTTTAGATGGATGGTACAAAGTAGCATCTGGTAACGTAATTGGTTATGTTTCAGCGGACTATGTTATTGTAGGTGATGAAGCAACATGTGTTGCTGTATCAAAGAGAATTGGTACTGTAATAACAGACGCATTGAAGATTCGTAAAGAAGCTTCTACAGAATCTGGTGTTTATACCCTGATTTCAAATGGAAATCAAGTTACTGTAATTGATGAATCCATCGAAGGATGGTTGAAGATTCAGTATGGATCTTATACTGGCTATGTAGCAGCAGAATATGTTTCTGTAGAAACTGTTTATAACTATGCAGAATCCAGAGAAGAAGAAGCTGCTCGTTTAGCAGAAGAAGCAAAGAAACAGCAGCAGACATCAACATCTTTTTCTAATAAGACATATAATGCACCTTCAGGTACAAGCGGCCAATCAGTCGTTGATTATGCTGTACAGTTCGTTGGTAACCCATATGTATGGGGTGGCACAAGCTTAACACAGGGTGCAGACTGTTCTGGTTTCATAATGAAGGTTTATGAAGCATTTGGAGTTAGCCTTCCACACAGTTCATACCAATTGAGAAGTGTTGGATATGCAGTAAGTGCATCTGATGTTCAGCCTGGCGATATTATCTGTTACAGCGGTCATGCAGCTATCTACATTGGTAATGGAAAGATTGTACATGCTTCAAACAAAAAAGATGGTATTAAAATCACAAACAACTGGCAATACAGAAAAGTAGTTGCAATTCGTCGAATTTTTTAATAAAAAGCTCAGCTTGGCTGGGCTTTTTTATTTTTTTAAAAGCGGTTTATACAAATTGCACAAATATGTAATAATATTAAAAAAAAGGTTGCAAATTGAGAAATGCTGTGGTCTAAAAGTTATCCACATTTTTAATCCCATAAAGCCCCAAAAATCGAGTTATACACGGACTTATTCACGTTATCCACAAAAAATGAGCAGTTTAGAAGGGGTAAAAAATGAGAAAAAACGAACAACTGTTTTGTGAAGATATTATAAACTTTGCCAAAATAAGGGAAAATTTTAAAATATAATTGACTTTTTAAATGTAAAAAAATAGCTTTTATTTGTCGTAAATTGTCGAACAATTAAAGGGCTTGCCAAATTTTCGGTGCTTTGATATACTGAATTGTCATGATTAAAGAGATTACAGTAGCAGGAATAAAACTAAATAGTTATACCGCATTGGAAAATCTGACACAGATTGGAAAAAACTTGGATGGCAATGTTTTTACAGCAGTAGAAGAAATTTACATGAGAACTCTTTTGTTAGCAAAAGAGGATGAAACAATAAAGGAAGTTGTAGAATCATTGGATGTTACGGTTATAGCAGAAAATGGTATTTGGGATGCAGTGGGGGTAAATACAAGTCTGCGTAGAAGAGAGGTTGAGAAGAGAGAATTCTTTTTCCAGCTTATGCGTATTTTAGAGCGTAACAACTATTCGGTTTTTGTATTAGGTGAATTAACTCAGGAAATTGAACAAAGCTGTGAGTATATCGCAGAAGAGTTTCCTAGATTAAATGTTGTTGGAACAAAAGCCCTAGAGGAATGTGTTGGAGCAGATGAGGGCATTATAAATGATATCAACATGCTTGCTCCTGATGTGGTAATCAGTGTTTTGCCATCGCCAATGCAAGAACATTTTTTTGCAGAGCACAAAGCTATGATGTCCACCAAGCTTTGGTATGGAATTGGAAGCGGAAAAATTGCAGGACAGAAACATAGCTTAAAATATATGGTGTTGAAAAGATTTCGTAAGTATAGGCTTATGAATTATGTCAAGGACGAAAATCAGGCAGAATAATATTCTTAAGAAAGAGAATGTGGTAAATATGAAAAAACGCGGCAAATTTTATGATTATTTTATGATCATAATCGGAACGGGGATTTTAGCATTTGGCATTGCATGCTTTTATGATCAAATTGGTTTGGTTACAGGAGGATTTAGCGGATTAGCCATTGTTATCAAACATGTAACGGAAACCTTTTTTGAAGGTGGTATACCCTTGTGGTTGACCAATATTGCACTGAATATTCCAGTTTTCATTCTTTCCTACTTCCTTAAGGGAAAGAAGTTTATTGGAAAAACATTGTTTGGAACTATTATGCTTTCTGTGTGGCTGTATATTCTACCATCCATTAATATGCCAGAAGGTGATTACATGATTGCAGCATTGTTCGGTGGTGTATGTGCTGGAGCTGGAATTGGGTTTGTAATTCGTGTAGGAGCTACAACCGGTGGAACAGACATGGTATCAGCACTGATTCAGTTAAAATTGCGTCATTATTCTATTGTTCAGATTCTGCAGGTAATTGATGGGGCTGTTGTTTTATTAGGTCTTTTCGTATTTGGTATGAGACCAACCCTGTATGCAATCATTGGTATTGCAGTTCAGACCAAGGTATCTGACCTGATTGTAGAAGGTTTCAATTACTCCAAAGCAGCTTACATCATTACGAATGAGCATGAAGAAGTTGCAGGTCGTATTATGAAGGAATTGGAACGTGGTGTAACTGGACTTCATGCAAAGGGTATGTACACCAAGGAAGATAAATGTGTTTTATATTGTATTGTTACACAAAAGGAAATCATAGGGTTAAAGGATATTGTAAATGAAGTAGATCCAAGTGCGTTTGTAATTGTATCCGATGTAAAAGAAGTGTTAGGCGAAGGTTTCCAAGAGTATAAAAAGGAATTTTAGTAAAAAATTACTAGATTTTAAGTTAAGAAAGAGAGAAAATGCATAAAAAGTGCACATTTCCTCTTTCTTTTTTTGTGTTTATGCATTAAAATAGATGCAGGTATTTATGCAAAACGCAAATATGGGGGACAAGGAGAAAAGGTATGATTTCCAATCAAATATTACAAAATACAATCGATGGACTGAAAAATATTACAAGAACAGACCTGTGTGTCATTGATGTAGAAGGAAAGATTTTGGCGGCTACATTTCAGGATGCAGACAAATTTATTGCACCTGCTCAAAGTTTTGTCAGCTCACCAGCTGACAGTCAGGTAGTAGGGGAATGTCAGTTTTTTAAAGTTTTTGATGATCATCAGCTTGAGTATATTCTGTTGGCTTATGGCGACACAGAAGATGTATATATGATTGGTAAGATTGCCAGCTTCCAGATTCAAAATCTTTTGGTAGCTTATAAAGAGCGTTTCGATAAGGATAACTTTATCAAGAACCTCTTGTTAGACAATCTCCTTTTAGTAGATATCTATAATCGTGCAAAGAAACTGCACATTGAAACAGAAGTGAAACGTGTCGTATTTATCGTTGAGACAAATCGCGACAAGGATGGAAACGAATTAGAGAAAATCCGTGGACTCTTTGGTGGCAAATCTAAAGACTTCGTTACAGCAGTAGATGAGAAGAATATTATTGTTGTAAAAGAATTGGCAGAGAATGAGAAATATGAAGATTTAAGCAAAACAGCTGAGGTTATCATCAACTTATTCCGAGGGGATGCGGATAACAACGTACATGTAGCTTATGGTACCATTGTTAATGAACTAAAAGAAGTATCACGTTCTTACAAAGAAGCACGTATGGCTCTTGATGTAGGCAAGATCTTCTTCGAAGAAAAAGATGTAATTGCATACTCACAGCTTGGAATTGGGCGTTTGATTTACCAGCTTCCAATTCCGCTTTGCAAAATGTTTATCAAGGAAATTTTTGATGGAAGATCACCAGATGATTTTGATGAGGAAATCCTTTCCACTATCAATAAATTCTTTGAAAATAGCTTGAACGTATCTGAGACATCCAGACAGTTATATATTCACAGAAACACTCTGGTGTACAGATTAGATAAGCTTCAGAAGAGTACAGGGTTAGACCTGCGCGTATTTGAAGATGCTATTACATTCAGAATTGCTCTTATGGTAGTTAAGTACATGAAATATATGGAGTCACTTGATTACTAAATTTTATTAAGGAGATTAAGATGATTAAACTGGAACATGTCAGCAAGTCATATTCTGCAGGGATACCTGCGCTGAACGATGTTAACCTGGAAATTGAAGATGGAGAATTTGTTTTTATCGTAGGTGACAGTGGATCAGGTAAGTCAACTATGATTAAACTGCTGTTAAAAGAATTAGAGCCTTCAGCAGGCACCATTACAATCAATGGGAAAAATCTTAGCAAGATAAGCAGGCGACAAATTCCAAAATTTCGTAGAAATATTGGAGTTGTTTTTCAGGACTTCCGTTTATTAAAGGATCGAAACGTATACGAGAATATTGCCTTTGCACAGAAGGTAATTGGTGAGCCTACCAGAAATATTAAGAAGAAGGTTCCATCCTTCCTTTCTATGGTGGGTTTAGCAGCAAAGTATCGTTCTTATCCAAAGGAGTTATCTGGTGGTGAGCAGCAGCGAGTTGCAATTGCCAGAGCACTTATTAATGAACCAAGTATCCTATTAGCCGATGAACCAACAGGAAACTTGGACAACAATAATGCATGGGAAATCATGAAATTACTAGAAGAAGTCAACGATCGCGGCACAACCGTTATCGTTGTAACACATAACATGGAAATAGTAAAAGTCATGAAAAAGCGTGTAATCACTGTGCAGAAAGGTGTTATCGTAAGCGATAGCAAAGCGGGTGATGAAGCTTATGAGAATTAATACATTTTTATATTCCGTACAACAAGGATTTAAAAACATTGCGAGAAACAGTATGTTTTCACTTGCATCCATGGCAACAATGGCAGCCTGCATCTTTATGTTCGGTATCTTTTATATTTTGGTATTTAACGTTAATGCGATGGTACAGGATGCAGAAGAAAGTGTAGCCATTACCGTGTTTTTTGATGAAGGTTTGGAAGAAGACAGGATAAAAGAGATTGGTGAAGACGTAAAGAAACGTTCTGAAGTACGAGAGGTCGTTTTTGTATCTGCTGAGGAAGCTTGGGAAAGCTTTAAAGAAGTGTATTTTGAAGGGAATGAAGAATACGCTGCAGGTTTTTCAGAAAATCCATTAGCAAACTCTGCAAACTATGAAATTTACTTAAAGGATATTTCTAAGCAGTCTTCTTTAGTGAATTATCTGGAAAATGTAGATGGTGTACGAGATGTTAAGCAGTCTCAGTCAGTTGCGGAAACCTTGACAGAGTTTAATAAGATTTTGAGTATTGTATCAGGTGGGATTATTATGATTCTCCTGTGTGTTGCAGTATTCCTGATTAACAATACCATTACTGTAGGTATTGCAGTTCGAAGGGAAGAAATTGCTATTATGAAACTGATTGGGGCTACGGACTATTTGGTTCGTTCGCCATTTATCGTAGAAGGTATCATAATCGGTTTAGTAGGTGCGAGTGCACCACTTGCATTGCTCTATGTTCTCTACGACAAGGTAGTTATCTATGTGGCGGAGAAATTTGCTTTTGTAGGATCGCTATTAGAATTTGTTTCACCACATACACTATTCCAGGGCTTAATTCCAATTGGACTGGCATTGGGCGTGGGAATTGGCTTCTTAGGAAGTGTTTGGACTATTCGTAAACATTTAAAGGTTTAATGGTGTAATGTTCAAAGAACTATCACGATTTTGTGGTAGTTCTTTTTTTTATGGTAGAAAAAAGTGATTAGATGTGGCATAATAAACATCAAAGTTATATTTTTAGAAGAGGAAATTTTATGCAGTACAATAATGAAATCGAAAACTTAAATGAAGAATCGGTATTTGACGCAGTACCTGAGAAAAAAGAAAGCTTTTTTAAGAAACATGGATTTTTCCTAGGTGTGTTGACTAGTATGATTTGTGTTGCCATTGTATGTTTTGGCGTCAGTGGTGTGCTTAAGATGAAAGGACAGCTTCTGATTATTGGAGAAGCAGGTGCTTCCACCATCAGCGGAAGTGCTCTTTTGAATGATGAAGTAGTAGAAAAAATTGATGAAATCTATTCCTACATGAATATCTACTATTATGATGAATTTGAAAAAGAAGATATCTACAACTCTATTTATAGTGGGGTGCTAGAGAGTCTGGAGGATCCATATTCGGTATATTATACACCACAGGAATATGAGGACATGAAGGTTTCTACTTCAGGAACTTACTATGGAATTGGTGCTGGTGTGAGTCAGGATATGACTACGATGGAAGTGACTATTACAAAGGTCTATCGTGGAACACCTTCCGAAGAAGCGGGGCTTAAAAATGGAGACCAGATTCTTTCTGTGGAAGATATTGAAGCAACCAGCGTAGATGTATCCGAATTGGTTCAGCACATTCGTGGTGAAGCGGGTACTACGGTGCATATAGTTATCTATCGTCCTTCAACAGGGGAAACATTGGAGTTTGATGTTGAAAGAAGACATGTGGAACTTCCAAGTATTGAAGGCGAAATGTTGGATGACGGAATCGGTTATATTCAGATTACAGAATTTCAAGACAAAACCGATGAGCAGTTTGAGGTTATGGTAAAGCAGCTTCAGACACAGGGGATGAAAGGTCTTATAGTAGATGTTCGTGCAAATCCAGGTGGATTATTAACTACTGTTGTTAATTTATTGGACCAGATATTGCCAAAAGGACTCTTGGTTTATGTAGAAGATAAGTATGGAAATAGAGATGAATATACTTCTGATGCAGCTTGTTTGGATTTACCAATCGTAGTTTTGACCGACGAAAGTAGTGCCAGTGCTTCTGAAATTTTTGCGGGGGCAATGAAGGATTATGAGTATGCAACATTGGTAGGCAAGACTACTTATGGAAAAGGTATTGTACAGAATATTATCCGGTTGTCTGACGGTGATGCGATGAAAATTACCACGGCAAAATATTTCACTCCAAAGGGAAATGATATTCACAAAATTGGTGTGGTTCCAGATGTGGAAGTAGATTATGAATATTCGGGTCCAGAAGATGAAACCTATGACAAACAGTATGATAGTCAGTTCCTAAAAGCAGTAGAAATTATGAAGGACAAATTGGCAAATGAGTAAGGTGTCAAAGAGAAATAATGCGAAAAAAATATGTGTCATAGTATCGCATGTCCTAGTTGTGATATGGATGATAGTAATATTTTGGTTTTCTGCCCAACCGGGGGAGGATTCTGCAGATTTGAGTGGTGGTATCAGCCATTTATTTATGACAATTCTGAATCAGATGTTTCATCTGGGCTGGGATGAGGCACAGGTGCTTGAGATGACGGCGATATGGGATTATCCGATTCGAAAGATAGCACATATGACGGAGTTTGGAATTTTGGCCGTACTTGTATTTGGTGCAATCAAATACTATGCTAAAATTGCGACAACGAGAATGCATTATATGGTTGCGTGGGGGATTTCCGTATGCTATGCAGCGACGGATGAATTTCATCAGCTTTTTGTTCCAGACAGAAGCGGCAATCTGTTCGATGTGTGCGTAGATGCACTAGGTGCGTGCATAGCATTAATGCTTTTATATTTGGTAAGGAGAATTTATGGTCGAATTAGACAATTTTAAAATGGTGCTGGCCACCTATAAAAGTCCTTTGCAGGAAGTGAAAGCAGCACTGGATTTAATTAATAAACAACAGAAAATTCAAGAGTTAGAGCGAGAGATGGAGGCACCAGATTTTTGGAATGAACCATCGGTTTCTCAGAAGAAAATGCAGGAATTAAAAAGCATGAAAGATGATGTAGCCACCTATGCTGATTTGGAACGTGGCTATGAAGACATCGAAACCATGATCGAAATGGGCTATGAGGAAAATGATGCTTCTTTGATTCCAGAAATTCAAGAAATGTTGGATGAATTTATAGAAACTTATGAAGCAATCCATTTGAAAACCTTGCTATCAGGAGAATATGACGGGAAGAAAGCCATTGTATCCCTTCATGCAGGAGCAGGTGGAACCGAATCCTGTGATTGGGCATCCATGCTGTTTCGTATGTATTCCAGATGGGCAGATAAAAAGGGATTTACGCTTACTGTATTAGACTCGCTAGATGGCGAAGAAGCAGGAATCAAATCCATTACGTTTGAAGTGAATGGAGAAAATGCCTATGGTTATTTGAAGTCGGAAAAAGGTGTGCATCGTTTGGTTCGTATTTCACCATTTAATGCTGCAGGAAAGAGACAGACTTCCTTTGTTTCCTGTGATGTTATGCCAGATATTGATGAAGATATCGATATAGAAATTAAAGATGATGAAATTCGTATTGATACTTATCGTTCCAGTGGTGCAGGCGGACAGCATATCAATAAAACCTCATCGGCAATTCGTATTACTCACTTCCCAACGGGAATTGTAGTACAATGTCAGAATGAGCGCTCTCAGTTTCAGAATAAAGACAAGGCGATGCAGATGTTAAAAGCAAAGCTGTATCTTTTGAAACAGGAGGAACAGATGGCAAAGGCAGCAGGCATTCGCGGCGAGGTCACAGAAATTGGCTGGGGTAATCAGATTCGCTCCTATGTTATGCAGCCATACACCATGGTAAAGGACCGTCGTACTGGCGTAGAAAGTGGAAATGTAGATAATGTCATGGATGGAGATATTGATGTATTCATTAATGGATATTTAAAGTGGCTGAGTTTGGGATGTCCAGATAATATGACATCGGATGACGAGTAGCTATAAAATTAAATATGTGCCGGTTAAAGGTACTCTTCACAAATTCTATGAAGTAGATTATAATTAATAGGCAATATTGGAAAAATGAAATGAAAGTAAGTTCAAAATGAGGAGGAAATATATCATGGGAATTATTAAAGCGATTGGACAAGCGATCAAAGGTGGTTTTGGTGATCAATGGTTAGAGATTATTGAACCAGATAATATGGGTAGTCAGACGGTATTCTGTCGTGGTATCAAGACGCGTAATGGTCAGAATGTAAAAGGAACAGACGATACAGTGTCAAATGGTTCCATGATTCGTGTATATGAAAATCAGTTTATGCTATTGGTCGATGGTGGTAAGGTAGTAGATTATACCGCAGAACCAGGTTATTACAAGGTGGATAACTCATCTATGCCATCTCTCTTAAATGGCGAATTGGACGATACATTAAAAGAAGTGTTTGACCGAATCAAATTTGGTGGACAGACACCAAGAGAACAGAAGGTATATTACATCAACCTTCAGGAAATCAAAGGTATTAAATTTGGAACACGTAATCCAATTAACTATTTTGACAGCTTCTACAATGCAGAATTATTTATTCGTGCACATGGTACATACTCTATTAAAATTGTAAATCCATTACAGTTTTATGCAGAAGCTATTCCTAGAAATAAAGACAACGTAGAAATTTCAGAAATTAACGAACAGTATGCTTCAGAATTTCTGCAGGCATTACAGGCAGCTATTAACCAGATGTCGGCAGATGGCACACGTATTTCCCACGTGACCAGCAAGGCAATTGAATTAGGTAAATACATGGCGTCTGTATTAGACCAGGATTGGAATCAGATGCGTGGTATGGAAATTCAGTCTGTCGGTATTGCAAGCATTTCTTATGATGAGAAATCGCAGGAACTTATCAACCTTAGAAACGAAGGAGCTATGCTTTCTGATCCAAATGTTCAGAGAGGCTATATGGTTGGACATATGGCTCGTGGAATGGAAGCAGCAGGCTCTAATGAAGCAGGTGCAATGCAGGGATTCCTCGGAATGGGTATGGGTATGAATATGCAGGGCAATATTTTAGGACAGATGCCAGGTAATACATGGGCTTGCGAATGTGGAAGTGTAAATAGTGGTAAGTTTTGTTCAGAATGCGGGAAACCAAGAAAATAGTAAGGAAGGACCACAAAAGAGATGTCAGAAAAGACAAATTACTTTGTGTTAAAAGAAAAGGCAGTACCAGAAGTATTGCTTAAAGTAGTAGAAGCGAAGAGATTGTTTGAGTCAGGAAAAGCAGTATCTGTGCAGGATGCAACCGATGCAGTTGGAATCAGCCGTAGTTCCTTCTACAAATATAAAGACGACATTTTTCCGTTTCATGAAAATGAAAGGGGAAAGCCAATTACATTAGTAATCCAGTTGGATGATGAACCAGGACTTTTGTCCAATATTTTACGTGCGATTGATAAATTCAAATGTAATATTTTGACTATTCATCAGTCTGTACCAATCAATGGGATTGCAACTCTTACCTTAAGTATTGATGTATTTCACACAGAAGACAAGGTAGATGAGTTGGTATCCACCATTGAACAAGTAGAAGGCGTACATTACGCAAAAATCATTGCTAGGGAGTAAAAGACATGAAAGTAGCAGTTATGGGATACGGTACTATCGGATCAGGGGTAGTAGAAGTATTAGAAGTAAA
>CAYMTP010000022.1:9884-19757 GCA_964393435.1 uncultured Lachnobacterium sp. | reverse complement strand
CATATTAATGGTGATACAAAGTTGTTCGACATCCAAATCACTATAACAGGTGAGACTAGTGGTGCGATATGGACTCCTAACTTTGATATCAAGGATAATTATGTTATTTCCAATGGCAGAATTGAAACTGGTTTGCTTTTAGATGGATTAGGAACAGAGCAGGATTTTGCAACCATCATAGCATTAGCTACGGCAAATCACGAGGTTACAGGCAGTTTTATTCCAGGGGAAAATCTTAGTGTTTCCGCAAAAACTGTTTATCAGTATGACAATATAAAATTGAAAGAACAAAGTGCGACTTATACTACCAATAGTTTGTTCCAGGATGTAACGGACAAGACGGTGGAGAGTGCTTCGGGTGAGACAAAAGAACGCACCATCAGCATTAGTAGTATTCGTCACTTGAGAAATTTGGATGAAGATTATTACAGCGGAAGTATTGTTACCAATACAAATAACGGCAATCTGGATGCTGTTGTGATAGTGCAGAAGAATGATATTGACTTTTCAAATGGAAACTACGTTTTTGAAGGAAATGCATATACGGTAGAAAAGCTGGTAAGTGGAGAATATCATCCATTAAGTAGACCAATTTCTGCGATTTCGCCTATTAAAAATGAGGTTCTTTTTGAATCCGGTGTGATGGATGTTACCATAGATGGTGATGAGTTTACAATCAAAAATCTGGAAGTAAATGCAAGTAGTGATAATGCCGGATTGTTTGCAAAAACTATCGGAGTAAAATTTAAAAATATAAAATTGGAAGATTATAAACTCAATGCATCCAGTTGTAACAATGTAGGTGCATTGGTGGGCTACATAAAAGGCGGAAGTATAGAAAACTCAGGTGTATACCTTGCACCATATTATAGAGATGATAGTGGCGCGAAGCATTACTATATTCAAGATACTGACAGTGGCTATGGCACTGTTATGGCGAGACATTATGCTACCATGTGTGTGTTTGGTGGAACGAATGTAGGTGGTTTAATTGGTGTCGCAAATGGTACGGAGGTTTCTGATTGCTATAGTGCCATTCAAGTAAAGGGCGTTACGACAGTAGGTGGATTGATTGGTTATGCCATTGGAAATATAGCTGAAAATGCAGATGTTTATGCCATTGACACGGATGAAGAAGTGGCAGCTGTGGTTTCAATAAAAAATAGTTATGCATCTGGAACAGTTGTAGCAACTAGAAAAGAAGCAGGTGGATTGATTGGCTATGCAAAAAATCTTTGTGTAAACAATGCCTATGCCACAGGAGATGTATATAGTAATAATGAGATGGCTGGATTTGTTGGAGATTCGGGCCATGGATATTATAAAAACTGCTCTTCTTATGGAGAAGTGCTGATGATTAGCGGCTCCAACCAATTTACTAGCAATATAACCGTTGGTGGATTTATCAGTGATATTGGAGACAATAGTGGTGATGTAGCTTCCTTAGGCTATCTCGTGCAGGTGGGCTACAATGCCAGTGACGATGTGCTTAGAGATACACTCTTGAAAAAGGAATATTCCTACTTTACAGGAGAAGCAGCAGATGGCTCTGCTAAGGCGACATCTTACCCATATGATGGAAATCTACTTTATAAAGCATTCCCATTTAAGATGGTGACTGATAGCCATTATGGAGATTGGCCATCCCAGTATTTTATCAATACATCTTTGGTTTATTATGAGAAATATGCAAACGGAAACTATGGTTATTATAGTGTAACGAAGCTGACAGATACGAGTACCAGTGAGAGTGAAACAGATGATTATGTTTGGGTATTGGATTCACTACAGGATGAAACCTGTGTAGAGGACGGATATGCACTCCTTTCCATGTTCTATTTAGATAGCGTGGATTATGCGGTTTATCAGTATGTTGATGAAACGGATGATGGAGTGGACAATGGAAAATGGGATGAGGCACAGAAAAGTGCGAC
Source organism: uncultured Lachnobacterium sp. (assembly GCA_964393435.1). Taxonomy (GTDB): domain Bacteria; phylum Bacillota; class Clostridia; order Lachnospirales; family Lachnospiraceae; genus Roseburia. The sequence goes on along the minus strand of CAYMTP010000022.1, from coordinate 17,823 downwards.
AGATTCCACATTATTACAGGGCACTTTATATGTAAATAGTGAAGGCAAATATGGGGAAGACCAGATGGTGCTTTTGAGACAGCAAGGCTCCTTGGTATTTAATGCATATGAAGCCATTCAGACGGAAACAGAGGATACGTTCAATGCAAATTACGATGGACAGACCATAAAGAGCTCCTTCTCTACTAACGGAATGTACCTGTATCAGCTTCCATATGATTTGCAGAATACCTATCGATATAATGTTGATAATTTTTATGATGTTATTGTATTTACAGAAGGCTATGCGGTAGGAAACTTAAAGAGCGAGAATGAAAATGAAGTGGGCGGTACCCCTGTTATTGATAATGAAGTGTACTATTACTGTCCTCATTTTTCAAAGCAGGCGGTAAATCCAGGTATGGGTGTATCAGATAGTACTGACTCTGCAAACTTTGAAAAATTAAAGGCACCATATACGGTTTATGTTCGTTCAGCGAGACAGCTTAATGCTCTCGGACGTGTTCCTTATTATTGGAATGATAAAGGTGGTGGAACAGACCTTATCACATATATGCAGGAAGTAGATATCAATTTCAGTACATACACCAATGGAACAAAGAAATATTGTGGTGAAACCTTTAACCTTTTAGCCTTTGATCAGGAATATTCTAATCAGCCGATTGGACAGCGTGCTAGTGATACGAGTAGCTATGGAGCGTTCCAAAATGACTATAATGGAAATTATCACAAGATTATTGATTATTGTGTAAAGAGTAGTAACCAGTATGTAGGTCTCTTTGGGGAGATTTATAAGGCAGATGGAGCTACAAATGCGCAGATTCAAAATGTGGTTATGGTAGTTTCAGATGATAATAAAGGAAAAGAAGGAAATTACCAGACTGCATCAGAGGAAGAACAGAACAATGCTGGCGTAATTATTGGAATGTATCAAGAATACTCTACTGCGTCAGGTGATAACAGACAACGTACAGGTGTTGGGGCTTTGGTAGGTTCTGATTATACGGTAGGTGTGACGGATGGAGAGGCAGAGGTATTTACCATCTATAACTGTGCATCTACAGGTTATCAAGTGCAGTATCATATTACTTCGGTAACAAGAGGATATCAGCAACCACTTGGAATCGCACTAGGTGGTATGATTGGATATAGTAGAGGAAATGTAGCTCAAAGTTCGGCAGATAATGATGTGAAGTTAGTTGCAAGGGAAAGCTTGACCGGTGATACTGCAGCAGTTATGATAGGTGGTTTTACGGGTAGTACTTTCTTTGGTACAACGTTGAATTGTTATGCAGGTGGCACGATAGATGTAGATAATAACAATGGAACGTGCTATGTAAATCGTTTACGTATTGGAGGTTTTTGTCCAGGATGGATGTATGCCCCTGGTATCGAGAATGAAAGTAACGAAGAAGATGTTCGTTATCAAAATATTTATTCCTATACAGAGGTTAAAGAAAGTGTATGGAAAGTACAAGAGGCGGCTAATGCAAAGGTGTTTGACCATTTGATTCCGACAGTTAGTCGTATGAGATTGTACTATTATAGTGGACAATGGCATACGGAGTATGAAAATGGGGCCAACGCAGTGCGAGTACCAGGTTTTTCATACTACTTGAGCTCGGTAATTACAGAAAGTTTGTTAGATAAAAATTCAAGTGATTGCACAAGATATTATGAATATAGAGCACCAAGTATTACCCATTGGGCAGATGACAGACCAAAAACCTGTGATCCAGCTACTTATACGCAATTATCCAATTTGGTTTGGGTTAATGCAAATAAAGATAATTCTCAGAAGAAAACAGTATCGTTTGTTGCAACCAGTTTATATCCAGCACTGGTGAATGCAGACTATGCCGTTCCATACTCAGATGACTTAACCGGTCAGAATTATCCATTCCCAGCCTTCGTGGTAGATGCGGATGGCAATTACGTTCACTATGGCGATTGGCCATTAGGTGAATAGCAGGACAGAGAGCCTGTGAGGATAAACGAAAGGAGGAAAACATGGTGAAATTTTTAAAGAAAAAATTACATAGCAATCGTGGGGCGTCCATGATATTAGCATTGGCATTGTTTTTGATTTGCACGATGGTTTCCTCTGTGATTATAGCTGCTGCTTCTACAGGAATCAGTAGAAATTCCCAAAGAACCAAGCAACAGATAGGATATCTTGCGATTGGTTCTGCCTCTGACTTGATTATGGAAGAGTTGGATGTGCTAGGGGTTTATGTGGGAAAAAATATAGAAGGAAGATATGGCTGTCAGGATTGTACGGTAGAAGGATACATTGAATATAAAAATGAGGAAACGGGTAGTGTATCTACGGTGAACGGAGTGCGATTGGATGCCGAATATACAGATAACCCACTTGATAAAAATTTTGTTTCCAATCCTTTGGATGATGGACATTTACTTATACAAGAATCTCATGTTCCATATGTGTATGCAGTGACAGATGGGGATAAGACAACCTTGGATGGTGTCTTAGGAGAAATGTTCCAAAGAGGATGTATCCAGGTGTTTGCTACCGGCTCGTCCTACACAGAGAATATGACGATTTCATTATCAAATAGTGATGAGAGAATGCCAGATGTGACCTGTCTTTTTACGATGGATGAGGAATACAATGTAAGCTTTCAGTTGACAACTGCAGAAAGTGATTATTCTCTCGTGATTACGGCTGTTGCAGTAGTAAAGGTTAGCGATATTACAGAGTCTACAGATGATTCCGACGAACATACGATTTATTATAAGAAATTCGATGAAGCAACTGGAAGCTATACTTCCGTAGAAACAAAATGGGCGATTCCGATTGAGGTGATAACAACCACCACAGAGATTTCATGGAGTGGTTCAAAGGTTGAGAAGGGGGTGCTTTCTCAATGATAGAAAAATTAAAACAAAAAAAAGGTGAAACATTGATAGAAACGCTTGTTTCTATGTTGATAGCAGTTTTATCTATGGGAATTCTCTGTACAGCAGTTATGGCGGCCAACAATCTAAATAGCCAGACAAGAGAAATGGATGAGAAGTACAGCTCACAGCTTCAAGAGGTAGAAGGTTTGGATGAAAACGCAGATACCAGTACACAGACGTTGACGATTTCATTTCAGTCGACAGATGGTAGTATCCTTTATCAGACCACAACGGCAGATGTAACCATGTATGGTGGTGATGAAAGTGCATTTCTTTCTTATGACTATGAACCAGGGGGGGATACGCCATGAGAAAATTAAAGAATAAAAAAGGCTTTACCTTGATAGAAATGCTTGCTTGTGTTGTAACATTATTACTCATTGGAATGATTGTTTCTACGGGAATGAATCTTGCTATGATGAGCTTGAGAGAGACTACGTTTGAGTCGGATAGTCAAATGTTAGAGTCTACGCTAAATATGTATGTGGGGGATATCCTTCGACATGCGACAGAGGTGAAGACAGATTCCTTTGGAGATGTTACGAAGTTTACAAACGACGCTTACTACATTGATGAAGGAAATTTTGATATTGATTTGAGCAAGAGTGAAATCTCAGGAGCAGGCTATTTGGTATGTACCAGTAGTTTGGACGAGACTGGTTCGGCGGGTACTTTGATTGCAAACGAAGGAACTTATGCAGGAACTTTATATATTAAAGATTTTACCTTGACATTTAATGCTGAAAAAGGTGTATTTACGGGAAGCTATGTGATAGTAAGTAGTGTTACGGATACCACGAAAACCTGCGAATTTAGTTATAGAACCATCGCAAATTAGTTTTGCGATAGAAAATAATCTACGGAACGGAGAAGAAAGATGAAATATTGGCGTTTAGGAGACTTACTTGTTTCTAGTGGAATGATTACAGAAAAACAGTTGAATGATGCGTTAGCCATTCAGAAGACTTCTGGCAAGGGACAGCGTCTTGGTACTGTTTTAATTGAAAATGGATTCATCACAGAAAATCAGTTGATTGAAACCTTGCAGATGCAGTTAGGTGTAGAGTTTATCGACTTGAACAATACCTCGATTCCACCAGAAATGGCATCAGTTTTACCAAAGAATATTGCGAAAAAGCATATGGTTATTCCAGTAAAAGTAGCTGGAAATGACTTATATCTGGCGATGGTTGACCCATTGAACTTCATCACCATCGAAGAAGTTCAGTCCGCTACTCGTAAAAAGGTTATTCCAGTTATCGCTACTACATCAGCGATGGAACGTGCAGTGTTAAACCTTTACAGTAATGAAGGTGCTGCTCGAGCTATTGATGAAATGAAGCGTGATAACATTGCAGACGTATCTTTGGAGCAGACAACAGACAAGGTTTCTTATCTGGAAGAAGATGCTAACTCAGCACCAACGATTCGTCTGGTTAACTCGATTATTGAGCGTGCGATTACCGAGCAGGCCAGTGATATACATATTGAACCACGTGAAGACCAGGTTATGGTCCGAATGCGTGTAGATGGTATGATGCGTGATATTTTTGAAGTACCAAAGGATTTGCAGGGGTCTGTAATTTCCCGTTTCAAAATCATGTGCAACATGGATATTTCACAGCATCGTATCCCACAGGACGGACGTTGTAACGTACGTGTTCGTCAGCAGGATATTGACCTTCGTGTTTCTACATTGCCAACGATTTATGGTGAAAAAATCGTACTTCGACTTTTGAGAAAATCCGAAGGCTTACTTACCATGGAAGGTATTGGACTTCGTGGTAAAAACATGGAATTATTCCAGAGCCTCATTCATAACAATAGTGAGGGTGTAATCCTTATCGTAGGACCTACAGGTTCTGGTAAATCTTCTACTATGTACACCATGGTAAAAGACTTAAATACACAAGAAGTAAACCTGATTACTCTGGAGGACCCAGTAGAATACAACATCAATGGTGTTAACCAGGTACAGATTAATGAAAAAGCAGGACTTACCTTTGCGAATACTCTTCGTGCAGTACTTCGTCAGGACCCAGATATCATCGGTGTCGGAGAAATCCGTGACCAGGAAACAGCAGATATTGCACTTCGTGCCGCTATGACAGGTCACTTGGTACTTTCTACCATCCATACCAATGATGCGAAATCGTCCATCGACCGTCTCCTTGGCATAGGTGTTGAACCATATTTGATTGCTGGTTCTGTAAAAGGTATTATTTCGCAGCGTTTGGTAAGACGTATCTGTCCACATTGTAAACAGCCATACACACCAGACGCAAATGAACTCAGTTTGCTTCATATGGAAGAGGATGGAGAGTTCACATTCTACAAAGGCGAAGGCTGTGCAGAATGTTTCTATACAGGTTATAGAGGTCGTATGGCAGTATTTGAAATCATGGTACTTACAGCGGATATGAAGCGTGCAATTCAGACCAATGATCCTGTCGCATTGGAGAAAGCTATAGCAGATTCAGGCTTTACACCAATCTTAGAAAACTGTCGTGAATTGGTACTTGAAGGTGTTACAACTGCAAAAGAAGTATCTCGTGCAGTAAGTAGAACAGATTACTAATTGGGGGGAATTATGATTGAGAATATCATTGCAAAAGCATCAGAGATGAAGGGCTCCGACATTCATATTGTATGTGGAATTCCAGTACGTGTGAGAGTAGATGGAAAACTCGTAGATATGGATAGTCACATTGTAACAGCAGAGGAATGTGTAGCATATGCCCGCGAATTTGGAAACGAGGCAGTAGAAACAGCCAAAAACGTAGGTGAAGCAGACTTAGCCGTTACCATCTGTGGAAGACGACTTCGTGTGAACCTATTCAAACAGCAGGATAAATATTCCCTTGCCATTCGTATGTTAAATGACAAGATTCCAAACCTGGAGGATTTGAATCTGCCAGAAATCGTTTCAACATTCTCAGAATACAGAAACGGTTTGGTTTTGGTAACTGGTGAAACCGGTTCCGGTAAATCGACCACTTTGGCAGCACTTTTAAACCGTATCAATAAGTCTACTCCGAATCATATCATTACGTTGGAAGACCCTATTGAATACGTGTATACACCAGATAAATGTGTCATCAACCAGAGAGAAGTGGGAAAAGACACCCAGAGCTTTGCAACTGGACTTCGTGCAGCTCTTCGTGAAGATCCAAATGTTATTCTTGTAGGTGAAATGCGTGACCTAGATACGATTGAAACCGCACTTACTGCGGCAGAAACAGGACATTTGGTATTTGGAACCATCCATACCAACTCAGCTTCTGATGCGGTGGACCGTATCGTTGATGTATTCCCAGAAGGCAGACAGAAACAGATTCGTCTTCAGCTTTCTATGGGACTTAAGGCTGTAGTATCTCAGCAGCTTTTGCCAAAGGTAGGCGGTGGACGTGTGGCAGCCTGCGAAATCATGGTTGTGGATAATGCCATTGCCAATCTGATTCGTGAAGCGAAGACACCTCAGATTCGCCAAACCTTGGAAACCTCAGCAGCAAATGGCTGTATCACTATGGAAAAGGCAGTAGCGAACTTGCTCCGTGGTGGCTTTATCACAAAAGAAACAGCAGACAAAGCAAGTGGTGTCATCGACACAGCTAGTGCTATTGCAGCAATGCAGTCTGCACCAAAAATGAATTTAGATGCACCTGTTAGACCTAGAATCTAAGGGTCAAAAGGAGATAAAATATGGGTAACTATAAGTATACGGCAAAATCGCAGAGTGGACAGATTATCAATGGTGTAGTAGAAGCCGATGATCAGTTCGAAGCCGTTGCCAAGATAAAACAAACCTGTCCAGTCATCATAGAAATCGAAGAAGCCTCCGGCTCCAAGGGGTTAACAGGACCAGTACTTCGTCGAATCAATGACAAGACGCTAAGTTTGATGTGTGATCGTTTTTCTACTTTGATAAAGGTAGGGCTTCCTATTGTAGACTGTGTAAACATGTTGGCTCGTCAGATGGATGACAAGGATGTCAGTGCTATCCTAAAGGATATCGGAAAAGACGTAGCCATGGGACGAAGTCTCTATGCCAGCTTTGCATCCCGAGAGGGTGTATTTCCTACTACCTTCCTCGAAAGTGTCAAATCCGGTGAAGAAAGTGGTGACTTAGACAAAACCTTCGAACGTTTGAAAACTTATTATGAAAGAACCAGCAAGACAAAATCAAAGGTAATAAGCTCGCTGACTTATCCTGCCATGACGATTGTGGTAGCTATTGTGGTTATCATCATCATCATGGTAGTAGCAGTACCTACATTCTCCAAGACTTTCGCACAAATGGGAACGGAGATGCCATTTATAACGAAGATGCTGATTGCAATATCTGATTTCTTTATAAACTATGGCGTGTATCTGCTTATGATGATTGTAGCAGTTGTTATGGCAATACGAGTATATATGCGTACAGAGCGTGGTGCAGAGACCTTTGCGGTATTGGCGATTTCCATACCGATTGTAGGTAAAGTCATCCAGTTATCTGCAGCCAGTCAGTTTGCCCATACTATGTCCATGATGCTTTCCTCTGGTATGCCGATCCTAAAATGTTTAGAAACTGCAGGAAAAGGTATAGGAAACTATGTCATGCGTAGAGATATCTTAGAGGCTATTGAAGAGGTAGAAGAAGGCAAAAGCTTGGGGACCTGTTTATCTCGAAGTGAATATTTACCATCCATGTTGGTAGAAATGACCGCCATGGGTGAATCGACAGGAACTTTGGAAACCACCATGGAAGCTGTAGGAAACTTCTATGATAACGAAGTGGATATTGCTACACAGCGTGCATTATCCGTATTGGAACCAGCTATCATCGCAGTTCTAGCTGTAGTAGTAGTGTTCATCTTATTCTCCGTATACTTACCAATGTTTAGTATGTATGGAGGCATATAAATAAAGCAACCTGCGAAGTACCAACCCACTTCGCTTGCACGATAAATAAAAAGATTTTAAATAGAAAGGAAATGATACCGATGAAAAAATTACTTAACAAAAAAGGTTTTAC
>CAYMTP010000022.1:0-9784 GCA_964393435.1 uncultured Lachnobacterium sp. | reverse complement strand
TAAATAGAAAGGAAATGATACCGATGAAAAAATTACTTAACAAAAAAGGTTTTACATTGATGGAAATGTTAATCGTAGTAGCTATTATCGTAATCTTAGTAGCTGTTTCAGTTCCAACATTTACTAGTTCATTAGATGATGCAAAAAAAGCTACAGATGCAGCTAACTTAAGAGCAGCAAAATCGCTTGCAAACATAGCTTATGTTATGAATCAGTGGCCAGCAGCACCAGCTGATGTAACTGATGTAAAATATTATTACGATATTGAATCTGGCAAAATTGTAGCTAAAGCAGCATATCCAACAACTGGTTATGGTGAGTGTTCAAAACATGGTAGCAGTGCTTATATTAAGGTTAATAAAGAAGATGGTACAGTTGAGTGGGCAGATTCTGCTGATTCCGCTGATACATACAAAACTTCTTGTGGAGAATAATCCAAGGTAGAGTTTGTAAAGATATATGTTTTACTGGAGCGGCCCTTGGGTTGCGAGCCGCTCCACTTTTTCAGCTAGTTCCAGAACTGCTACATATATTCGCAGAATGTGATTATACAGCAGTTCTGAACTGTTAATTTAACTTACAAGGGAGTCCGGTTATGTTATTTTCTACCCCATTTTTTCGAACATACTTTACAGTGTTGGCGTTTGTGCTAGGGACTGTATTTGCAAGCTTTTTAGGTTGCATGGGTTGGCGTATGTGCAAAGGGGAATCCGTTCTCAAAGGACGTTCACATTGTGACTCCTGTGGTCATGCCTTAGGGGCACGTGACCTGATTCCCATTTTAAGTTATTTGATTAATAAAGGGCGTTGCAGATATTGTGGTGCACCGATTTCCAAGATAAATTTGATTGGCGAAGTGACGATGGGGCTATTGTTTGCGTTGTTTACCTATGCGAATAACGGCTTGTTCTACCTGTCGCTTGACCTATTTTTTATTTGTATTTTATATTTGATTACCGTAACAGATTTATGCGACCAAATCATACCAGATGGCGCTATTATCGTGGCGGTCCTGGTAAAGGTGCTACATGCGGTAGTCGGTTGGCATAATGGATGGTTTCGAAATATCGTATATATCGAGAAACCAGCACTTACGGAAGTGCTATTGGAACTCTTAGTCAATGGATTGTCTGTGAGTTTGCCATTGCTTATTCTCGTATTTATCATGGAAAAGCTTTGGAAAAAGGAAGCCATGGGTGGTGGCGATATCAAATTGATTTTTGTCACAGGATTGTATCTGGGGTGGGCAAAGAACCTGCTCATGATGCTTGTGGCATGTATTGTAGGAATTGTAGTTGGCTTGGTACAAGCCAAGAATGAGATTTCAGAAGAGGAAACCACAGAGGTTTCCGAAGAAACGGAAGAGATGGAAGGGAATTATTTTCCGTTTGGTCCATCGATTGCGATAGCAACAGTATTTTGTATGATTTTTGGTAACTTAATACTGGATTGGTATTTATCTTTGTTTTAGAATGATAAGGCTGATGCCTTTTAGATAGAAAAGTTGTAACGACGGAGGAGATTATGAGTAAGACGATTTTAACCTTTGACATGGGTGACAGTTACATAAAAATCGCGAAAAGAGAAGGTGCAAAAGTGACCGTATACACCAAACAAATGCCAGAAAATCTGATAAAAGATGGTGTGGTTCAGATGTCACTTATGATGACAGATTTCTTGAAGGATTTGAGAAAGGAATTTAAGCTTCCAAAGTGTGAGTGTGGTATGGTTGTGCCAGACGAACTGACAGTATGTCGTAAACTGGTGTTGCCAGCCATGACAGAGGCGCAGCTGGAAGTAAATCTGCCTTTCGAATTTAGTGATTTCATCAGTGGAAAGCCACAGCGTTACGTATATGACTATGCGATGCAGGAAATGATTTACGATGAAGAAGGAAATCCACAGGAAATGGTGCTGACAGGCGCTGTTATGAGCAAGGAGGCTGTTGCGAAGTATGTAGACATTTTCAAGGATGCAGGCTTTAGACTGAAAACTTTGATTCCACAGGAAATCGCCCTGACCAATGTGATGAAGACAGCAGTTGCAGAAGGAAAGGCAAAGGAAGACAAGGAGTACTGTATCGTAAACCTAGGACATCGTTCTACTCAGGTATACATTTTCAAGGGAGCGAAGCTAGACGTTCTTCGTAATATTTATTTGGGCGGTACTACCATCGATGCAGCCATTGCAGAAATGGAAAATATCGACCATTTCGTTGCTCGTACCTATAAGCACAATAACTTTAATGGTGTGCTAGATAGCGAGAACTGTCGTGAAACATTTGGCCGAATCGCAGTAGAAGTGATGAAGGTTATTAACTTCTATCGTTTCAGCAATAGAGAGTCTGAATTAGAGGATATTTACTTCTTTGGTGGTTGTAGCAATATTTTTGAGCTTTGTGATAGCATTGCAGAGGCAAATGAGTTAAATATGAAATCTATGACAGAGCTGCTTCCAGCAGAAGTGGATAAGAAGACAGATATGATTGGATTGTACGCCATCGGCGTAACAATGCAGTAGAAAGGAGAGAGTCATGGCGAAAGAAATACATTTATTTGCAAAGAAAAAGGATAATTATCCTACCAAAACAACCATTAATCTTTATTATAAAGAAGATAAAAGCGCTGGCATCTCTACCTTTACATTATACGTAATATTTATCATTGTAATCCTTATGGCTTTATCAAAGATGTTTGTTTTTGACGTGATTGCAGATTTGAATAAAGCAGAAGCGAAGTATGAAGAATATCAGGCTACTCTGGATATATATATGGATAGCCTGGCAAACTATGATGAGGTAAATGCTGAATATAGCAAATATTCTTATAGCTATTTGTCTGAACAGGAAAAGATTCAGGATAGAATGGACGTATTGACAATGCTTGAAGCTACTATTTTTGCTAACAGTAATGTACAGTCCGTATCTATTTCTGATGATGTGATTTCTGTGAATTTGACTGATATTGATTTGGAGGAAACTGGTATTTTAGCAAATAATATCGAAGGTTATGATATTGTAGATAACGTAAGCGTAAATACAGCTTCTTACGGTGGCACATATACTACTCGTATGGTGATTACCCTTGTTTCTGAGGGGGCCACAAAAGAAACGGGAGGTGAACAGTAATGAAAAAAGGACTTAGTGCAAGAGAAAAGATATTACTGTTAATCCTCATTTTGATGGGTATTTTTGCAGGATATTATTACGCATTCTATATTCCATCTCAGGAGAAGATTACCTTCTATGAAGAGGAAGCTATTTTAATTGATGACCAAATCATTGTAGCTGAGGCAAAAACAGCGAAAATGGCTATGATGAATAAAGAATTAGCTGAGATTAAGTCAGGTGATATGTCAAATATCAAAGAGCTTCCAGCATACGACAATAGCCGCAATGTGATGAATAGCTTATCGCTTATTTTGGCAAATGCCACACAATATGATGTAAGCTTTTCTGGTGTAACCGAAGATGATGGTATTGTAAGACGTGATATTACTTTGAATTATAGCTGCAATAGCTATGATAGTGCAAAATCCATTTTGTCTCGGATTTATAATGGGGATTATAGATGTCTCATAAAGGATTTACACATCACACAGAGTAGTGGAACATGGAGTGTAAATGTGCAGATTACATATTTTGAATATAAATAAAAAGCTATTGATTAGTTGCCTCGAATAAGTTATAATACAGACACAATAAATTTGCAAATACGAATTTATTGTGTCTTTTCTTTTTGGGTTCGTAAGGGGATTTAAGGAGGTATATTTATGTCGGATAATGAATTATTATTAGCGATATCAGATATTGTTGGCAAGAATTCGAAGGCGTTAGAGCGTCGAATAGACAGAGTAGAGGTTTCGTTGAATAAGCGAATCGACGAAGTGGAGGCATCACTGAGCAATAAAATTGAGGAAGTAGATAAACGTCTGTCAAGCAAAATTGATGAAGTGGACAAACGTCTGTCAAGCCGAATCGACGAAGTGGAGGCATCACTGAGCAATAAAATTGATGAAGTGGACAAACGTCTGTCAAGCCGAATCGACGAAGTGGAGGCATCACTGAGCAATAAAATCGATGAAGTAGACAAACGTCTGTCAAGCAAAATTGATGAGGTGGACAAACGCTTGTCGAACGACGTACATAGTGTTTTGCTTAGAATGGAAAATATTATTGAGCCACGACTTAATAATATCGAAAGCTGTTATACATCGACATATGAGAAATATAAAGATGGTGCTGAAAAAATCGAAACACTCGAAATGAATATCGCGGTAGTGCAAAGTGTTGTCAAAGAATATGGGATAAAATTGAATGCATTGACTGCGTAATGAAAGGACTTCAGTATGAAGTCCTTTTTTGCTGCATAAAGATAATAGAGAATATACGAATACGTTTTCAAGGAGCAGACACATGCCTTGTTCAGAAACCATTTTATCTAACAATACCTATGACTTCATCGTTGCTCGTGATGAAGAATTCACACCTCTCATAGAGCCAGTGTGTATCCAGCCTATTAATGAAGAATATGCCATTTGGTACTATGATAGAAATACGGTGCCGCCTCTTTCCATCAGCCGATATTCTTATACTTCGATTCCGAAGATTTTTTCTCTTATGGATAGCACAAGTTTAGATGTAAGTGGAATTCTTGCCATTCAGAATCAGCCGACGCTCTCCCTGAAAGGAGAGGGGATTTTGATAGGAATAATAGATACTGGAATTGATTATGCCAATCCCTTGTTTCAGGATGGAGCAGGAAGCACACGAATTGTTTCTATCTGGGATCAGACTACAGTACAGACAGAAGTGCCAGAAGGCTTCCAATATGGTGTTGAGTATACCCGAAAGCAAATCAACGAAGCCCTGCAATCCGAGACACCAAGAGAGATTGTCCCAGAGACCGATACCAACGGTCATGGTACCTATATGGCGAGTATTGCGGCGGGGAGTGCTGACCCTGCGAATGATTTTATTGGTGCAGCACCCCTTAGCGAATTGGTTATTGTGAAGTTAAAGGAAGCAAAGCAGAACCTTCGGGAATTCTTTTATCTTTCGAAAACTGAAGCCTTATATCAGGAAAATGACATCATGGCGGGAGTAGCTTATCTTGAGGCGGTGGCGCGTAGAGAAGGGAAACCAATAGTGATTCTCTTGGGAGTAGGAAGCAATCAGGGAAGTCACACGGGAGCTGGTCCGTTATCTATTTTGCTGGATGATATTGGTGCACAAATCGGTAGAGTGGTGGTGATTCCAGCAGGAAATCAGGCAGCGTCACAGCACCATTTTTATGGAGAAGCGACCTCTTTACTTAATCCAGTAAGTGTAGAAATCAATGTAGAAGAGGGGTTTGCAGGCTTTTGCATGGAGCTTTGGACCTATGCACCAGAGCTGGTGCGCGTGGTGGTACAGTCGCCTACAGGTCAACGAAGTCAGGGTGGTTTTCCTGTGTCAGAAGAGACACAGACGACCAATTTTGTTTTTGAAAATACAGTTCTTACTTTGGATTATCGGATTGCAGGAAAGGAGAGCGGGGATTTGGTTATCTTTTTTCGATTTACTCGTCCGACAGAGGGCATATGGACGGTATTTGTTTATCCTGAAAATGCGATTACAGGGGCATTTCATATGTGGCTGCCGATTCAACCTTTGGTAGGCAATGATATTCGTTTTATTCAGCCCAATCCAGATACGACTATTACTACGCCAGGGATGACAGAGTTGGCAATTACAGTGGGCGGATATAATGGTTTGACAGGTGCGAGATACCTACAGTCAGGGAGAGGATTTTCTGGTACAGGTCAGGTGAAACCAGAGTTTTGTGCACCTGCGGTAGATGTATCTGGAGCAGACCTACGTAGAAACTATGTGGAGCAGACAGGAACCAGTGCTGCTGCTGCAATTAGTGCCGGGGCCGCGGCCTTGGTACTTGAGTGGGGCCTTTTGCGTGGAAATGCACCAACTATGAATTCTGTTGAGGTGAAGAATCTGCTGATTCGAGGCTGCGAAAGGGAGGAAAATCGGATATATCCCAACACAGAGTGGGGGTATGGCAGGTTGAATGTATATCGTGCATTCCAGGTACTAAGGGAATAGTCTGTGAATTTGTTAAAAAATATACAAAATTTTAAAAATAGGATGAACTCTGTAGCATTTTATGATAGAATGTTTGCTAAGGTGGAAAAGAATTTCTATTAGGAAAAGAATACCGACTTGAAAGAAGGTGTTTTGTTTGGTAGCTATTGAACTAAAGAAAAATGAACATTTGGTCCGTAAAGGGGAAACGACGAAAGCCATTTATATTGTTTTGCGCGGTTCTGTAAATTTGCAGACCGAGTATAATCAGATTACATTAGGAACGGGTAGTGTTGTTGGATTCATGCTTGGACTTTCGGATGAATATATTTGTGATTATGTGGCGGCAGAGGATTCCTTGATTGCTTCTTACAAATATGAATCTCCAGAGGATTATAAGACGATTTTTAAAGAGCAGCCAAAGTACTGCTATGCTTTTTTGTATGCAGCCATCAAGCAGTATAGAACGATTTACGATAGCTATAAGGCCTTGGAAGATGCAGCCAAAGAGATTTCGGACTTTATCGCAAAGCAGTATAGTGATTATGAAATTCACTGTGCACAGGGCGATTTCGATATGAAGGAAGTAGAAATCGGTGAGCTTTCAGAGATTTTCGAGCCAGAACCAATCCGCTCCTGGGAAACGGGATATTTTAGAGAATTGGTGGAAATGCCTGAGAAGAATCTGCGTTATTTCTTTAATGAAAAAGAAGATTTGACCATCGGAGTTCTTTTACAATTGGCAGAAATCATGAGTCGTATGATTGCTAATATGGACGCGTTAAAGGAATACATGCAGAGAGCGAAGGAAAGTTTGATTTGTGAAGATGAAGACTTGTTAGAGCTTTGGTATGATTTGGCGATGAAATATGCCTTAAGAGGCGATAGTGTCGATAATGTAGATAAACGAGTAGCAGAGTTAGAGGTGTTCCTAAGAAGAACTGGTTTCTACAAAGAAGAGGATATTGTGGCTCGCTTGGATTATTATAAATCCATGGATTTCCTTGATTTTGTACAGAATCACCAGAACCATGTAGACATGGAAGAAAATGAAGACGGTGAAGTTGCAGAGATTCTGACCCGTGAACAGATACTCAAGACGGACTTTACCACATATATCATGAAGTATGCAGGCTATGAAAATGAAGAAATCATTGCGTGCAAGAAACTGATTGCAGAATATGCACAGATTGCCGAAGTGCAGGATTATACACCAGAAATGCAGAAAACCCGTAGAGCATTGACGAAGGTTTTCTACGAGATTTACGAAAAGGCATTTATACGTGCGGTGCATGCTCGAACGATATCCACCATTATGAAGCTGTTTTTCAACTTTGGCGTGTTGGATTTGCAGATGGCGGGAGAGCATCATTTGGATGAACTTATGGCGATTAACGAGCTTTTGGACAATCAATGGAAGGAGCAGAAAGAGTGTGATGCAGAGGGTGAGAGCTTTAGTCATGTATACTCTGTCTACCAGTGGTTATGTTTGGTTTACCGAGGCGAAAAGGAGCCTTCTAAGAATGAGTTTGATATTGATTATGCAGGCCATTTATTAGAAATGCGTAAGAACCATGAGATTACCCGTGAGGAAGAAAATATACTCAAGCGTGATCAACTGAAAAAGGTGGAATTCGAAATTCGTAATATGTTTATAACGAATAACCGTATTACCTATGGACGCATTACCACATTCTGTCCAGTATTACATAATAAGGACTTTATGCGTTCGATTGACCAGCTTATTGTTTCTGCGATTACAATTAACGCTGCGATTAATAATATTCGAGAACTGGATTATTCCTGTTTCTATCGTGAAGTATTCTTTGCTTCTCCTAAGTATGGAATCGAACGTACAGAGATTATGAAAGAGGTGCTTCCAGACGTTATTCTTATGCCAAACATTGGTACCAGAGCTATGATGTGGCAGGAGACCGCTGGAGTTAAGAGAGATACACCAGCTCGATTTGTTTTCCCAGTTATGACCAGTGGTGAGCTTCCGGATATGATGCTTGAGACCATCGGTAGATATCGTTGGGAAATTTGCCGCAAGATTTTAGGTGTTCGATGGAATGATATTCGAGAGAAATCATTGACCTCAGAGTTTTATGATTATATTCAGTTCTATCGCAAGAATAGAGATTTGTCACAACAGGCAAAGGAAAAGGTTAAGGCTGATTTGGTGCATGCGAAAAATAACTACCGCGAGGTATTTGTATCAGATTACATGGGCTGGATGAAGTATGAGTCTCAGGGCAACTTCCGATTGAACAAGGTTTCCCGTCGTATTATTTCGGAATATGTTCCATTTAAGGCGGAAGTACGAAAGAAATTGGAAGAGAATCCAATGTACAAAGAGCTTTTTACCAAGAGCAATATTATTGCGGCTCGAAAACGTGAAAAAGAAAAAATATTATTTGAACGTTATGTTGCTGCAGGTGGTGCGATTACCCCTGAATTGGTAGCACATTTGGATTATTATGGAATCAAAATGTAAATTCACAGCCTAGATAAGAGGTAAATAGTATAAAATAGGAGTGATGTATATGACATACAAAGAACAAGTGAAATATTATGCAGAAGGCAAAAAGGATTTGTGTATACAAAATGACACGATTCCTGAAGAGTTATTTCGTAAATTTGGCGTAAATAGAGGCCTTCGTGATGAAAATGGTAAGGGTGTATTAACAGGTCTTACTACAATTTCCAAGGTGATTTCTTTTAAAAACATTGATGGTGTAAAGACACCTTGCGAGGGCGAACTCTGGTATCGTGGATATCAGGTAAACAATTTGATTAATGATTTGGGAGAAAATGAATTTGGCTTTGAAAAAACGGCTTATTTACTGTTGTTTGGAGAGCTTCCTGCCGAAGAAGAACTCGCCGAATTTTCCAAAGTAATAGGGGATTGCCGTAGACTTCCTACCAACTTTACCAGAGACGTTATCATGAAAGCACCTTCTAAGGATATCATGAATTCCATGACAAGAAGTATTTTGACTTTGGCTTCTTATGACGGTCAGACCTCGGATGCTTCAGTAGAAAACAGCTTGCGTCAGTGTATTCAGTTGATTGCAAACTTCCCACTTTTGGCAGTATATGCATATCACGCATATAATCATTATGAAAATGGGGAAAGTATGTATATTCACAGACCAGACCCAACACTTTCAACAGCAGAGAACTTCCTTAAGATGCTCCGTCCAGACCAAAAGTATACCGAGTTGGAAGCAAAGGTATTAGACGTAGCTCTTATGCTTCATATGGAGCACGGCGGCGGTAATAACTCAACTTTTACCACCCGTGTAGTTACCTCTGCTGGTACAGATACATATTCCGCTATCGCAGCGGCAATGTCTTCTCTTAAGGGACCAAAGCATGGTGGTGCAAATATCAAGGTTATGGAAATGATGGATGATATTCGCACCAACGTAAAGGATTGGGAAGATAGGGAAGAAGTAAAAACATATTTAGCACGTATGTTAGATGGAGAAGTTTTCGATAAAAAAGGTCTTATCTATGGTATGGGACATGCGGTTTATTCCTTATCGGACCCTCGTGAACGTATCTTCAAGGGTTATGTAGAAGAGCTTGCAGTGGCAAAAGGGCAGGATAAGCAGATGCATCTTTATAATCTTATCGAAGAACTTGCACCAGAGCTTATCGCAGAAAAACGCCACATCTTCAAGGGTGTTAGTCCAAACGTTG
>CAYMTP010000021.1:0-20625 GCA_964393435.1 uncultured Lachnobacterium sp. | reverse complement strand
TTGCTAATATAATAGCACAGTTGTCCAAAGATTACTAGTAAAATATATGCAAAAAAAGCGAAAAAAATAACCAAAATTATCCTTTTCGCCTAATTATTCTATTTTTTATCTTTGTAGATTTGTTCTGTATGAATAAAATCATATGGAGTAGTTTGATATACATAATAATTTAAGTAATTATAGTACATCAAATTGCCGTGAGATCTCCACTGAAGTAATGGTTTCTGGGTATCATCGTCCTCTGGGTAATAGTTTACTGGCACTTCAATTGGAAGACCTTTGTCTTTATCTCTTCGATATTCTTTGTCCAGCGTATATCTATCGTACTCTGGATGTCCCATTACATAAATCTGTTTTCCATCATCCGAAATCACAAGAAATATACCTGCTTCTTCTGATTCTGCTAAGATTTTTAAATCGTTGTGTTTTTCAATATCCTCTTTGCAAACCTCTGTATGTCTAGAGTGTGGTGCATAGAAAATATCATCAAAACCTCGTACCAATGGTACTCTTCGATTCATCACGCGATGGGCAAATACACCAAACATCTTGGCATCCAAAGGTCTCTTCTGAATACCATAATGATAATACAGTGCAGCCTGAGCTCCCCAGCATAAATGCAGAGTAGAGGTCACATGGGATTTGCTCCATTCCATAATTTCACAAAGTTCTTCCCAATAATCTACTTCTTCAAACTCCATCTGTTCTACTGGAGCACCTGTAATAATGAAACCATCAAAGTTCTGATTTTTCACTTCATCAAAGGTTCGATAAAACTGATTCAAGTGACTCATGGAAGTATGTGTCGACTCATGGCTGGATGTCATTAAAAATGTTACATCCACCTGAATTGGTGTATTCGAAAGTGAGCGTAAAATCTGAAGCTCTGTATCTTCTTTTAATGGCATGAGATTCAAAATCGCAATGCTGATTGGGCGAATATCCTGATGCATCGCACGATGCTCGTCCATTACAAATATATTTTCACGTTCTAAGATTTCCTTTGCAGGTAAATCACTCTGAATTTTAATTGGCATTTTATCCTCCAAACATTTCAATAAATGTATCCTCTGAAATAATAGGTACACCTAAAGATTTTGCTTTTTTATTTTTTGATGAGGTAGATTCTACATCATTATTTACCAGATAATTGGTTTTGCCCGATACAGAACCTGCTACTTTTCCACCCTCTGTTTCTACATAAGCTTTAAATGCATCACGATTCTTAAAATGATGTACATCTCCTGTGATAACAAAGGTTAGACCAACGCAGTGACCATTTTCTGTATTTAACTTCTCGATGCTTTGTACATTTACCACCTGAAGAAGATTCTTCAAAATTCTCTGGTTATTCTCATTTTTATACCATTGTAATATAGAATTGGATTTTTCGCCACCAATTCCGTCAATATCTTCAAATCCGGTTCCTGCTTCCATTCTTTCTAGAAAACATTCAAAGCCCACGGTATTTACAATTTTCTTTGCAGCATCCAATCCAATCATTGGAATACATAGAGCAAAAATCAAATTTACTGGATGAATATTCCTACTCTTTTCAATGGCCTTTCCCATATTTTCGCAGGACTTTTCTCCGAAACCTTCCAGCTTGCTAATCGTATCAAAATGCTCAGAAAGGCGATAAATATCAGCATATTCTTTGATAAAACCTTCATTCATAAAACGAAGCATAGTCTGAATGGAAAGTCCCTCTATATCCATGGCGTTTTTACTAACAAAACGACTGAATTTCTGTACATTTTTCGCAGTACAATCTGGATTGGTACAATGCAAGGTCTTGGTACCGCTGACACTGGTATGAATACGAGTCGCAGCCTTACAAACTGGACATTCCGTAGGAATTTCTACTTCTCCCACCGCATCCTTTACGGCGATACATTTTGGAATAATCTTATTCGCTTTGATGACTTCTAAGGTACACTCTTTACCTACACCAAGACGCTCGATTTCACTTAAGTTACAAAGAGAAGCCCTTGAAACCGTAGTTCCTTCAATCTGTACTGGCTCAAATACTGCTACTGGCGAAATCGTCGAAACTGCACAAGACCATTCAATATAACGAAGCTTACTTTCTACAGCTTCATCCTGCCATTTGAAAGCATAGCCCGCTCTGGTAGCATGATGTCCTGTGACACTTCCTGTGGATGCATAATCTGTATCCTCATAGCAGATTACAAGACCATCCACTGGCAAATCCATTTTTCCAGACTCTACTCTCTTCGTCCATTTCTCTATCATTTCTGGCAAGGTTTTAGCATCGCCTTTTTCGCGGTCTACTACAGTGAATTTCATTTTTTCCAGATAGTCCATTCGCTCGCCCCATGAGGCAATGGTTTCTTCTATATAAACCAAAGTAAATGCATAGAAATGCACACGACGATTTTTTACCTCTTCTACATCGTCCAAGTTTAAAGTTCCAGATGCAAGGTTACGAGGATTTGCGTATTTTTCATCCTCATCTTCTATCATATCGTTAATTGTAGCGAAATCAGAATACGAAATTGCAGCTTCACCACGGACAACCAAGTGCCCTTTATATGGAATCTCCAAAGGAAATCCTTTGATAGCATTTTTTAAGTGGGTGATGTTGGTTCCAACTGTACCGTTTCCACGGGTTAAAATCTTTGTAAGTTTTCCATTGTCATAGGTCAAAACAAGAGTACAGCCATCCAACTTCCAAGACAACCAGATTGGATAGTCTTCTGCCCATTTTACCAGTTCTTCCACCTTTTTGGTTTTCGCTAAAGATAAGGCAGAAAACTCATGTGCTTCCTTCTGACCACTTGTACTTTCATAGCCTGCTGTTTGCGTTGGGCTGTTTGGTAGAACATGACCTGTCTCTTCCTCTAAAGCAGTCAACTCATCAAACATGGCATCCCACTCATAATTGGACATAATTTCATCCTGTCCGTTGTAGTAAGCTTCGGACGCTTTATTCAGTTGCTCTACTAATTCTTCGATTCTACTAAATTTATCTGCCATTTTTATTTTTCCTTTTTTCATAATCAATCGGTGCACTAGAAGAAGCCTTCGTAAGCTGCATAAGCTTCGCATACTCCTCCGCAGTCACTTCGCGATATTGCCCTGACTTCAAATCGCCAAGAGTAATATTCATAATGCGCACACGCTCTAGTTTCTCAACTCGATAACCAAAGTATTCGCACATACGGCGAATCTGACGATTAAGACCCTGGGTTAAAACGATACGAATCTTGCGATTACCAATTTTCTCTACCTTGCACTTACGGGTTGTAGTGTTTAACTCCACCAATGGTACGCCACCTGCAAGACCTCTCACAAAACTGTCAGTAACTGGTTTATTTACAGTAACAATATATTCCTTCTCATGCATATTTCCTGCACGCATGATTTTGTTCACCAATTCACCATTATTAGTCATGAGGAGCAAGCCTTCCGAATCTTTATCCAGTCGTCCGATTGGATAAATACGTTTCGGATATTTCATAAAATCAATGACATTATTTTTCTCGCGTTTTTCTGCAGTACAAACAATACCCGCTGGCTTATTCAAAACCAAAAGAACCATCTCTTCTTCCTTTTGAACAGGACGTCCATTGACATATACCACATCCTCTGGCATTACCTTATCACCCATGGCCGCCACACGGTCATTGATTGAGATTTCACCATTTTCAATTTTTCTATCCGCTTCTCTTCTGGAACAAACGCCTGCTTCACTTAGGAATTTGTTGATTCTAACTCCATTCTTTTCCATATATATATTCCTTTGGTCAAAGTAATTATAAACTTAAATAACGGAGACTCATGTTTCAAGCCTCCGTTACATCTTCTATTCTGTTACTGGCACAGTGAAATCTGCTCTTACATATCCAACTATGGAATCATTATACTGAATCTTAATCCATTCATGACCATCACTGCCTGTTTCTACACCAAGTTTTACGAATACATCTCCATTACGTGCATCTCCAACCTTTGTGAAGTTTGTGCCTGCACCACTTCTAACACGTACATTCAGATTTGCCTCTATCATCACTTTTTCCACTACTGGTTCTGGTGTTTCCGAAACCTCTGGAGTCTCAGATGAAGCTGTTTCCTCAGAAGTGGTTTCTGATGGAGTTTCCGTCACCTCAGTTTCTTCTGTTCCACCTACTTCTTCTGTGCTTTCTACATAATAAACAGTATCTTCCCAAGCCTGTCTAGTACCTGGAATGGTACGTTTGGTCAACTGATAAATCTCGTTATTTTCCCTAATCAAATTACTAAATTCACTCTCAACTTGATTAAACAAATCCAAATAATCATCCTGAGTGGTATACTTTCTCAATGCTGTGAATACATCTTTATTAATTGCAAGTTCTGAATACTTCATATTGAAATCCGAATACAAGTTATTGATGTATAAAGCACCATCTTCATCTGTCTGCACATAGAAAAGCACCATACTTGGAGCAGTTACTTCCTGTCCAGCAAACTTGATATCAAAGCACGCGGATACGATATAGGAATCCTTTGACAAACCATGCTTGGTATAACATTTGATATTCTGATATTCTTCATAAAACTGACTCATTGTAGTAATATAGCTCTTTTCCATATCTGACAATGGCGTTACTATAGCTTCTAATGTAGCAAAATCGGCAGCTACATAAGCACTAAAATACTCTTTTATCAATTCATTTACTTCTGGATAAGCGTCCACTTCAAATTTCGCATCTGGAACATAATCCTCACCTGATACTTCTTTACTGTTTTGCTTTGCAATACGCTCCGCGTTAAAATCGCTTCCCGAAAAGAACACTAATACCACAACCAATACTACAAAAAGACCTGCTACACCCAAATAACGTTTCTGTTCCTTCACGAATGCAACCACTTTTTCCCAGAACGGTTTCATTTTTTCTCCTAAATTCTTAAAGAAAGGAACGATTTTTTCTTCGTACACTTTCTTAATTTTATCTAAAACATCTTTCATATTATCCTCCGCGTAAAATAACATAATGCAACCGGCGGGAATCGAACCCACACCCCAGGAGTCGGAGTCCTGTGTTCTATCCATTATACTACGGCTGCTTTATCTAAAATAGTGTATCAAACGGACCTCTAAAAGTCAACCTTACGAAAGGCTTAAAATCTCGAGAATTTCTTCCAATTTTCTCATTGGAATCTGTCCTGGTGCACTCGCATTTTTTCCTGCTCCAAAAGTTACGCAGGAACCAAATGTTTCCCCGCAAATACGCGAAACCATTCCAAGTTTCCCCATCGACATTGTAATAAGTGGCTGCTTTGGATATCTCTTATGGAAATGATTGGTCTCGGATAACAGACGCAGTACATCTTCTGTACACTTTGGCATCATCGCAAGCTTCACAATATCCGCATTACTATGCTTCATCTGTTCCAAAAGCATAAACAAAACATCTGCAGATGGAGTCTCATGAAAATCATGATGAGAAGTAATCACCTTAACTCCCATCTTCTGTAAAGTGTAAATCTCTTCATCGGCATCTTCTGTATAAAAATACTCTACATCAATGAAGTCCACCACTTTGGATTCCGCAGCAACCTGATGTAAATCATATACTTTTTCACTTCCTAAAGAACACTGTCCTCCCTGCTCCTTGGAACGGAAAGTAAACACCAAAATCGTATCTTTCACAAGCAATGCAATTTCCTTTAACACTTCGCGAACTGCATTTGGACTATTCACCCCTTTGAAAGCATCCACACGCCACTCTATCATTTCTGCCTGATTCTCCACTAGACGCTTCACTTCCGCAATAATATCTTCTTTCTTGGAATCCATAACCGACACACAAATTAATGGCTTCCCTTCCCCAATAATTTTATTTTTAACTTGTAACATATTTCTTATTTCCTTCCCCTAAGTCATTTTTTTCATTATACCTACAACAATAAATTATTGCAACGAAATAAGCGTGCAAAAAATTGACATTTGCAAAGAAAAATATTATTATAGATGAATATTTATACGATTT
Source organism: uncultured Lachnobacterium sp. (assembly GCA_964393435.1). Classification (GTDB taxonomy): domain Bacteria; phylum Bacillota; class Clostridia; order Lachnospirales; family Lachnospiraceae; genus Roseburia. The sequence goes on along the minus strand of CAYMTP010000021.1, from coordinate 14,626 downwards.
GATGAGGAGTTTTATTATGAGTTTCAAATTTTTAAATCAATTACCAAGTCCAGAGGATATCAAACGTGAATATCCATTGTCAAAAGAGCTGACCGAACTTAGAATACAGCGCGACAAAATGGTAAAAGACGTTATCTCTGGAAAAGAAGATAAATTCTTATTAATTATCGGACCTTGTTCTGCAGACAACGAAGATTCTGTTTGTGATTATGTAAGCCGACTGACCAAAATCCAGGATGATGTAAAAGAAAAAATCGTTATCGTACCTCGTATTTATACAAACAAGCCTAGAACAAATGGAACAGGCTACAAAGGAATTGCTTCACAGCCAAATCCTGAAAAAGAAGAAAACATGGTAGAAGGCTTAATTGCCATGAGAAAAATGCACATTCGTGCTATCGCAGAAAGTGGTCTTACCTGTGCAGACGAAATGCTTTATCCAGAAAACTGGGGATATGTAGAAGACTTATTGGCATACGTTGCAATCGGAGCTCGTTCTGTTGAAGATCAGCAACATCGTCTAACTGTAAGTGGTTTTGATGTAGCTTCTGGTATGAAAAATCCTACCAGTGGTGACTTCTCCGTAATGCTCAACTCTGTTTATGCAGCACAGCAGTCACACCATTTCGTACATCGTGGCTACGAGGTAGAAACCTCTGGCAATCCATATGCTCATGTAATCCTTCGCGGTGCAACCAACAAACACGGAAACAACGTTTCCAACTATCATTATGAAGATCTTATGAGACTTCATGAAATGTATGAAAAAATGGATGTAGTAAATCCTGCAGCTATTATCGATACAAACCATTCCAACTCTGGCAAAAAATACAAAGAACAGATTCGTATTGCAAAAGAAATTCTTCACAGCCGCCGTCATTCTGAAGACCTTCATAAACTTGTAAAGGGTCTTATGATTGAAAGCTATATTGAAGAAGGTGCTCAGTGTATCGGTGATGGTATCTATGGAAAATCTATTACAGACCCATGTCTTGGATGGGAAGATACCAAACGACTTATTTATGATCTTGCAGAGGGTTGTTAATTCTAATTAAATACTACGAAATGAGCCGTATTATATGTTAAATTCACACACGCTTTCTCTCTAAGCGGACTCGTTGCGTTACTAACCTCGTGACAACTTGCATTGCCACTCGTCAAGTAACGACGGCCGCTAAAAGGTGTTCATTTATCATATAATACGGCTCATTTCTTACTCTTCTATAAAAATAAATCCCCTGTAATTTCAAAATAAGATGATATTTTCTCAATATACATTTATCTAAATTAGACTAAGCCTGATCACCCATGGAATGAAGTGCGTCCCAACCAGGCTTTCCATAACACACCCTGTTATAAATAACAACATCATGAATATATATGTAGCAACATTAAGTGCCACTCTGTCTTTCATATGATAGCTCCTTGTTCTTCGCTTACTCAATGCCATCCATATCACACCTCCATACAAAAGACCATGTGGCAAGACAGAAGCAAGTCCTACTACCAGTCCTGCTACACCAAGTTCTATGATACAGCTCATAAGGAAAAATCCCCAAATAAAGCTGAACACTGGTGCAAGAATAACACCAATCTTTTCTTTAATAGGCGTAAAGCACAATAATAACAATACCCCAAACATCTTTATTCTTTCGTATAAAATATTCCAAAACACATCTTTAAATGCAAGCTTGGCATTGGCATATTCTTTATAAAAATCCAACCCAATCAAGACCGCACTGTCTTGGATTTGCTCTATACAGACATCTGCACTAAGGATTCCACAAATAAATATTATAATCAAAACAATAAGGAACTTTTTCATATTACAAACCATCCTTTCGTCTAGTCTATAATATGTCCAAGTTCCTTTTGATATGTCATACTATTTTATATTTTCTATGCTTCTGCGTTTTTCTTACAAGCATAAGCAAGGATTGCTGCCACTGTTTTCGCATCCTGCATTTTACCGCTATAAATCAATTCTAAGAGTTCGCTAAGTTCGTGAGCTTCTACACGAATATCTTCAGCATCATCCAAATGCTGCTGGCCTGGATATAAGTCCTCTGCCAAATATACATCTACCATTTCATTACAAAAGGCAACTGTAGTACGAAGTTCCAACAGTTTGCTTACTTTATTGCTCTTGTATCCAGTCTCTTCTTCTAATTCTCTAACCGCACATACCATCGTATCTTCAGTCACACTATCTCTTGCTCCCGCAGGAATCTCTAACGTATCTCTTTCGATTGCGTTACGATACTGGCGCACCATGAGGATTTTTCCATCCGGCAAAACTGGCACGATACAGGCTGCACCTTTTCTGTGAGCTACAAAGTCCCACTGTTCAATCTTTCCATTTCCTACATCCATAGTATCGTTGTAAATATCAAGAATACTTCCTTGGTATACCAACTCTCTCTTCAAACGTTTAATTTTATCTGACATGTTTGTTCTCCTAAATAGTTTGAAATATTTATTTACATTAATTTTACCAGTTTTTATTTAGAAACACAATCATTACTCTTTAATCCAATCGTTTAATAAATCTAGGATTTCTTGATATTTTTCAGATTTAACCCCAGGATTTCGCTTCAATTGGTTCATTGCACGCATAAACTGTTTGTTTGATTTTTCCATAACTTTTTTACGATGAAGCTCTAGCTTTTCTAACAGTTCCTTACGTTCTGTCAATTCATCAAATTCAGGAAGTGATATATAATCCTTAATTTTGTTAATACGTTCTTCATTCATCCAGTGCAATCTTTCCACATGATATGTGATATTTTCTTTCGCACTAAGCTTCATATCTCGGAAATCATCTACATCTGGAATAGGTGTAAATGCAACTATTGCATCAAATCTGCGTTCCAAACGTCTAATTGTCTCATTATTCTCTGACAAGGATTCCAAAACCTCTCGCAAATCCATCGCTTCATTGAATGATGTGGTAACATCGTATGTGAATATAATAATAAATACAAACGCTACGATTTCACATGGCATAATAGCTAGTTGTAATATAACCCTCTCTACTGGCACATGAATGATTTGAACCAACAAAACAGAAAAGAATCCCCAAAACAAAGAAACAAACAGGCATATATGTCCATGATAGTTTAATGGCAAATTACTATAATCCCAATATTTCACCTTAAACAGTTTTTCCATTAATGTTCCTGTAATTAATTCAAATATAGTAGCTGTTAATGCACCTATTATAAATACGGCATACGTATTTTCTCTTATTTGAATGGTTGCCAATAATATTGAAATTGCTGCAAATCCATAAATTGGTATCAACGGACCGTGCAAAAATCCACGATTGACAAACTTCCATTTTTTATTCTTCCATGCCTCTTTTATGGAAACAAACGAGCATTCCCATATCCATCCTATAAATGCATAGCAAAAGAAAAATAATATCCACTGTGTAATTGAATAACTATACATAATCCTGCTCTTCTACTGATGTATCTTCCTTAATATTATCCTTAGTATCTTCTACGATTTCTTCTACAATTTCTTCTATAACTTTTTTACCAATATAAGCTAAGAAAAGCGTTACAATATCCAAAACAGCTTCCACAATCATTGAGATACCTGCAAATATCCAAAGAACTGCCGTTGAAGCAAATGGCGACCATAAAATAATAACTGCACAAACAATGCTAACTGCGGCATTAATCCCAGCCCAAAACCATTTGTTATTTTTCAAACGAAGCATATCTACCATGGTCTGGATTTTGGAAACGCCCGCCACCAACATAAGAATACCATATAAAACTGTTAAAACAGGAAATGTCACTACAAACCAATCCGTGCGAACAATGCAAAACAAACCTACCATTAGAAGCAATATCGCCCACGTAAGCATATTTCCTTTTTTCGCCTGTTCAGGACTCATTCGAAAATATTTATAGCCGAACAAAATACCCGTAGCAACCATGCTCACACCTAATAATATAATAATGGCTGATGTGAAACTTACTGGATTAATCAAAAGCAGTATACCTATAATCAGTTCTATTATACAAAAAATAATTTCTTTCAGATTTAACTTAATTACACTCATTTTCTCACCCTTCTTTAGTTGTATTTATTTTAAAAATTATACCATATAATCATTTATTTTACATGGTCATTTTTAAGTAGATGTGAAAAAGACCTCCTTTTTCTAATTTCTTATTGTTTAAAACTGAAAAAGCAGGGCATTGACCCTTGTATTTACTTGTTTTTTGTATAGATTTACGTGCAATTGGATGATTTTACGACATTTTGTAAGTTGATATGTGTTTCTTCTTATTAAATATGTACGAAAACGTTTTCAAATTTTTGTGAAGTTTGTGCACACTTTCTTTGAAAGAAGTGCTATTATACCATTTGTAACCCCCCAATACATTATATATAGTTTTTACTAACCCCATAGTAAAAATACCTTCTCCTAAAAAGGCAGCATTCTCAAATAGCTGTCTTTTTTATTTTGTCTTCATCTAAAAGGGATAGTTTATGCCTTAAGCAAGCCAGCTCTTCTTTCATATCATCGTTTAATCCGTTCGGATCAGCATAATCCATGGAAGCAATTACATTATCCAAAAGACAATAGAGGTCATCTTTTCTGTCTGAATATAGAAGTTCATTCACAAAAGCTGTTTCATCGAAATTTAAGGTTGGTATTTCCTGTAATTCATTACTGACTTTCCATGAAAAGAACTGTAATTCTCGTAGAAACAGAATCAGTTCTTCATCGGTATTCTTCCCTTCATGCATCAAATAATCGACGAAAAAGGAAAAGGCTTATCGACGATTTCTGGTGTAAGCTCTGTAATAGTGGCAATTCTATCCATAAAACTTATGGTACATGGTTTCTTCTCTATAGGTTGGCTGCTTTGGGTCAGCTTATGTTATCTTTTATTTGATGTGTAGGGTTCTACATCTTTAGAAACTGAATTTTTCTAGGAATTAAACACACTTTTTTGAGAAAAATAGATAGTTTTTTCTATATTTTATTATTTTCTACTAAGGGAAATGTCCGGAGATGTTCGATTGGAATGATTCGAATGGGGGAAGGTGGGGCTTGTGTCATGCTCACTCCATTGTGACAAAATCAACTGCACTCCCATCACACACCCTACGGGCCGCCCTGGGCAAATCTGCGTGGCAGAATTGCCTTTTTCTAGGGGGAGGTCGTGGCGAGGAACACCATGTTTCACATCGTGTTCCTCGATTTACAATATCTATGAGTGAACAGAAAAAGGCAACTTGTCTCCCGTTGGGTGAACAAATTGCCTTACATATCAACTAATTATATAAACAATTAAATTCATCTGGATTTATCTCTTCAAATCCTGTTCCATCAAAATTTACCCTATATGCCCCACGTCCATAACGATAATAAATTTTACCATTTGCAACACATAAAGTTTCTTCATTTGGTTCGTCAGGAACAAGCTGTGTTTTGTTCCCTGTCTTATCAAGCATCATAATGCATCCTTGGACATCACTAAGAAGAATCTCTGACTGAGTGTATATTATTTTATCCTCAATAAAATTTACATCCACTCCTTCAAAATTTCTATCACAATATGCATACTGCTCCATGCTTTCATTCTCAAAATTAGTTATATATACAATTTGTGGAGATTGATGATGGTCATATGTAAAAACAATAATTTCCCCATTGGTAAGATATGGACTAGAAACAGAACCCGAAATATCTTTAACTTTCAGTTCGCACTGTTTTACAGAATAATCATCTAAACTTACTTTTAAATATACATAATTATCATAACCAATACCTGATAAAGAAGAAAAATATGATGTTTTGAAAAATGCATAATCATCCATGATTCCAATTAAACGTAGATCTTCATCTACGTCATCTACTAATCTTTCTACTGTTCCATCGTCCAAATCTATTTTTTCTAAATAATAATCATAGGTTGATGCTGTAACATTTTCCCTTCCTATCCTGTAATAGTAACCATCATATATACATGCACTATTTGATGAACCTCCTATATAATTCTTTAAATACTGATATTCTGTACCATTTGTTTTAGTTCTGCATAATCCATATTCCTCATGTTTAAAATATACATATTCTCCAATAACACTTAAATCTGTTATTGCAACGTCTTCATTTTGAAAATCATAGACCTGTACTTTTTCACCTGTTGTTGTATTCTCTTTTAATATACGACCACGTACAGCCATATAAGTCCATTCCCCATGTTCTGCTACCCAGCCATCGTTGTATAGATTTGCCAGGGTATTACCATTTTTATTATCTACAACTTCTATATATTCATCTATCCAATTACCACCTGCACCAATATATCCTTCACTCTCTCCTAAATCATCATTATAAGTATCATTGCCATTTTCTATATCCCCTACATTTTCATCTGACGATGGTCTGAAAAAAGCAATCACTATTCCCACGAATATCACCACAAGTACAGCCAATATAATTCTTGCTCCTGCACGCGTGTTTCTGCTATTTGACATAGTTTCCTCTTTTTCTATCTCATTTACATCATTATAATCCACTTCAATTTTACAATTCTTGCAAACTTTATCACCCTCAGTTAATTCATTTCCACAATACCTACAATACATAATCTCGTCGCTCCTTTTTATATTATTCCTGCTATGTTACACAAAAAGCATCATTTATTACAATTTAATTTTCTAAAATTATACCAAAATATAAGAAGTGTTACAATCTTTTTCTTATATTATAAGATATCTGATAACTTACTTCGTTAATTATTATCTGAAAAATACACTCCCCTTCCCAGCCCGTTATTCCATACGAATGCCAAGGCAAATCTGCGAAGCAGAATTGCCATTTTCTAGGGGAAGGACGTGGCGAGGAACACCATGTCTCACATCGTGTTCTTCGATTTACGATATCTATGTGCGAAAACGAAAATAGGCAACTTGTTCCCCCGTTGGGTGAACAAATTGCCATTAGAACCTTTATTTTTTCGATAAATACTCACCTAAATCATAACTTTTACCTACAATGGATACTGGAACGATTTTAGAATACCATTCAGGAATGTTACCAGAAAAACGTATCATTTCAAATCCGTCTATTATAAACTCATTCCCACATTCATCTACTAAGACATCACCTTTATATAATTTATCCTGTGGCTCAATAGCTACTAGAAGACAAAATTCTTTCTTAATATGAAATTCACATCTATATATGATTTTAGAAAAATATTTGTTGTTAACTAAGATTTTTCTATTTTCATCCTCTAAATATCTTTCATACCAATCATCCATTGTTTCCATATCATCTTCTGTATATGGTGAATAAAAATTTTTAAACAACTCTTTTTTCTTCATATCTATGCCCTTTTTGATTTTGCTTTTAACAGTTAAATACAGCGATTCCTAATCCTGTTCCAGAACTAATGAGTAACGCAACCGCATATCTCACATCTTTTGTAATCGTAAGTCCGCATAAAAAGATGGCACTTAGTAGATTTAGAATACTTTTAAATATTTTCATACTCATTTTCCTCCACGTCTTTTTTCTTTTCATTCAGCTCACAAAGGATTCCCTGTGGCAGAACGTATTTCACTACACCATACGCTGTATCTCCAATTCGATCATATAGTCTGCCTGCGCTCATGCTCTCGCCCTTTACGGTATATGGACTATTTGCTACATAGCCAATTGTTCCAAGACCTTCCATTTCTACCTTAATCGCTTCTTTGTCATGCTCATTGTCCGGTTCTTTTACCAGTTTTACTTCCATTGCTGCTTCGATAAACTCTTTTCCAAAATGATGCTGTGTTCCTGTGATTGTAAAATAAATTTTTTCCATAAATGAAATCTCCTTCCTATATGCTTAAGTTTTAACAAAACGATAATGCTTTAATTCCTTCTTTTCTCTCAATCTCAGCAAATAAACTATCTAAACGTCTGGCACTACGTCTTCTTTCTCTTTTCATTGCAGACCTATAATGTGCTTTCTGCTTTTTCGTATCCTGTGGCAACTGTCTGTAATCCGTTATGCTGATTTTCTTATATCTATCATGTTCATAGATATAATGTATGTACTTCATAATCGAATCTGATTGAAAAATATCAACTTGTCTATGGTATTGACCATTTTCCACTTTGTCCAATGCGATTCGTCCATCCACATAATTCTTATGAAGTAATACCAACTTGTCCAAATCTGGTTTGTATCGAATTTTCCAACATCCCACATCGGTACGTATGTAAAGTTTGTTATCCAGCAAATCTACATCCATACCATGTTGTTCTGTAAATTTCAGAATATTCCCTTTTTCATTATTGAAAATTCCACGTACACTACTACAACACTTACATGGTCTATAACCATAGTTTTCTATATCGTTGCGTTTTATCTGCACCTTGTTCTTCTCATGTATTTGCTTTGCATACCGACAATTAGACCTATGATATACCATGCTTTTTGAATCCATGCTGATTACTCTTTTTCCCATTTTTACGCTCCTTTCCTCCTCTTTCGAGGCACTCTGTTTCTTTGTTCATCCTAGTTGTAGCAAATTTTAAGCACAAAAAAACGGACACTAAAATCCATCAAATTTTATTGACGAATCTAAGTGTCCGTGATATATTTTATCGAACATTTGTTTGTATTGTTTTTAGGAGGATTTATGGCTTTAAAAGCCCAAATTGCGTATCGTGTCCACTTTTAAATTATTTATCTCTTCCTCTAGACATCCAATAAACTTCATCAATTCTCCAAACTCTGGATATTCTCCAAACATCATTTCACTCATGCTGATATAATCTTTTTCTAAATCGGATAATCTATATGATGGTGGCAATAACTTAATAGTACCTGGTACAGCATCTTCATATTTTGCCCACTTACGTGGATAGAATTTCATCTTAAATTCTACAACCTTCTTTAATAAATCCAGATTATTATAAGCCATCTGTTTATTTTCCGAATTTGCAATACAGTATAAATCATAATAGTGTCTAGAGTATCTCTTAGGCATATCTGAATTTTCTGGTCTATTAGCTTCATGGTGCAATATAGTCACCTTTTCCCAAAATGTACGTTCCGCTGCAGCTGTTAAAATACTAGTATCAGTCTGCTCAAACACTTTTGGATATAACTCAGCTACGTATGGGCAAATCACTTTCTCTTTGGAAGGAGTCCATGCAGCTAAAGCACCAATTTCCAAACGAATAATCTGCAAGATACCATCATTATTAAAAATGTTTGGATATGCAAAACAAATTGTTTGCTTATCAGAATCTTCTATGTACAGATTTACAGGTTCTTCCAGTATTTCTGACAAATCAGATATCATTAAAGGCAACAACTGTTCCTTCAAAAACACTTCCGCCTTTTCATTTGCTTCTTTGTTAAATCGGTCCTGCTGTGTATTACTACGTTCTTTCCAAGGCTCATTCAACGTATATCCCAGCACTCTCCAGTCCAATATTAAATCAATATCTTCCGAAAAACGTTTTATTAATGAATAACATTTCGAAAGACTCGTACCACCCTTAAATGTAAAAGCATCTTTCCATTTACATTTATGAAACAAATAGTCCAACATAAAACATACCCAAAAGTCTTTTTCTACAATGGCTTCATGTATTCCTATTTTTTGAGATGTATTTCTAAAAAGTATCTGTCTGTCGTCATTTGATAAATTTGCAACTTTATACATTTTCCTCCCCCTTACAGATTTTCTTAATATATTTATATATCCATGCTGTAGACTGCTTCGCTTCTTTAAGCAAAACTGCTTTTTCTTCCGTTGTAAGTAGCGAACCTATTTTTTCTATATCTTCAACTGTAATACTATCTTTTCCCAATGCTCTGATTGCTTGTATAACTAATGCAGATTTAGGTGAAAGACCCGATATATCTTTATTACTACGATGTTTAAATTCAATCTGAATATTTCCAAACTCAAATGTATTATATGGACCATCACTGATATATGACCATTTCGCACTAACCTGTGTAGACAATCCCAGCTGATTCAAAGCTGTATTTCCTGATGGTGCAATTGTCCATCCATAATTACGAGCCAATGCCAATGCTACCTGATGTGGTGATGCCATCTCATATTCATCCAATAACTCGCTATATCTTGGGCGATAATAAACTCCTCTAAATATCCTTTTTATCTTCTCTTTCTGCTCTAGTCTTGAAAGCACCTGCCAAATTGTATTAATATCAGCAATATCCGTGAAGTCAGATGCCACAAACACTGCTTCTCTTTCCATACTTTCTATTCGCTCATATATCATTTTACTTATTGTGCTCATAAACATCCTCCTTTCTTATTTGTAATGAAAATTATATAATATTCATTACATTTTATCAATATTAATTTTTATTAATGTATTTTAAGCTACATATATATTATGTTCAGCTCCTTTTAAAAGAAACTGAATCTTAATGAACGCTCTTGCATTTTTTTAGAAATTAAAAATAATGAAATGTGTGCAAGGGCTTGCGTCATGCTATTCGCATCACGCATCCTTAAGGGTCGCCCTGAAAGATTGCTTCTTGGGTCGCAAACTTTCATTTGGAAACCTGTAGACATTTTCTAGTGGACACCATACGCCCAGTCGTATCGTGTCCACATTTACATATTCCTCTTTTGAAATGATAAAAGGCAACTTGCTCACTACGTTCGCAAATTGCCCAATTTATACATTACAAAATACAAATAAAATTATTAATTTCATCATTCGTTTCTGAAATTTACTAGTTTATATTCCCTATTTTTTACGCTTATCTTATCACTTGTTATAATTATAAAACCACCAATAAGATAAAAGTAAAAATATTTTTTAAATAAATATAGGCTTGTTTTTTTCTTGCACCAATTTTAAAATTTTTGCACCAATTTGACACCAGATTGACACCAATTTGCTCGTATCAAGTAGTAAACTATAGTATAAAACAGAAAATCAAAAAAGCTGAAAACCCTTTTATTTCAAATGAAATATAGGATTTTCAGCCATTTTCTTTTAGTGCTTTAATAGCTACGCTAATTATTTTGCGTAATCAATTACGCGAGATTCACGAATTACATTTACTTTAATCTGGCCTGGATATTCTAATTCAGATTCAATCTGTTTAGAAATGTCACGAGCCATAAGTACCATATCTGCATCGCTAATCTGTTCAGGAACTACCATAATACGAATCTCTCTACCCGCCTGGATAGCAAAAGATTTTTCTACTCCCTTATAACCATTTGTAATGTCTTCTAACTGTTTTAATCTGTTAGAATATGTTTCCAATGTTTCTCTTCTAGCACCTGGTCTAGCAGCACTGATTGTATCAGCTGCCTGTACAAGGCATGCGATAAGAGAAGTTGGTTCTACGTCGCCGTGATGTGATTCTACTGCATTAATCACAAGAGCAGACTCTTTGTATTTCTTACATAATTCAACACCAAGCTGAATGTGTGAACCTTCCATATCGTGGTCAACTGATTTACCAATATCATGTAATAAACCAGCACGTTTTGCGATACGTACATCTTCACCGATTTCAGCGGCAAGTAATCCTGTAAGTTGTGAAACTTCGATGGAATGCTTAAGTGCATTCTGTCCATAGCTTGTTCTAAATTTCATCTTACCAAGTAAGCGGATAAGTTCAGGATGTAATCCATGAATGCCTACTTCAAGTGCGGCAGCTTCACCTTCTTCACGAATCATGACTTCAACTTCTTTTTGAGCTTTTTCTACCATTTCTTCGATACGAGCTGGGTGAATACGGCCATCTACGACTAATTTTTCCAAAGCAATACGAGCTACTTCTCTACGAATAGGATCGAAGCTTGAAAGGATAACAGCTTCTGGTGTATCGTCGATAATCAAATCAACACCAGTCATTGTTTCAAGAGTACGGATGTTACGTCCTTCTCTACCAATGATACGTCCTTTCATTTCGTCATTTGGAAGCTGTACTACAGAAATTGTAGTTTCAGCAACATGATCCGCTGCACATTTCTGAATAGCTGTTACAACGCAATCTTTTGCTTTCTTAGCTGCTTCTTCTTTTGCTTTGTTTTCTAATTCTTTGATTAATTTTGCAGTATCAAGTTTAACATCTTCTTCAATGGTCTTTAAGAGATATTCTTTTGCTTGTTCGGAGGTTAATCCAGAGATTCTTTCAAGTTCCTGTATACGCTGTTCATTCAAAGCAGCGATTTCTGCTTTCTGTTTGTTCAGTTCTTCTTCTTTTGCTGTAAAGCTAGCTTCACGCTTTTCAATCGCTTCCAGTTTCTTATCCAGATTTTCTTCTTTCTGAACAATACGACTCTCATTGCGCTGAATTTCTTTTCTACGCTCTTTGATTTCTTTGTCAAGTTCATTCTTAGCACGAATAGACTCTTCTTTAATCTCAAGCATAGATTCACGCTTCTTGTTTTCCGCTGTCTTTACTGCTTCATCAATAATCTCTCTAGCACGTTCTTCTGCGTTACCGATTTTAGATTTCGCTGAATTCTTATGAAAAATACCAGCACCGATCCAAACTGCAACACCTGTAACAGCAGCTACGACTATACAAATCACTGCAACAAGAATTGGACTCATACAGGAGCACCTCCTTTATTTAATTTTCATTGTACATATAACAAAAACACTTGTGCGTGTTCATAGTTTACAACATATAAATTTTATACTTTTTCACTAGATATGTCAAGCAATATATAGTAACAGTTAAGCCATAACCTACTAAATAAGCAAATGGTGCTCGTTGAGCTATTACTATCCTTCTACTCAAAAACAGACTGGCTACTACCAGTCTGTTCCTGTATGTTTCATCTCTTTTAATATGTCATTACTTCGGAACCCTCTACGAAGGAGATAATTGTATACACGGCGAAACTCGCCATCATCTGCTGTATCATTGGAGAAGTTCTTTTTCTCTAAGATGCTTCGAATATGTACTGTTTCATCTACATCATATTCCTCTTCTATGGCCTCAGTGACAATCTCTCGGGATACGCCCTTCATCATCAACTTCTGTTTAATCTGCTGACGACTCATCTTATCCTTTTTGTATCGAGTGAAGGTTTCTGCGTATCTCTGATCATCCAAATAATGAAAGCTTTTCACATATTCGATAGCTTCGTCAACACATCTAGTCGGATATTCTGATGCCATAAGCTTTTCGCGAAGCTGCTGTTCTGTTCGATCCATCTGTTCTAAAAGATGCAGTGCTCGCTTCTTTGCACGCTTTCCAACAATCTCTTTGAAAATCTTCTCATAAACTTCATAAGATACATAAGTACCTTCTTCTAGATGTAGTCCACGAATCTCTGAATAATATACGATACAACTCTCTCCATTCTCAAAACGAATACGACGTTTTCCCTTCTCTAATTTCTCAAATCGAATAACCTGTATACTTTCAGCACTCATCATAAGCACCTACCAATTCCAATTATTCATCATCTTCTACTGTTGCTGGGTCAACTTCAGCCACGTCTTCTGGATGTGAGAAATAATGTTCACGAACTTTTGTCTCAATCATATCGCAGAATGCTGGATTATCCTTTAAGTAATTCTTTGCATTTTCACGACCTTGACCAATCTTGTCACCTTCGTAAGCATACCAAGCACCTGATTTACTGATGATACCAACATTTGCTGCTAAGTCGAGGATGTCACCTTCTTTGGAAATACCCTGACCGAACATGATATCAAATTCTGCTTCTTTAAATGGTGGCGCCACTTTATTCTTAACAACTTTTACTCTGGTATGGTTACCAATTACTTCGCCAGCCTGCTTTAATGCTTCTACTCTACGAACATCTAAACGTACAGAAGAATAGAACTTGAGCGCACGACCACCTGTAGTAGTTTCAGGGTTACCAAACATGATACCTACTTTTTCACGTAACTGGTTAATAAAGATAACGATACAGTTAGACTTGCTGATAACACCAGTAAGCTTACGAAGAGCCTGACTCATAAGTCTCGCCTGTAAACCTACATGGGAATCTCCCATATCACCATCGATTTCTGCCTTAGGAACCAATGCTGCAACAGAGTCAACGATAACGATATCTACTGCACCTGAACGCACCATAGTTTCTGTAATCTCTAATGCCTGTTCTCCGCAGTCTGGCTGCGAAATATAGAGATTGTCGATATCTACACCGATGTTCTTTGCATAAGCTGGGTCTAATGCATGTTCTGCATCGATAAATCCCGCAATACCGCCAGCCTTCTGTACTTCTGCTACACAGTGAAGTGCTACTGTAGTCTTACCAGAAGATTCTGGTCCATAGATTTCAATAATACGTCCCTTTGGAAGGCCGCCTAAACCTAATGCAATATCTAAGCTTAAAGAACCTGTAGGTACTGTTTCAACGTTCATATTAGCAGCGTTTTCGCCTAATTTCATGACTGAACCTTTACCATACTGTTTTTCAATCTGTGCAATCGCTGCATCCAATGCTTTTAATTTATCTTCTCTTGCCATAATAAAATATTCTCCTTTTTAATCGTTCTCTTTTCATAATTATTTTGTTCTAAAATTGTTCATTTTCGCCGCAATCAAAACATTTGTTCGCGAACACTTGTTTGTTTTCTTGTTTTAATAATAGTATA